>JBKPBS010000135.1:0-11204 GCA_046726915.1 Actinomycetota bacterium
GCTCCGCTCCGCCGGGCGGCAGCGCCAGCCCCACCGCCAGCGGCGCGAGCGCGCACAGTGCGAGCGTGGCCCGCCAGCCCAGCGGCAGGGCGAGCACCGGCAGGGCCAGGCCGCTCACGAGGATCGCCGCCGGGATACCCGACTGCTTGATCCCGAAGCCGAGCCCCTGGCGGTCGGCCGGGATCTGCTCGGCCACGTACAGGTTGATCGCGGGCTGCGTCACCGAGTTCGCGACGCCCGCGACGGCGAGCAGCGCGAACAGCACGATCAGCGACGGCGCGAGCGCCGCCGCGGCGAGCGAGGCGGCCGTGACGAACACGCAGCGTCTCATCGCCCGCAGCGCGCCGATGTGGTCTGCCAGCCGGCCGCCCCAACCCGCGCCGAGCGCACCCGCCAGGAAGAACACCGTCACCCCGCCGGCCACCGCCTCGACGCGGACGTCGAGATCCCCGCGGATCTGAAGCGCGAGCGCTCCGACCAGGAAGCCCGGCAGTACGCTCGCCGCGCCCGTCGCGACCGAGAGACCTAGCCGCGCAACCACTCGACCGGCCCTAGCCGCGCTGCCACTCGACCGGCCCCGCGGTGAGCACGTGGCTGCCGAGCGGCCGCCCGAGCACCTCCTGCGCGGCGCGGGCCGCGTCGACCACCAGGCCGAGGTCGATGCCGGTCTCGTAGCCCATCTCGTGCAGCATCGAGACGAGGTCCTCGGTCGCGACGTTCCCGGTCGCCCCCGGCGGCACCGGGCACCCGCCCAGCTCGCCGAACGAGCTCTCGAAGCTCCGCACCCCCGCGCTCAGCGCGCCCACGACGTTCGCGAGCCCCTGGCCGCGTGTGTTGTGGAAGTGGCCCGTGAGCTCCACGCCGAGCTCGAGCCCGTCGAAGAAGCGCTCGACCTGCGCGGGGTTGGCCATGCCGGTCGTGTCACCGAACGCGATCTCCTCGCACCCGGCCGCCACCAGCCGGCGCGCGATCTCGAGCACCCGCTCGCGTGGGACCTCGCCCTCGTAGGGGCACCCGAACGCGACGGAGATGACGCCCTCGCAGCGCAGCCGCTCCTCGCGCGCACGGGCGATCACGCGCTCGAGCCCTGCGAGCGACTCCTCGATCGAGCGGTTCACGTTCTTCCGGTTGTGCGTCTCGGAGGCCGAGAGGAACAGGTTCACCTCGTCGAAGCGGTCGCGGAGCTCCAGCGCGTTCTCGAGCCCGCGCTCGTTCGGGATGAGCACCGTGACCGCCACGTCGTCGGGAATCTCGGCTCTGCGCAGCACCTCGGCGCCGTCGCCGAGCTGCGGGATCACGTCTGCGCGCACGAAGCTCGTCACCTCGAGCCGCTTTACGCCTGTGCGCGCGAGCAGCTCGACCAGCCGGACCTTGTCGTCCGTTTCGATCACCTCGGGCTCGTTCTGGAAGCCGTCGCGCGGGCCGACCTCGCGGATCCGAACGTGTTGGGGCACGTTCAGATTCTGGCAAGGCCGCCGCTCACCCCGAGCGACTGCCCCGTCACGTACGAGGCGTCGTCGGAGGCGAGAAACGCGATCGCGGCGGCCACCTCGTCGGGGTGGCCGAGCCGGCGCAGATTCGTCGAGCCGATCATCGTGTCCACGATCCGCCTGCCGATGTCGCCGAGCTGCTCGGGCGCGGCCATCAACAGAGGCGTCTCAATCGGCCCGGGCGCGACCGCGTTCACCGTGATCCCGTAGCGGCCGTTCTCGATCGCGATCGCCTTCGTGAAACCGAGCACGCCGCCCTTCGCGGCCGAGTAGACGGCCGATCCGCTCGATCCCACGCGGCCGGCCTCGGACGAGACGTTCACGATCCGCCCGCGCCGCCGCTCCTGCATGCCGGGCAGAACCGCGTGCGTGCACGCGATCACGCCGACGAGGTTCACCGCGAGCACCCGCTGCCAGAGTGCCTCATCGGTGGCGGTGAACCAGTTCCACTCGTCGTAGCCGGCGTTGTTCACGAGGATGTCGACCGGCCCGAGCTCGCCCTCAGCTGCCTCGACGGCCGCGCGCACCGAGTCGGTGGAGCGCACGTCGAGCTCGAACGCCGCCCCGTCGACCTCGTCCGCCACCCCGCGGGCGCCGTCGAGGTTCACGTCGGTGACCGCCACGCGCGCGCCCTCGGCGGCGAGCCTGCGGCAGGTCGCGGCGCCGATCCCCGACGCCCCGCCGGTCACGAGAGCTGTTCGATCCGCGAGTCGCACGCGCCGCCGGGCAGACTACCCGCATGGATTCCGTGGTGGTGCTGTCAGGCGGGACCGGCGGGGCGAAGCTGGCGCGCGGGCTCCTGGACGCCTGCGACAACCTCACCGTCGTCGCGAACACGGGCGACGACATCGACATCTACGGCGTACACGTGTCTCCCGACCCGGACCTCGTGACCTACTGGCTGGCCGACGAGATCGACGAGCGCGGCTGGGGGCTGAGGGACGACACCTGGAAGGTGATGGAGGCCCTCGAGGGCGCGGGCCGGGCGAACTGGTTCCGGCTCGGCGACCGCGACCTCGCGATGTGCCTGCTCCGCACCGAGCGCCTGCGAGCCGGTCAGACGCTCACGCAGTCGCACCAGGCGGTGGTGGAGGCGCTGGGCGTCGAGGCGCGCGTCCTACCGATGAGCGACCACCGCGTCTCCACCTGGGTGAGCGCTCGCGGCCGCAAGCTGCCCTTCCAGGAGTTCATGATCGTGGAGAAGGCAGAGGGGCCGGTCGACGGAGTCGAGCTGCGCGGGCTCCACCGGGCGCCGCCGTCGGACGCCGTCCTCCAGGCCATCGCGGAGGCCGACGCGATCGTGATCGGGCCGTCGAACCCGGTGATCTCGATTGGCCCGATCCTGGCGCTCCCGGGGATGCGCGAGGCGCTGCGCGCCGCGCCCGCGCCGGTCATCGCGGTCAGCCCGTTCGTCGGGGGCCATGCCGTGAAGGGGCCGACCGAGCCTTTCTGCGAGCAGGCCGGTCTCGCGACCAGCGCGGCCGGAATCGCCCGCGCCTACAGCGACGTGATCGACGCCATGGTCGCCGACGAGTCGTCGAACGGAGCGCCCGAGCTCGTGACCGACACCCTGATGCAGACTGCCGACGATCGCGCCCGGCTTGCATGCGAGGTGCTCGACTTCGCCGCCTCCGTTCGCGCCACGCGCTAGTCTCGCTCGGACGCTCTGTGAGAACGCTCGCGATTCTTCCAGTAAAGAGCTTCGGTGCTGCAAAGCAGCGCCTCGCGGAGTCGCTCGGCGCCGGCTCGCGCCAGGCGCTCGCGCAGGCGATGTTCACGGACGTCCTGAGCTCGATCCGGCGCGTGCCCGGGCTCGACGACATCGCCGTGGTGACCTCCGACCGCACCGCCGAGGCCGCGGCCGGCGGCCACGGCGTGCGCGTGCTGCCCGACACCGCCCAGGCCGGGCAGTCCGAGGCGGCGCTCATCGGGATCCGCCACGCGCTCGCGGAGGGCTATGACCGCGTCCTGCTCGTGCC
Source organism: Actinomycetota bacterium (assembly GCA_046726915.1). Lineage (GTDB taxonomy): Bacteria > Actinomycetota > Thermoleophilia > Solirubrobacterales > Thermoleophilaceae > JACVRW01. The sequence goes on from JBKPBS010000135.1 coordinate 3,470, forward strand.
CGGCGACACCCCGCTCGTGCAACCGGGGGACCTGGCCGGCCTCCTCACGCGGCCGGGCGCGGTGGTGATCGTTCCCGACCGGCACGGCACCGGGACCAACGCGGTCGTACTGACACCGCCCGACGCGATCGGGCCGAGCTTCGGCGAGGGCAGCTTCGCGCGCCACGTGGCGGCGGCCGAGGAGGCCGGCGTGCCGCACCGCGTGGAGGAGATCCGCACGCTGGCACTCGACGTCGACACGGCCGACGACCTCGCCGAGCTGGTCGCCGAGCTGGAGGTCCACCGTGGCCAGGCGCCCTCGACCCGCGGCGCGCTCCGACAGCTCGAACGCGCCGGCGCCTGGCCCGTCCGAGTGCCGCAGGCCTCCGCCTGAGCTCGTTCGGCGTCAGCGCGCTGGCCCCGCTGCCTGAGATCCGCCCGGGCGACGACCTCGCGGAGCTGATCGCGACGGCCGCGCCCGGCGACCTCGCCGACTCGGACGTGCTGGTGGTGGCACACAAGGTCGTGTCGAAGGCCGAGGGCAGGGTTCGCCGCCTGAGCGGCGTCGAGCCTGGCGATCGGGCCAGGACGCTCGCCGCGGAGCACCGCAAGGACGCCCGCCTGGTGCAGGTCGTGCTCGACGAGTCTGCCGAGATCCTGCGGGCCGTAGACGGCACGCTGATCTGCGTCACCCGCCACGGCTTCGTGTGCGCGAACGCGGGGGTCGACCAGTCGAACGCGTCTGGCGAGGGCGACGAGCTCGTGCTGCTGCCCGAGGACCCGGACGGCTCGGCCGCCGCGCTCAGGTCCGGCATCGAGGCGGCGCGCGGGGTGCGACCGGCCGTGGTGGTAGCCGACTCATTCGGCCGGGCCTGGCGGCTCGGTCAGACCGACGTGGCGATCGGCGCCGCGGGTCTCACGCCGCTCGACCAGTGGAGCGGCCGCAGGGACGCCTTCGGGCGCGGGCTGCGCGTGACCTCGATCGCGGTGGCCGACTCGATCGCGGCCGCCGCAGACCTCGCACGCGCGAAGGACTCGCTCGAGCCTGTGGTGCTCGTGAGAGGGCTCGAGCGCTACGTGACGAGCGACGACGGTCCGGGCGCGGCCGCGCTCCGCCGTCCGCCCGAGCAGGACCTGTTTCGGTAGTGCGGGTGCCGCGGGCGGTGCCCGCGCCGCAGCGATGGCTTCAGCCGCCGATCGGCGCGCGCGGGTTCGAGCCCCAGAAGATCTGGGTTCCGACCATCCCGACGAGGTGGACCATGACGGTGTTCAGCACCATCGACTTCGCCGTCGCCGTGCCGACTCCCACCGGGCCGCCGCTCGCGTTGTAGCCGTAGTAGCACCCCACCAGCACGATCACGGTGGCCATCGCCATGCCCTTGATCAGGCTGTAGAAGAGGTCGGGTGGGTTCTGGAACATCCAGAAGATCAGGAAGAAGCCGCCCGAGGAGACCTCGCCGATCTGCTGGACCACCGCGATGTAGCTGGCGAGGAAGCCGGCCCCGATGGCCGCCGTGTACATGAACGGCAGCACAAGCCAGGCGGCGAGCAGGCGCGTTGCGCAGAGGAACAGGAGCGAGTTGATGCCCATCACCTCGAGCGCGTCGATCTCGTCCGAGATCCGCATCGCGCCGATCTCAGCCACCAGACCCGTGCCGACCTTCGCCGACATCATGTAGCCGAACGCGTACGGCATCACCTCGCGCAGGTCGCACCAGGCGGAGAAGACTCCTGAGTAGGCGGGCGCGCCCGTCGAGCGGCTGAAGTAGGCGCCCTCGATCCCGCACTGGAGGCCGAGGATGAAGGCGAGGCCCCAGATCACGAGCGCCGAGCCGAGGATCAGGATGCCGGCCTGCCGCAGCGTCTCCCCGAAGAACCGCAGCACCCGCCCGCTGAACACGCCCGCCACGACGCGGCCGCTGAAGCTGGCGATCTCGCCGAACGCCGTGAGCCACCCCCGCGGCGCGGCGAGCAGTCCCCTCACAGCGGGTTCACGAGCCACATCTCGCTGAGGAAAAAGAACCAGATCGCCATCAGGACGAGTGCGATCGAGATCGAGACCGTCATGGCCACGTCGATCAGGCGGCGCGGGGCGCGTGCCCGCCGGTCGCGGCCGCGCTCGTCGCTGAGGCTGACGTTCCAGGCCGAGTGCCGGCGTTCGGACGCCGCGTCCGGCCCGCGGCTGCGCAGGTACATGGCGTTCACGCGGTAGAGCACCCAGCCGAAGCCGACCATGGCCAGCGGGATGCCGCCGAGCGTGGCGAACAGGAATCCCTCGGCGGTTGTGGTGAACTCGCCCGCGAGCCAGAGGCCGAGCACGGGGATGCCGATCCAGAGGATGGCGCTGCCCGCCACGATCGCGACCGCCAGGGCCGCCGTGACGGCGCCGGCCAGGTAGCCGCGCCGGTCATCCTCGAGCTGTGCTAACACAGTCCTGACACACTACCACTCTGTGCTGGTACACTGCGTCGCTGGCCATGGAGGACCGACTGCAGGGACGCGTTGACCGGACGAGCGGCGTCCCGCTCGGCGCTCAGCTGACCGACCAGATCAGGACGGCCGTCGAGTCAGGGCAGCTGGAGAGCGGCGACCGGCTGCCGAGCGTCCGCGAGCTCGCGGAGTCGGCCGGCGTGAACGTGAACACGGTCCGAGCCGTCTATGCGCGCCTGGAGGCCGAGGGCCTTGTGCGGAGCGAGCACGGCCGCGGCACGTTCGTGGCGGGCGCCGCGGCTCCAACCCGAGGGGAGCTGCGCGAGCAGATCACCGCTCTCGAGGCCACGTTGGCGCGACTACCCCCACCCCCGCTCGGCACGGGCGAAGAGAAACGCGCGCCCGGCGCGGCGCTCCTCTCGACCGATGAGCTTCTGGAGGTCCGCAACCGCCTACTGGAACGACTTCAGGCGCTCGACACGGAACGTATCGCGGTCATTGAGAGCATCGAACAGCTTGGCTTCGACGCCGGCGTCGAGGCGGCGCCCTCGCGACGAGCCACCCCGAGCCTCGCCGGCGCCCGTATCCGCTGGGTGGGCGCCTAGCCCTAGCCGACCGGCTCGATGCCGCCGGCCTCGCGCTTGCCCGGCGCTATGACGAGGGCGAAGTAGAGGAAGCCGGCCACCAGCGCGCCGATCACGGGCGCGGCGACGTACACGAGCAGGAAGTGGTCCGCTCCGCCCCATTCGCCGGAGACGACCGCGGGCCCGAAGCTGCGCGCGGGGTTGAACCCCGCACCTGTCAGCGGGGCCAGCACCATCACGCCCATGCCGAGCGCGGCGCCGATCGCGAGGGCGGCCCACTCCTTGGTCGCCCGCGGGTTGACGGCGACGCCGACGATCACCCAGACGAGGAAGAACGTACCGATCGCCTCGACGGCCATGCCGGGCAGGATGTCGCCGCCGATCCGGTCCGAGACGAGCGTCGCGCCGTAGTTGATCGCCTTGCCTTCGTCCTCGAGCAGGGCCTTTGTCAGCAGCGCACCCGCGGTACCGCCGCCGAGCTGAGCCACGATGTAGATGGCCGTGTCGGGCGGCTTGATCTGGCGCAGCGCGGTCATGACGGCCGTTACGGCCGGGTTGAAATGCGCTCCGGAGATGAGCGCCAGCGTCTGGATCAGCCCGAACAGCACGAAGGCGTGGACGAGCCCGACCACCGAGAAGTCGCTGAACACCGCGGGGTTCGTGCTCACGTACAGCGAGACCGCCGCCGTGATGAAGAAGACGAGCAGCAGCGTGCCGACGAACTCGGCGATATAGGCCGCGGGCCCACGGTCCTGCACTTCGGTCACCTCCGTGGCATTCATGCTTCGCCGTACTGTTCGCCGCCGTGCTCAGATTCCTTTCCCTGATCGCGGCACTCATCTGCCTCGCCGGCTGCGGCGGGGACGACTCCGGCGGCAGCTCCGAGCCCGGCACGCTGGCGCTCGACTTCCAGCCGAACGCCGTCCACGCCGGGATCTACGCGAGCGGCCTGAAGATCCGCGTACCGGCGGCGAGCACGGACTCGCTGAAGCTGCTGGCGGCCGGCCGTGCGGACATGTCGGTCGTGGACATCCATGACCTCGGGCTCGCGCGCCAGGCGGGGAGCGACATCGTGGGCGTGGGCGCGCTCGTCCAGCGCCCGCTTGCCGCGGTGATCGCGCGGGGCGACGTGAAGCGGCCGCGCGACCTGGAGGGACGACGAGTCGGCGTGACGGGGCTGCCCTCCGACGAGGCGGTGCTGCGCGCGGTGGTGGAGCACGACGGCGGCGACTACGACCGCGTCAGGAAGATCACCATCGGCTTCTCGGCGGTGCCGAGCCTGATCGCGGGGAAGGTGGACGCCGTCGTCGCGTTCTGGAACGCCGAGGGAGTCGCCCTGCGCGAACGCGGCGTGGACACGCGCGAGTTCCGCGTCGACGACTACGGGGCGCCGCGCTACCCCGAGCTGGTGCTGGCCGTGGAGCGGAAGACGCTCGAGGAGCATGAGGGCCTGGTGGACGACATGCTCGACGCGATCGCCGAGGGCACCGACACGGCGCTGCGCGACAAGGATGCGACGGTCGAGACGCTGGTGCGCGCCTCGGGCGCCGACGAGCCGCTCGTCCGCGCCCAGCTGAAGGCCGTGGCCCCTGCCCTGGAGCCGCCGGTGCGCCTCAACCAGGCGGCGCTCCGGGGTTGGGCGCGCTTCGACGCGCGCTTCGGGATCCTGCGCCGCGCCCCCGACGTGAGCCAAGCCTTCTTCGTCCGCTAGCTTCGGGTCCCATGAACATCTCAGGCGTCGACTTCATCACCGTGCCCACCCGCGATTTCGAGAAAGCCGACGAGTTCTACGGCGACGTGCTCGGCCTCGAGCGCTCGAAGCAGTGGGGCAGCATGCCCGCGCGCGAGTACGAGACCGGCTCGCTGACGATCGCGGTCATGCAGTCGGACGCCTTCGGGATGGAGGCCAAGCCGCACTCGCATCCGATCGCGCTGCACGTGGACGACGTCGCCGCGGCACGCGAGGAGCTAGAGGCAAAGGGAGTGGAGTTCGCGGCCGACACGCTCGACAGCGGCGTCTGCCACATGGCGTACTTCTCGGATCCGGACGGCAACGCGCTGATGTTCCACCACCGCTACGCCCCGAAGGACGCGCGGCCGACGGGCGCCTAAAGCAGCGACTCGACCAGCGCGGGCGCGTCGCGCGCCATCCGCGAGCGCGGCACGACGCGCTCGAAGCCGGCCTCCTCGGCGCGCCGGCGCACGTCCTGCTCGACGTGCGAGTAGAAGCCGAGCCGCGGGACGCCGGCTCCGGCCGCCTGGGCGATGCGCGCGTCCGGCTCGTCGGTGAGGTCCACGACGAGCACGTCCGCGTCATCGCCGGGCGCGACCGGCTCGTGACCGGCCGCCCGGAGCGCACCCTGCAGCTTCGACCCGAACAGGAGGTCCGGACAGAGCAGCGCCACGCGCGCCACGCCCGGCCGCCTACTGCGCGCGGCGGCGGTTGAACTCCCGGCGCACCGACTCCGGGCGGCCCCACATCTGGACCACCTCCACGCGACCCGAGCGCGCCTCGCGCAGCACGAGCTCGCCCTCGATGCCCTCGCCGTCGAGCAGCGCGAGCGTGCCGTGCACCGTCTGGGCCGCCGCGGCATGCCCGAACTCGCGCGCGGAGCGGATGCGCCAGTGCCAGTCGTGCTGCGAGTACGGCATCGCGTTGATCTGGACGAGCAGGGTCGCGGCGTCGATGTAGCGGTCCTCGTCCGCGATCCGCAGGTCCATCTCCAGCTGGCTCCAGTCGGGCGGGAGCGAGTCGACCACCGCCTGGAAGTCGTCGGCGAGCGCCACGCCGGGAACGATACGCGCAAGCACCGGGCGGTGCCCGATGCTGAGCGATGCATTCAGCCGCCGGGCTCCACGCGCATTGCTCGCGCAAGCAGGTCGCCGAGTGCGTGCTCGCGGCCGTTCGCCCTCACCGTGAGCGGCCCGCCGAACGGCTCGCGGCCCGCCAGCTCGAGCTCGTCGCCCGGCGCTATCCCGCGCTCGGACAGGTAGCGCAGCATGGCGGGGTTCGAGTCGGAAACCCTCGAGAAGACGCCGCGCTCCCCTGGGCGCAGGTCGGCGAGGGCGCGCGTTGGCGACTCGTCGATCTCGCCGTCACGTGTCGGAATCGGGTCACCGTGAGGATCGTGGGTCGGGTTGCCGAGCTTGGCGGCGATCAGCTCCGACAGCTCGGGCGAGATCGCGTGCTCCAGCTTCTCGGCCTCCTCGTGCACGCGGTCCCATGGCATGCCGAGCGCCTCCGCGAGATAGAGCTCGAGCAGCCGGTGGTGGCGGAGCACCTCGAGCGCCACGCGCTCGCCCGCGCGCGTGAGCTGCACGCCGTGGTAGGGCTCGCGCGCGGCGAGCCCGAGGGACTCGAGCCGCTTGACCATCGCGGAGGCGGACGCGGGCGACACGTGGAGCCGCTCGGCGAGCGCCGACGTGGACACCGGCGCATCGCTTCGCTGCGCGATCGACCAGATCGCCTTCGCGTAGTCCTGGACCGCGTTCGAGATCTCGACCGTGTCCGTGCGAGCCGCGGCCATCAGAGCGACACCATGAGGCCGGTTGCGTACATGACCGCCAGGCCCGTCAGGAGGCCGCCGACCGCGAGCGGGTGCAGCAGCCGTCCGGCGCCGTCCCGGACCTGGGGCGCGATCTGAACGACGACCTGCGCAATCGCCCCCGCGCCGACACCGAACATCAGTGCCGCGAGGCCGGGCTGGTAGGCGGAGGCGCCGATCCAGGCGCCGAGGATCGCGGGCGCGCCCGCGATCAGGCCGAGCACCGCGAGGCGGGTGAGGCGCGCGGCGCGCTCGCGCGCGACCGGGGCGACGATCGCGAGCCCCTCCGTGGTGTTGTGGAGAGCGAAGCCGACCACCAGGCTGGCGCCAAGGGCGAGCGAGCCGATCGCGTATGCGGAGCCGATCGCGAGCCCCTCGCCGAGGTTGTGAAGTCCGATGCCGATGGCGACCAGGAGCGCGGCGTGGTAGCCGAGCCCGGATGACTGTTTGTCCTTACGCCGCCCCCGGAGCCATCCATCCACTCCGGCGAGTGCGAGGAAGGCAGCGGCCGCGCCCAGCCACACGAGCGCCGCACCGCCGAACGCCTCCGCCCCGGTCTGCGCGATCTGCGAGCCGTCGAGCAGCGCCTCGATGCCGAGAAACGCGAGCAGGCCGATCGTGAACGCGAGCAGGAAGCGGATCCAGCGCGCGTCCACGCCGCGGACCCAGGGCAGCCACAGCATCCCGATGGCGACCGGGATCACGCCCACGTACAGGCCGATCAGCGCCATCAGGCCGTAGAAGTCGAGGTCGGCGCCCGGCGTTTCCGTGGCGGCCGTGATCGTGTGGTCGATCGTCACCCCGGTGTCGGTGAGCAGCCTGACCTCGTAGTCCTGGCCCTCGATCCACGGATACTCGACGTCGACCTCCGCCCCGCGGAGGCGGCCGATCTCGCTGCTGGTAGCCGTGAACGGCGCGAAGCCGTCGTTCACGATCACCTGGCGCACGCGGACGGGGTCGGGCCCATCGTTGCGCACGTGCAGCTGGATCTCGTCGGGCTTCAGGACGGTGCGCTCGACGGACAGCTTCTCCTGCGGGACGCCGATCCGATTGAGCCCCGGTGCGTCGAGCAGCACGAACAGCCCGATCGCCACAGCCAGCAGCGCGAGCGGCGCGACGCCCGCGAGCCACGGCGGCCGCCGGGTGGCGCGAGCAGTGGCGGCTTCCATCAATGGCGCTCCCCACGACGCTCACCGG
>JBKPBS010000136.1:0-9000 GCA_046726915.1 Actinomycetota bacterium
GGCAGCTTCGTCGTCGGAACGCTGGGCTATGTGAGCCGGACGAAGGGCACAGACATCTTCCTGTCGGCCGCCCAGCTCGCGCTCCGGCAGCGGCCGCAGCTGCGCTTCGAGCACGTCGGTCAGCAGCGGCTGTGGGGCGACGACGCGTTCGACGCGGCGATCGAGGAAAGGGCCGCAGCATCCCCACTGCGTGAGTCGCTGACCCTGCTCGGCCGCACACCCGTCTCTGATGCCCTGGCCCGGTGGAGCGTCTTCGTTCTCGCATCGCGGGCCGAAGGCTTCCCGCTCTCCACACTCGAGGCGATGGCGGCCGGCTTGCCCGTGATCGCGACCGCGGTCGGCGGCCTCCCGGAACAGCTCCGGCACCTCGAGACGGGCATCCTCGTCGCGCCCGAGAACCCGGCGGAGATTGCCGACTCGATCGTCCGGCTCTTCGACGACGGCGAGCTTCGCGCGCGGCTCGGGGACGCCGCGCGGGCGCATGTCCTTGCCTCGTTCACGCTCGCTGCGCAGGCTGAAGGCCTCGACCGCGCGTACGAGCTCGCGGTTCGACGAGCGGCGGCGCGCAGGCGGCTGGTCGGCTTCGCTACCGTCGGACACATTGCACCCCGTCGCTGAGGCAGCCCGCGGAGCACGGCCTGCCGCGCCGCTGCGCGTGCTGTTTGTCTCACGCGAGTACCCGCCCGAGACCGGAGGTGGGGGCATCGGCTCGTACGTCGAGATCATGGCGCGCACGCTGGTGCAAAGAGGTCACGAGGTTCATGTCTTGTCCTGCGTTCACGGACAGGCGACCGCTGACGATGTGAGGGCGGGGGTGCACCTTCACAGGCGGGGCGTTCCGCGCCTGCTTCGCAAGATCAGGAACTACGTCCCCTCGAGCGCCTTCCGGGTGGAGGGCGCGGTTGCCTCCTATCGCGAGTACGTTCGTCTCCGCGTGGAGGTCGACGTCATTGAGGCGCCCGACTGGATGGCCGAAGGGCTCCTCTTTGGCATCCGCCGCAGGCACCCGCTTGTCGTCCACCTTCATACGCCCCTACTGATCGTGGGACGCACCAACCCCGGATCTTTTCAGTGGACGCGAGACCGTCGACTCGCGACTATCGTCGAACGGGCCGCGGTTCAGAGAGCCGATCTCGTCACCAGCCCGTCCAAGCGCCTGGCCGCCGATCTCGTCCGCGAAGGCTGGCTCGGCGACGGCGAGCCAAGGATCATCCGCTATCCAGTCGAGACCACCTTGTGGGAAGCGCTCCCGTCGGCAGAATCCGCACCACCGCGTGTACTGGCCGTCGGCAGGCTTGAGGGTCGCAAAGCCCCCGAGGTGCTCGTTCGCGCCTCGGCTCGCCTCGTAGCCGACGTGCCTGGGCTCGAGATCGTCTTCGTCGGACGTTCCAACTTGCGCAACGGGGGGTCGTATAAGGACTGGCTCGTGAAGCTCGCGCGCGAGCTTCACGCTCCATGCCGATTTGTCGACGAGGTCCCACGGCACGAGCTCGGCGCGTGGTACGGATCGTCCCGCGTAGTCGCGCTGTGCAGCCGCTACGACAACTTTCCGTTCGTTGGGCTCGAGGCGATGAGCGCCGGTCGACCAGTCGTCTGCACAACGGCCACGGGCACTGCCGAGATCATGGATGGCAGCGGCGCGGGCACCGTCGTCCCGGTCGACGACGTGGAGTCGCTCGCTGCTGCATTGCGACGCTACCTCACCGATCCGTCGGCAGCCGGTCGCGCAGGCGACGCGGCTCGTTCCGTCGTCCGACGCCACTGCTCACCCGCGCTGATTGCTGAACGGCGCGAGGCTTGTTATTGGGAGGCGGTAAGCCGATGGCGCGAGCGCGTACCCGTCCGCTCGCGAGTGGTTGGCTCTCATGGTTAGCTAGGGCATGGCCCGCCCGACCGAGCCGGACATCGCCGAGCACAACCGCCTCCAGATCGAGTACTTCGAGCACGCGGGTGAGGAGGCGATGCGGCCGACCTCGACGCCCTACGTCGAGCGGCAGGTGGACGCGCTCGTCAGGTTCGCCGGGCTTGGGGCGGGCGACCACATCCTCGACGTCGGGTGTGGAATGGGCCGCTACACGCTGCCGCTCGCCGAGCGTGGACTCGCCGTCGAGGGCGTCGATCTCTCGCGGACGCTGCTCGACCGCCTCGAGGCGTTCGACGCCGGCCGCCACGAGATCCCCCTCCACTGCGCGGACATCCTCGAGCTGCCGGAGTCGCTCGACCGTACATTCGATGCTGCCGTCGGGTTCTTCACGCTCCACCACCTCCACGACCTGCCGGCGTCCTTTGCAGCCATGGCGCGCCTCGTCCGGCCCGGCGGGCGGATCGCCTTCCTTGAGCCGAACCCGCTCAACGTCCTCTACTACATCCAGCTCGCCGTCGCCCCCGGGATGAGCTGGCACGGCGACAAAGGCATCCTGAACATGCGTCCGCGCACGGTGTTCGGCGCGATGGAGGAGGCGGGGCTCAGGTCCCCCACGCTGGAGCGCTTCGGGCTCTTCCCGCCCTTCGCGGCGAACCGGCTGCTCGGCGCCCGCCTTGAGCGCTGGCTCGAGCGGGTGCCGCTCTGGCGGCCGCTCCTGGCCTTCCAGCTCTTTCGCGGTGACGTACCGGCCGAGCGCCCTCGCGCCCGGGCGTGGGCGCCCATAGAATGATTCCCTGCCGCACAACGCGCGACATTCGCATCCGCCCCTGACTGCCCGCCACGAACCTAGGACAGGCGACGATGGCTGAGATCGGTGCGCCCGAGCCGCTCGTCTCAGTCGTCGTCCCGGTCTACAACGAGGAGGAGGGGCTGCTCGAGCTTCGCACGCGCGTCGCCACGGCCCTGGCGGACATCGAGGGCGGCTACGAGGTCGTGCTTGTCGACGACGGCTCGAAGGATGAGTCCGCCAGGCTAATCGAGGAGTGGGCCGCCCTCGACGACCGGGTCGTTCTCATCCAGCTCTCTCGGAACTTCGGGATGGAGATCGCGATGACCGCCGGGCTCGACCACGCCCGGGGACGCTACGTGGCGATCATGCACGCCGATCTTCAAGATCCACCCGAGCTCATCCCGGAGATGCTCGCGCTCGCGGCGCGGGAGAACGCTGACGTCGTCTTCGCTCGGCGCATCGGCCGCGACGAGAGCCGGCTCAAGCACAGTCTCGCCGGCGTCTTCTATTCGCTCATGAGCCGGCTCGCCCGGGCACCGACGCAGGGACAGGCGGGCGACTTCAGGCTGATGTCGCGCCGCGTTGCCGAGACGATCCGGCGGATGGACGAGCGCCGACGCTTTCTCCGGGGCATGGTCGACTGGGTCGGCTTCAAGCAGGTCGCAATCGAGTACCGGCGCGCCGACCGGACGACCGGGCGAGGCGCCTCGTACCCGCAGCTCTTCCGCCTCGCCTTCGAGGCGATCGTGTCGTTCTCGGATGTCCCGCTCAAGCTTGCGACCTATTTCGGCACGGTGATTGCCCTGGCGAGCGGCATCGGCGCGCTCGCCATTCTCGTTCTCACGGCCGCGGGCGCACTCGCGACGAGCGTCGAGATCTGGATCCTCGCTGCGGTGCTTTTCCTCGCTGGTGCGCAGCTGATCAGCATCGGCATCCTGGGCCGATACCTCGCCCGGGTCCATGACCAGACGCTCCACCGCCCGCTCTACCTCGTCGCACGCGTCGTCGGTGGTCCGCGGCGGCACGCCGCCCAACCCGGCGATCCTGCACGAGAGCTGCGCCTGCCGCGCGCATGACGGCCCCCGTAGGGGCCGAGCGTGGACGCGGCCTGTCGAGGGGCCCGATCTGGCGCGAGCCGCATCTCGTGCTCGCGGTGACTGCGGCGACCACCATCGCCTGCGAACTCGCCACGCAGAAAGGTGGGACGGCCGCGCCAATGCTGCTTGCCGCCGCGATCGCTTGCGCCGCGTTCGTGCTCGTCTGGCAGGAGCAGGAGCGGCTCCGCCTGGTCCCGCTCCTAGGCGTGACGCTCGCGTTCCAGCTCGGGTGGATCGCCGTCCATCTCGGCGTCGGGCTCGAGAGCTTCGACTCGCAGTTCCTTTACAGACGCTGGGGCAACGAGTTCCTCGACGGCCGGTATCCGGAGGCCCAGTACCCGCCGGGAGCGGTCCTCCTCTTCGCGCTCGAGGCGTGGCTCGGCGGAGGCGGCACACGTGCCTCGAACGCGTTCCTCATGGTCCCGTTCCATCTCCTGACCGTGACCGCCGTGTGGGCGCTGCGCACCCGCACGACGCCGTGGCTGGCAGCACTCGTCGCGCTGTGGCCGATGAATGCGTTCTTCTGGGAGTTCCGCTTCGACCTCGCGCCGACCGCGCTGCTCGCGCTCGGGCTACTGCTCGCGTCTCGAGACCGGTGGGCGCTCTCGGGCGCCGCTCTCGGCCTCGGCGCGGCCGTCAAGTGGTTTCCCGCGCTCAGCTTCGCCTTTCTCGCCGTGTGGCTCATCGCCTCGCGGCGGACGCGCGAGTTCGGTTCGCACATGGCCGCCTTCGTTGCCGTGTTCGCGGGCCTCCACCTGCCGTTTCTACTCTGGAGCTTCAGCCAGGCGACGTACAGCTACCGCTACTTCGGCGGGCAGGGGATCACGGGCGAGTCCGTCTGGTACCTGCTCCTAGACCCGCTCGGGCTGGCGACGGTAAACGAGCGCGAGTTCTGGCTCCCCGCCGATGTCCCGGCGTGGGCCGACCCGCTCGTCGTCGTCGTGCAGGCGCTCCTCCTACTTGGGCTGGCCGCGGGGGCGATACGCGCGCGCGGGCGGCTGCACGCCGCGCTGGCGATCGCCGCGATGGCCCCGGTGGTCTTCCTGCTCACGAACCGGATCTTCAGCCCGCAGTACCTCGTCCCGCTCGTCGCCGCATGGGCGATTGCAGGCGCCGTCGTGCTCGAGTCATCGCGGCGGCAGCTCGCACTCGGCATCGCAGTCATGGTGGCGACGACCGCGAACGCGTTCGTCTACCCGTACACCGTGCACCAGCTGAGCCTCTGGAAGGCCGCCTCGGCCGTGCTCTTCGTCGTCGGGCTGACGGCTACTGCCGTGTTCGTCATTCGCGTGCTCGATGCCAAGGCGCCCGGGCGCGACCGGCATCCACGCTCTCTCGGCCGGCCGCTCCGTACGGAGCCCGATTGATGGTACCTCCATCGAAGCAAGTCGCGTTGAGCAGTGGCGCCATCTCCTCCTCGAGTGTGGTTTGCGACCGTCCGGTGGAGCCGCCTGTAGGGGCGGCCAGGCGAGAGAGGCTTATCGGCTCGCGCGGAATCCTCTAAGGTCGAAAACGGCGTAGTCGCTTGTCTTCGCCACGACCGGGAGGTCCCGGGTGAACGCGCGGAGTTTCGGCTCCGCCTGGAGCTCGCTCACGTCCATGACGACGAGGAAGCTGTACTGACTCGGGTCGATACCGGGAGAGGGGCCGCCGGAGGGAGGAAGGTCCCGGCTCGGTGTCGGCTCGTACCAGTAGTTGGCGACCAGCCAGCCCCAGTACGAGATCGGGCTGACGAGCAGCTGGTCGATGACGAGCGCATGTGTGGTGTGGCTCGTCACCTCGCCGATCCGTCGGTAGTCGGCGACCAAGCGTTGAGGGTTCTCCGAAGTCAAAACGATCTGACTCTTGAAGGCCGCGGTGCCGATCCCGACCGCTACGAGGGCAATTAGCACGCCGCGCGCGATTGGGACCGATTTCAGGCGCTCGAGCACGAAGCCCGCCAGCACGCCGATCGAGAGGGCGAGGATTGGGATGAGGGGGAGCGAGTAGTACGAGTGCGTGGCGATGTGGTACGTGAATGTCAGCCCGAACGCGACATAGCCGAGCCAGAGCCCAATGAGAATTGCTCGTGTCATTCCACTCGCGGCGGCGACTCCTATGCAGGAAGCGGCAAGCGCCACGAGAGCGAGTAAGCCCTGCTGTTGCGGGAACGGGACCGAAGTCGTGATCATCGACCACCAGCCCTTCCAGAACCATCCAGTGGTGAGCAGATGGGGCTCCAGTCGCGATGCGGACTCCCCTGAGAGGAAATCGCGGACATACGTGCCGTAGACGTAGTACGTGACCGTTACCGCAGAGGCGAGCGCGATGAAGAGCGGAAGCCCACCGTTCCGAAGCGTCGCTCGGAACGCACGATTCCAAAGAGCAAGCACGACAAAGAGCACGACTAGGAAGATGAGCGCAACGCCCGGCTTTGCCGCCGTGGCGAGGGAAGATACGAGTCCCGCAGTGACGAGCCTCGCGAGCGAAGGCCGCTCCCAGTACCTGATCACTGTCAACGTGGATGCGAGAAGGAGCGAGACCATCATCGCGTCCGGCATCCCGCGCCGACTTATCCAGACGCCGAACGGCCAGAACAAATAGAGCGCAAGAGCGATGAGCGCGCCTGCGTTGGTCGTCAGGCGGAGGGCGATGCGGTAGAGGAACACCCCGCCGACGACCCAGAAGAGTGCCGAGTAAAGACGCGGGAGCCAAAGGTTTTCTCCCCCGGTGAGGTGAAATCCCCCCGCTGACGCAAGATTTAGGACCGGTGGCTCGATGGGGTTGAAGACCCTGCCGAGCTCTTGCAGGACGCGGTGCCTTGGCGGCGAGAGCCCCTCCCCGTCGCCGAAGTAGTACTGGCGGGCGAGCAGGCCGCCGTAGAGCTCGCGTGAGGCGACCGACGGCCGCGTAATTCCATCGAGGCGAAGGAGCAGCGCCGCGGCGAGCAGGAATGCTAGGAGCAGTAAACGAGGACGAGGACGAAGGGATTCGACCAAGGTTCCTTCCCGAGGCGGGCCGCAGTGACCCTTCCAAAGACTCGCAGTCGCGTGGGGGCCCGACAAGGGTGAGAGGAGCGCAGGTCGGCCCTTGGGAGACCTCGACCTGGCGCCTCGCTTCTCGGTGGCACAGACTGCCCAGAGAATGGTTCGACGAAGTCGCATCGGGCCGCGGCAGCCGGTCGAGGTGGAATGAGGGGCGCAGCGCTGGGGCGAGACACCGTTCGCGCCGGATGTCGTACGAACACGTATGGGATCAGCTCGGCTACGAGACGCTCGATGAGCTGCTCGGCGACCCCGAGATGGACATGGGCTGCCGCGGGACGTCTTCTATCGCCTCGCTCAGTTCTACGAAGAGTTCGTCATCGTTCGAAGTGTCGGGCCGGCGCGACTCGAGGCGATCCCACCGTCGAAAGCGATGGCGGTGTTGCCCGCTATCCGAGACGGGCGGGCCTACCTCGAGGAAGCCCTCGATGACGTACCAAGCTCGGCGTGCGGCCGGAAGAAGCTGATCTTCGTGGACGCCGACGATGTGATCACTCCGGACTACATCGCCGCGATGGCGACGGCTCGATCGCCACCACTTCGTGCCTTCCGGGTTCGGCCGGCGTCCTGCCGTTCGAAGCGGGAAGCACGCGAATCTCGCGCGCCGTCTTCGAGGCTGCCAAGGCTCGCAACCTTGGTCCGAGCGGCACAACGTTGTCACCGCCATACTTGACTTCGGTTGAACTCCGAGGCAGGGTGCCCTTCCTTGAGGAGGCAGCTGATCGACCTACTCGCGTGTCCGCTCTGCCGCGCTGCGCTCGCGCTCCGCGGCGATCCCGATGGCCTCGAATGTGAGGCCTGCGGCGCCCGGTATCCCCTCGAGTCGGGCGTCCCGATCCTGCTCACGCCCGCTGCCGACGGCGCCCGCGCGGGGCGGTCCAGCCACAAGAAGACTCAGATGGCGTTCTTCGACGCTGACCCCGCGGACGACTTCGGGGTGACACGACCGCGCGGGGCGCCGGCGCTCCACGGCTGGCTCCTCGGGGAGAAGTTCCGGCGCAGCGTCCTTGGGCTCGAGGATCTCCTGCCGGGCTCCACGGCGCTGACCGTCTGCGGCGGCTCCGGCCTCGATGCCGAGTTCCTCGCCCGTGCCGGAGCGCGGGTCGTGCTCACCGACATCTCGCTCGGCGTCGTCCGGCAGGCGGCAGAGCGGGCGCGGCGCTTCGGCCTCGACCTCGACCTCGTGGTGGCGGACGCCGAGAACCTGCCGTTCCGGGACGGCTCCGTCGACGTCGCGTACGTCCACGACGGGCTCCACCACCTCGAGCGACCCGCCCTCGCGCTCGCCGAGATGGCGCGGGTCTCCCGGCGCGCGGTGTCGGTCAGCGAGCCCGCCCGCGCGTTCGCGACGGCGGTCGCCGTGCGGCTGGGCTTGGCCGAGCACCGCGAGGAGGCGGGAAACGTCGTCGGGCGCCTGACGCTGGCCGAGATCGTCTCGGAACTCGCCGCGCACGGGTTCGGGTCGATCGCGCCGCACCGCTACGCCATGTACTACCGACACTGGCCGGGCCGGGCGGTCCGGCTGCTTTCCCGGCCCCGCTTGCTCGCGCTCGCCACGCGTGGGTTCCTGGTCGCCAACCGCCTGGCCGGCGCGCTCGGGAACAAGCTGGCCGTCCAGGCGATCCGCGTGCGCTGAGC
Organism: Actinomycetota bacterium; assembly: GCA_046726915.1. GTDB lineage: Bacteria > Actinomycetota > Thermoleophilia > Solirubrobacterales > Thermoleophilaceae > JACVRW01. The sequence goes on from JBKPBS010000136.1 coordinate 8,413, forward strand.
ACCGGCCGCCGCACCTAACCGTCCCGCTGGAAAGCGAACACGTCCTGGTGGTCGTCGAGGCCGTGCGGGACGAAGTGGATGAGCCGCACCGCGCGTCCATGGAGCTCGCCGACGGTCTCCTCCACCCACTCCCTCGCGTGCCACGCCATTCCGTAGTCGTCGCCGCCGGCGAACGCGTACGGGAGGAAGGTCATGCCGTGCGCCGCGACCGCGCGCGCGATCTCCTCGCGGCGCTCGCCGTACTCGGCGCCGTAGAGCGCCGCGTTCTCGAGCGATCGGCCCCCATGGGTGGTGAACACAGCGATGCCCCTCGGACGGAGCGCGTCGCCGAGCAGGCGCAACAGGGCCCGAGAGTTGCGCTCGTTCAGATGCGAAAGCACGGAGATCGCATAGACGAAGTCGAACGGCTCGAGCTCGAGCGCCTCGAGATCTGGTTGCGAGTAGAGCGGGTGGACGCCGAACTCCGATCTACAGAAGTCGACTCCCTCGGTGATGACGTCGCTTGCCCAGATCCGGTGCGGCGGGACGTGCTCGACGAGGAAGCGGATGACGCGTCCGTACCCGCACCCGAAGTCGAGCCAGCGCTCG
>JBKPBS010000137.1:0-18249 GCA_046726915.1 Actinomycetota bacterium
CGTACACATCGTCGGCCGGACGCACGAGCTCGAAGTCGATGAGACCCGATCCTCGCTCTTGACCGTCCGCGATGGGCGGGTCGTCCGCGTCCAATCCTTTGCCGACCCCGACGGGGCGCGCCAGGCCGCCGGGTTGCCGCCATAGGCGGAATGCCGGCAGTGCCGCTCGGCGCGAGAGGTAGCAGCGACCGCTCGCATGCGAAGGCAGCACCGGCCCCGACCCGCTAACCGCGCGTGTGCGCGGATGGATCCGGAATAGTAGGGTCGGCTCGTTCCCGTCGGAGCCAGTGGCATCACCCGCGAATTGGCTCCCACCCGGTGGAAAGGCGGCAGCATGGATCCACTGGTCATCCGGCTCGGCGCCGCCGAAGGTGCCCTTGCCAGCGGTATGAATGAACTCGAGCGTACGGTCGAGGACCACGGCGGCTACATGGTGAGGAGTTGGACCGTCGGCGAGACTGGATACGTCGTCGTCGATGTGTCGCCGTTCGAGGAGCAGATCGACGAAATCTTCGATTCCATTCCTCTCGAGTTCGAGGCGGGCGCGCCGGTCTTCACGGACGAGGCGTGGATCCAACGCTCCGGAGGGCTGGACGGGGTCCTGCCTATCGATATCAGCTACCACATCGAGCTACCTGGGTTCGATGACGCTCACAACATGGCTGTGCGTCCGGCAGCTGACGTCTGTGAGTTCTGCTCACGAATAGGCCATAAAGCAGCGAATTGTCCTAACAAGCCAAATGCCTAGCCACTCACAGATCTTCGCCAAACTTCCGCCCCTGGGCTACGCAGACGCAATTGACCGAGTCGGATTCACTGCGTCGCCGCTTCTCGCCGGCTTCGCGGTGACCTTCAGTGGCTTCGTTCTCACGGGCAATGTCGCGATGCGTTGGCCAAATGTGACCCTCGTCGGCTTGGTTGCGGCAGCGCTGCTCCTCATTGCGTCCCTGCAACTCGCATTTAATGCACGCAGTTCCTATCTGCCGTACAGCGAGTTCAGCCAGCGGCTAGACCTTGTGGACGAGGCCAACAAGGAAGGTGTCCGAGAGGACTACGTGATCGGTCTTGATGCGTACCGGAAGCTCGCCACCTGGGCTGGTCGTTCGTACAACCTTGGGATATCGATCCTGTTGTTCGCATTCGCCGCGGCACTAGTTCCCGCTGGCTCCCTCGATGACGTCGACACGCTCAGATGGGTCGCCTCGGGAGCGGCGGCAATTGGAGGGCTCATCGAAATGGTCTGGGCCGGGCATGGCGAACTAGCCAGGTAGGACAGGCGGCGCGCTCACGGCACATTCATCTGCCTGAGCCGCCGGTGACGAATGCACGTCGAGCACCTGCCGACGGTGCTTGCGGTTTGCGCGAACAGCGGGAGCGACTTGTCGGCCGCAAAGCGTCCTGGGTAGGTGCCTTTACGAGCCTCAAGGCAGGACGGTCTCGTCCCTTAGGGAGCTCGACGGTGCCGGTACCGTGGAGGGCCGTGCGAATCGCGACCTGGAACGTCAACTCGCTCAAGCAACGCGTGCCGCGGCTGCTGCCCTGGTTGGATGAGCGGCGGCCGGACGTCGTCTGCCTGCAGGAGACCAAGCTCGCGGATGACGCGCTCGCCGAGCTGCTCGGCGACGAGCTCGCCGACCGCGGCTACGAAATCGCCGCGCACGGCGAGGCGACCTGGAACGGTGTGGCGATCCTCTCGCGCGCCGGGCTGGACGACGTGGTCACGGGGCTCGCAGGCGCGCCGGGGTTCCCGCATCCGGAGGCGCGCGCGGTGTCCGCCATCTGTGACGGGGTCCGGGTGCACTCGGTGTACGTGCCGAACGGGCGCGTTCCGGGCTCGGACCACTATCAGTACAAGCTCGCGTGGCTCGCCGCGCTGAGGGAGGTGATCGCAGTCGGCCCGGAGGCGACGGTCGTATGCGGCGACATGAACATCGCGCCGACCGACGACGACGTATTCGATCCGGACGCCTACATCGGCCAGACGCATGTGACGGAGCCCGAGCGCGAGGCGCTGGCCGAGCTGCAGGGGCTCGGCCTACAGGACGTCGTGCGCGATCGCTGGCCGAACGAGCGCGTGTTCACCTACTGGGACTACCGGGCGGGGATGTTCCATCAGGACCTCGGCATGCGGATCGACCTGATCCTGGCGAGCGCGCCCGTGGCCGGCCGTGTTCAGGCGGCGTGGGTCGACCGGCAGGCCCGCAAGGGCAGCGGGCCCAGCGATCACGCGCCGGTGATCGTCGATCTGGACGAGGCTCCCGACGGGGACATCGGGCCGGTCGTGCCGCCGCCCTCGAATCCGGTCACCACGCGGGGAAAGGCCAAGCTGCCACAGTCGCCGTAGCGAACCTGGTCCTTACCGCTTCCGGTCGCGGTCGCGCGACGGCTGGACGCGCTTCGGCTCCCCCGGCATTTTCGGATAGTCGGGCGGGTAGGGCATGTCGCCCTCTCCCTCGGCCTCGTCGCGCTCGTATATGTCCAGCAGCGGCTCCAGCGAGTGGGCGACGTCGTCGATCGCGGCGTGGCGATCGCCCACTTCGGCGAAGCGCGCCGGCATCGTCGCGACCGTGAAGTCCTCGGGCGCGATCTCGGTGAGCTCGTCCCACGTGACCGGCGCGGAGACCGGCGCACCCGGCTTCGGCCGCACGCTGTAGGCGGAGGCGATCGTGCGGTCGCGAGCGTTCTGGTTGTAGTCGACGAAGATGCGCTCGCCGCGCTCCTCCTTCCACCACTTCGTGGTCACCTGGCCGGGCAGGCGCCGCTCCAGCTCGCGCCCGAAGGCGATCGCGGCGTGGCGGACGTCCGTGAAGGTCCAGCGTGGCTCGATCCGGACGTATATGTGGACGCCCCGGCCTCCCGAGGTCTTCGGGAAGCCGGCGTAGCCGAGCTCACCCAGGAGCACGCGCGCCTCCGCGGCGACCCGCACGGCGTCGGCGAAATCGGTGCCAGGCTGCGGGTCCAGGTCGAGGCGAAGCTCGTCCGGATGGTCGACGTCCTCCCGGCGAACGGGCCACGGATGGAACGTGATCGTGCCCATCTGGGCCGCCCAGCCGACAACGGCCACCTCCGTCGGGCAGATCTCATCCGCGTGGCGACCCGACGGGAACTCGATCCGCGCGGTCTCAACGTAGTCCGGAGCCCCGCGCGGGATGCGCTTCTGGAAGAAGGCGTCGCCGCCGCCCTTCTCGCGCGTGGAGAGGACGATGCCCGGATGGACGCCCTTCGGCCAGCGCTCGAGCGTCGTCGGCCGCCGCTCGAGCGCGCGCATGATGCCGTCCTCGACGGCGACGTAGTACTTGACGACGTCGAGCTTGGTGACCGCGCCCGAGCGCTCGGTCTTCGGAAAGATCACGCGATCGGCGCTGGACACGCGCAGGTCGCGCCCCCCGGCGTCGATGTTTGTGGCGTCGGATGCAGCCATGCCCGGAGTTCTAGGGCAATCACACCCTCGGCGACGCTGCGAACCAGCGGCGACGCCGTGGCGCTTCCATGTGACCTTCTTGCAGGAGGAATGCATTGGGTCCCGCCGGGCTTGCGGGAGACACCTGCTCCGGGCGACGCCCGCAGGTGACCGTCGGTTCTCCGCCAGCTGTCGGCGGCGAACCCCCCTGGCCGCACTCTCGGGCCGCCGTCACGCTGGGCTCATGGTGACCTCACGCACGTGCCGCGTCTCGTTTCTCACGGTCGTCGGCGCCATCCTGGCCGCCGCCGCCCTCGCTCCGGTCGCCTCGGCGGCCACGCAGCGCTACGCCGCCCCCAGCGGCGCCGGCGACTGCAGCGCCGCCAGCCCCTGCAGCATCACGCAGGCCGTCCAGGGCGCCAGCAGCAACGACGAGGTGATCGTCAAGCCGGGCGACTACCCGGTCACCCAGGAGCTCTCCAATCCGGCACCGATCACGATCCACGGCATTGCGGGCCAGCCTCGGCCGCGCCTGTTGCTCGGCGCAGGCAACGAATTCATAGGGCTCAACACAGGGTCCACGCTGCGCTACATCGAAATTGATAAGACGGCGCAGGGGGCGCTCTGGGCTACTAGCGCGACCTTGGATCAAGTCATCGTGCGGGCGCCCAACCTGCCGGTCTTTGTCGAGAACAGCACCATCCGCAACAGCATCGTGGTGGCGACCGGCTCCAATGCACTCGCGATCCGCTCAGTCTCGAACAGCCTCACAAACAGCGTGCTCCGCAACGTGACAGCCCTCGCGACCGGCAGTGGCGGCGTGGCGGTCGACGCGTTCGCGCAGGGCGGCGCTGGGAGCGTGTTCATCGGCGCGACCAACGTGATCGCCCGTGGCGGCCCGGGCGGCGCCAGCTTCAGGGCTCGCACGGATAGCTTGGGGGGCCAGGCGACGATCGGCCTCGGTCATTCGAACTACGCCCCCGGGACCCTGGTGCCCGCCGGCACCAATGCCGGCTTCACCTACGGTGGCGGCAACCTGGGTCTTGACCCGGTCTTCGTCAACCCGGCCGCCGGCGACTACCGCCAGGCGCCCGGGTCCCCGACGATCGGTGCCGGCCTCGACGATCCCAAGAACGGTGCACTCGACGTCGACGGCGACCCCCGCGCGATCGGCACGACCGACATCGGCGCGGACGAGTTCGTCGCCGCCCCGACGGCCGGCCCCGAGCCCGCCGGCCCGGTCACCGACCAGTCCGGAACACCGTCGCCGACCACGCCGCCCGCGTCGTCGCCTTCGGCCGGGCCTTTCGCCGGCGTGAGGCTGGTGTCCACCCGGCTCACCATGTCTCGACGGTTCATCACGCTGAAGTTGAGCTGCCCCACTGGGGCCGTCGGTCGCTGCTCGGGCCGCACAAAGCTCACCGCGCGGCGTCGGCGGAGCGGTTCGCGCGCCGCTTTGACGGTCAGGGTGGGCCGGGCCCCGTTCTCGATCGCGAGCGGAAGGCAGGCCAGGGTCAAGCTCCGCGTCTCGCGCGCGGGCCGGCGTCTGCTCAGTGGAGTGCGCCGCCTGAGAGGAAAGGACACGAACGCCGCCCACGACGGAGCAGGCAGGTCCAAGGCGACCGTGACGGCGGTGACGATCCGGCGTCGCCACCCCTGAGCATCGGCAGCCGGGGGAGTGGTTACGGGGCGGTTCTACCGCCCGAGCGTCCGCTCCAGCTCGCGGGCTCGCTGCCGCACCCCGCCGAGCAGCTCGCGCACGCCGGTGAGCCCCGCGCGCAGCTCCACGTCGCCGACCTCCGCCGGCAACCCCGAGTCCTGCAGCTCGGACAGAGCGCTGTCGGCCTCGGCGGTCGCACTGACGGCGCTGTCGATGAACCCCTTCGCGCCGGTCGAGGGAATGCCCGGCGCGGGTGCCTCGAACGTGCGGCTCGTCATCCCGTGGCGGTTTGCGAATTGCGCGTACGTGCCCTTGGCCCGACCGTAGGCGAGCTGAACCGGCCCGAAGAGCTCTGCCTCCAGCCTGTCGGCGTTGTGCTCGTCGAGCTGCTCGTACGCGGCGCCCAGAGCCGCGAGCGCGACCCCGGTCTGCTCGATGGCCTCCGCGAGGGCGTCGAGCAGCTCCTGTCGCGCTTCCGCGCTCGTGTAGGCCATCTCCCGAGACTAGTTCCCACCCGGGTGCGACACGCGCCGGTAGCGCACGTAGACGACGCGAGAGCCGAACGTCCTCGTCTCGACCAGCTCCAGGTGGACCCGCGCGTCCAGGGCCGGGAAGAAGGGCGTGCCGGCGCCCAGCACGACTGGGCTGACGAAGAGCCGGTACTCGTCCACGAGGCCCAGCTCGATGAGCGTGGACGCCAGGCCGGCGCCGCCCACCCCCAGGTCCTTGCCTGGCTCCGCCTTCAGCCTGGCGACCTCCTCGGCGACGCCGCCCGTGGCAAGCCTGGCGTTGCCCTCGACCTGCTCGAGCGTCCTCGAGAACACGATCTTCGGCAGGTCCTTCCAGATTCGGGCGAACTCGAGCGCGTAGTCCGCGGCCGACGGGTTCTCCTCGGCCGTCTCCCAATACAGCATCTCCTCGTAGAGCCGCCGTCCGCAGAGATGCGCGCCCAGCTCCCGCGTCTGGTCGTTGTGGAAGCGATGCAGCTCCTCGTCCGGCGCCGACCAGTCGATCTCGCCGCCCGGCCCGGCGATGAAGCCGTCCAGCGACACGCCCATCGAGTAGATCACCTTCCGCATGGCAGTCGTGTCAGTCGTAGTTCCGGATCACCCGCACGTTCAGGGCGATCATCACCACGCCCAGCACGGCCACCACCGCGAAGCCCGGGAGGATCGTGCCCCACTCGAGATCCTCGAGCAGCAGGGAGCGGAGTGCCTCCATCACGTAGGTCACCGGGTTGAGCGTCGCCGCGATCTCCATCGGCCTCGTGAGCAGGTCGCGGGGCACGAAGTTCGGCGTCAGGAACAGCAGCGGGAAGAAGACCAGGCCGGCCGAGTTCGTGGCCGCGGCGCTGCGCGTCTTGAGCGCGATGATCTGCATGAAGCCGACGAAGACTACGGACCACAGGGCGGTCAGGCTGATGAGAAGCACGAAGCCGAGCGGCCCGCTCGCGACCGAGATGCCGAAGGCCAGGCCGAGCAGCGCGATCAGGGTGGCGATGAGCACGCCCTTCACCGCCTCGGCGATGAGACGGCCCAGCGCGATCGCCGTGCGCGACACGGGCGCCGCGCGCAGCTTGTCGAAGTAGCCGCCCTCGATGTCCTCTACGAGGAACAGCGCCGCGGTCCCGAACGATGCGGCGAGCAGCAGCGAGCTCGGCAGCTGGAACGCGCCGTAGCCCTGGCCGTGCAGGAACTCCGTGGACGTCGAGGGGAAGATCTTCGCGACCTGGCCCACGTTGACCACCAGGAAGAACAGCGGGATGAACAGTGTGGGGAACAGGGCGTCGGGCGTCCGCCAGCCCTCGCGAAGCGCGCGCTGTCCGAGCAGCCAGGCCTGACTCATGCCGACACCTCCTGGACGTCACCCTCGACGCGGCCGCGGGTGCGGCCGGTCGCATCGAGGAACACGTCGTCGAGCGACGGGTCGCTCGCAAGGCCCTGGCGCTCGCGCAGGTCGGCCTTCAGCTGCGCCGGCGTACCCTCGCGCACGATCAGGCCGTCGTCGATGATGGCCAGCCTGTCGCACAGCTGGTCCGCCTCCTCCAGGTACTGCGTCGTGAGGAACACGGTCGTGCCGCGCTCGTTGATGCGCCGGACCTCGTCCCACACGGTGAGGCGGCTGGCGGGGTCGAGCCCGGTGGTGGGCTCGTCCAGGAAGAGCACCTCCGGCCGGTGCACGAGCGCCGACGCGAGATCGAGCCGGCGCTTCATGCCGCCGGAGTAGCCCTTGATGCGGCGGTCGGCCGCGTCTTCGAGCTCGACGAGCGCGAGCAGATCCTTGGCGCGCGCCGCGGCGTCGGCCGGGGACAGGCCGAACAGCCGCGCCTGCAGGATCAGCAGCTCGCGCCCGGTCTGGCGCGGGTCAAGCCCCGCCTCCTGAAGCGCGACGCCGATGCGGCGCCTCACCTCGTCGGGGTCGCCCGCCACGTCGACGCCGGCGACCTGGGCCGAGCCGGCTGTGATCGTGAGCAACGTCGTGAGCATCTTCACGGTCGTCGACTTCCCGGCACCGTTCGGCCCCAGGAACCCGAAGACCTCACCGGTTTCAACCCTCAGGTCGACGCCGCGAACCGCCTCGATGCCGCCGTTGCGGCCGTTGTAGTGCTTGACCAATTCCTCGGCCTGGACGGCCGCGTCGCGGTTGCTCGTCGAACTCATCATGGACTCCGGAGAGGTAGACCGCGACGGGCTGGAAAATTCATCGTTCGCAATCAAGGACATGGCACGCGACGCTAGCGACCCCGCAGAGCGGTGGCTTCTCCAAAAGTGCTGGACTCCCAGTGATGGCGCATCCGATCTTCTACTTCGACTTCAACTCGCCCTACGCCTACCTCGCGGCCGCCCGGATCGAGGAGCTGATCCCAGACGCGGAGTGGACGCCGATCGCGTTCCCGTTCCTGCTCGACCAGCTCGGCCGACTGGAGGAGGTGCTGCAGCGCGATTTCCCGAATGTGCTCCCGGAGGTCCGCGAGCGCGCGGCTGAGCGCGGCCTGCCGCCGGTGGAGCCACCGCCGAGCTGGCCAGTCGAAAGCTGGTCACTGGCGCCGCTCCGGGCGGCGGTGTTCGCCGGCGAGCGCGGCCGGGCGCCCGAGTTCGCGGGCGCGGCGTTTCGCAAGGTCTTCGTCGAGAGTCGCTCGCTCACTGACCCCGACGCCCTCAACGACGCGGCGGCTGAGGCCGGCCTCGATCCCGCCGAGGTCGACGAGGCGATCCAGCGGGCGGACATCAAGGAGCGCCTCAAGGACCAGACCAACGATGCCTTCGAGCGGGGAGTGACCGGCATTCCGACTGTCGCGATCGGGGACGAGTTGTTCTGGGGCGATGATCGCCTCGAGGAGGCCGCGACCGCCGTCAACCACTAGCGGAGAACGCAGGAGACCCATCAGCATGGAGCCCGACCCGACCGGCACTATCGACACCCGCTTCAGCGACCCCGAGGCCGGTCCCACGGCGTGGGCCGACACCGCCCGTGCTCTCGAAGCGGCCGAGCTCTACTGGCTCACCACCGTGCGGGCGGACGGCAGGCCGCATGTGACCCCGCTCATCGGCGTGGCGAAGGATGGAGCGGTTCACTTCTGCACCGGCCTGCGCGAGCAGAAGGCGCGCAATCTCGAACACAGCAGCCGGGTGGCACTCACGACCGGGAACAACAGCTGGGCTCGAGGTCTCGACGTCATCGTCGAGGGAACCGCGGTTCGCGTGACGGACAACGACGCCCTGCAGGAGCTGGCCGACGCCTACGTTGCGAAGTACGGCGACGTGTGGAAGTTCGAGGTGGGTGACGGGGCGTTTGGCGAGGGGCCGGATGCCGCGGCCGTGTTCCGGATCGAAGCGGACAAGGTGCTCGCCTTCGCGAAGGAACCGCACGGGCAGACCACGTACCGCTTCACCGATCGCTGAACCGCGCGCCGCGCTCGCCCGGTGGGCCTGCCCTAGTAGAACGTCAGGTAGCGCTCCCACTCCCAGTGGCTGACGGTGTTGTGGAAGTCCTCCCACTCGGAGCGCTTGAAGTCGATGTACGCCTCGTGGAGGTCGGGGCCGAAGACCTCGAGAGTGAGCGGGTCGGCCTCGAATGCGTCGATCGCCTCGGCGAGTGTCCGCGGCAGCAGCTCGACTCCCAGCTCCGCGATCTGCTCGTCGCTCTGCACGTACATGTCGCGGTCGATGGGCGGGCCGGGGTCGAGCTCGCGCTCGACGCCCTCCAGCCCGGCCGCGAGCACAAGCGCCGCGCCGAGATAGGCGTTCACAGACGCGTCGACCGCCCGCGACTCGACTCGCGGCGACTTCGTCGGGACCAGGGCATCAGCGGCGAGGGCGGCCTCCGCGGCGGTGAGCTCAGCGCGCCCTTAGCGTGTCCCGGCGGCTGAGGATCACGAGCTCGGAGAGCAGGGCGCCCGCGCTCGACACGACAACCCCGAGCTTGACCCCGGATGTCTGCACGGCGACGCCTGCGAGCGATGCGCCCATGGCACCACCGACCGCGTAGCCGAGGATCATCCAGGTCGTCGCCTCGGTGGCGGTTCCGCGCGGAGCTACCAGGTCGAGCAGCGAGTAGATGATCGTCGTGGCGGGGGCGACCATCAGTCCGGAGATCGCCAGCAAGAGGGCGAAGAGCGGAAGCCCGCCCGAGAGTGCCGCGAGAGCGAGCAGCGCCGCCAACGCCTGCAGGAGCAGGAGATAGCGGGCGGGCAGATCCCAGCGCCACGAACGAGAGCCGTAGATCAGTCCCCAATCATGCTTCCAAGGGCCAAAGCGGCGAGCGCGATGCCCGCGGACTCTGCTGCGCCATGGAGGTCGGCGAACGCTGGGGCAGCAACGTCTAGCGCACCGAAGACCATCCCGTAGGGCAGGCTCGCGAGGACCAGTGTTCGCATGCCGCCGCTGTCCAGGGCACCAAGCCGACCCGCCTCGCGGGGCTCACTGCGCCAGGAACGCGATGCGGGCGTGGCAGTGAACGCGACCACGCCGGCGAACTCGATACTGACTAACACGAGCACCGCGAGCTGCGCCGAGAAGGCGGAGACGAGCAGCGCGGCCAGGAGTGGCGACGCAACGAAGAGGACCTCCGTCAGCACGGCCTGAAGGGCGTACGCAGTTTGTAGCCGTGGAGCTGTGACGAGATCGCGCCACAGCGCGCGCAGGCTCGACATCAGAGGGGCCGGCGCGGCTCCGGCGACCGCGGCCGCTACGACCAGCGTCCACGTCGGCGCGTGCCCGACGGCGAGCGCGACCAAGACAGCGAGGGCGCAGACGTGAATCAGGGCCAGGGGTGTCAGCGTCTTGCGATGGCCCTTTGCGTCCACGAGCCGGCCGCGGATCGGGTTGAACACCCCGGTGGCGACGCCGAGTGCCGCGACGACCGCGCCCGCCGCGGCAAATGAGCCCGACTCCTCTCGCACCAGCAGGACGAGCGCCAGGGGAACCGCAGCCCCGCCGACACCGCTCACGAGCACCGCCAGCGCAAGGGCTCGGACCTGCACATCGCCCAGGAGCTCGCGGTAGGCGTCCATAAAGGCGGCCTCAGCCTAGCCCGCCATTTGTGGTCCCCGGATGGGGCGACGAACGCGATCCGGAGCTTCTGACGGCTCGTAGTTCTTCACCCAGTCATGGCGTGATAAGTAGGACGCATGAAGCCGAGGCTCGATCACATAGGACTCGACGTCAGCGACTACGCGGCCAGCAAGGCGTTCTATGAGAAGGCGCTCGCGCCGCTCGGGATGAGCTGCATCATGGAGCCCGTTCCAGGGGTGGGCGGGTTCGGGGACGACTTCCCGTTCTTCTGGATCGCGGAGCGCGGCCGCGGGCCGGACAGCGGCACGCACGTGGCGTTCACCGCGGAGGACCGCAAGACGGTCGATGCCTTCCACGAGGCCGCTCTCGCGGCCGGGGGGAGGGACAACGGCGGGCCGGGCATTCGCGAGATCTACCACCCGGACTACTACGGAGCCTTCGTGCTCGATCCGGACGGCAACAACGTCGAGGCCGTCTGCCACGGCGAGAGCGCGTGATCGCGCTGCTCTGAGCTCGGTGTTCGACGTGGTAATCGTGGGCGGCGGAGCGGCCGGGTCCGTGGTTGCGGCGCGGCTCTCCGAGGACTCCTCGCGGTCGGTGCTGCTGCTGGAGGCGGGGCCCGATCTCCGAGCCGATGTGCCGGCTGAGATGCGCAACGGCTGGACCCTGACCCGCGATTTCGACTGGGGCCTTGCGTCCGAGTCCGACGAGCGTGGCGTCGTGGAGAACCTCCGCAGGGGAAAGCTCCTGGGCGGCACCTCGTGGGTCACGAGGTTTGCGGTTCGGGGCTCCCCGGCCGACTACGACGAGTGGGCGGCTCTGGGAAACCCAGGCTGGGGCTTCGACGAGGTGCTGCCCTACTTCAACCGCCTGGAGTCCGATGCCGAGTTCGGCGACGTGGCGTGGCACGGCGCGACCGGGCCGATTCCGGTCACGAGATATCCGGAGCTCGAACCGGCCGAGATCGGGGTGGCGGCACTGGACGCGCTGACCGCCGTCGGCTTCCCCGCCGCCCCGGATCACAACCGGCCTGGCGCGGTCGGTGCCGGCCGGATGCCGATGAGCTCTCATGACGGCGTCCGTGTGACGACGGCCGACGCCTACCTGCCGCTTGGCGACACGCCGTCGAGCTTGACCATCCGGCCCGACACACCTGTCGCCGAAGTCGTGTTCGACGGAAACCGCGCCGTCGGCGTGCGGGCTCTCGACGGGACGGTGGTCGAGGCGGGCTGGGTGGTCTTGTGCGCAGGGACCTACTCCAGCCCGGCGATCCTGATGCGGTCCGGCATCGGACCGGCGGACCAGCTTCAGTCTGTCGGCGTCCCGGTGCTCGTCGACCTCCGCAGCGTCGGTGAGAACCTTGCCGACCACCCCGGAGTGGACATCGATCCCGGGTATCGCGGCGCGGCTCGCAGCGCCCCGATCCTCCACACGATCGCGACATTCCACAGCTCGGCCGCGGCGACCGACGGCCCTCCGGACCTCATGCTGTGGGTCGCAGAGCCCTCCGGGGATCCGCCGGAGTGGTCGATCGACATCGTGCTGCTCAAGCCCCACGCGCGAGGCGCCGTTCGACTGCGCTCAGCGGATCCCGCGGAGCCACCGCGCATCGAGCTCCCCGCCGTGCGCGAGCCGGCCGACGTCGACAGGCTGGTCGAGGGTTACCGCCGGGGATGGGAGGTGGTCAGCCGGCCGGAGCTGCGCCGGCTGTGCGCCGAGCCCCCGTCGCCGGATGTCGGCGATGCGGACGACCTGCGCGGTCTTGCTCGCGAGAACGCGTACTCCGTTCCCCACGTCGTCGGGACGTGCGCAATGGGACCGTCCGGCGACGAGGGCGCCGTGGTCGATGGCTCGGGAAGCGTCCACGGTACGGAGCGACTCAGCGTCGTCGACGCATCGATCATCCCGACCCCGCCATCGGGATTTCCGCACGTCATCACCATCATGATCGCCGAGCGCCTGTCGGAAAGGATCGCCGGGCTGCTCTAGCACCGGTAACGGCTAGCGTAGGCGGCATGGCCAGCGAGCCTGATCGCGCGCACGTCCGGCTTGCGGAGCTGGTGGCCGCGCTCTCGCTCGGCATCGACCTCGGTTTCGGGCAGCCCATGGAGCACGTGCTGCGCCAGTGTCTGATCGCGCTGCGTCTGGCCGAGGGACTCGGGCTGGACGAGGAGCAGCGGGCGGTCGTCTACTACACCGCGCTGCTGATCAACGTCGGATGCCATTCGGACGCGCACGAGCAGGCCAAGTGGTTCGGCGACGACATCGCCGTGAAGTCGATCAAGTACGAGCACGAGCCCAGGAGCCTCCGGATGTCGGTCAGCGGAATGCGATTCCTGGGCTCGGGACACCCGCCGCTCCACCGCTTCCGGCTGGGCCTCGAGTTCGCGCTGTCAGGTCACCGCGAGGTGGACGGCATGATCGAGCACCATGCGGCGATCGCGCGGACCCTTGGCGAGCACCTCGAGCTGCCCGAAGAGGCGCTCGCCGCGCTTGGCGCCGCGTACGAGCGCTGGGACGGGCGCGGGTGGCCTGGCGACCTCGAGGGGGAGGAGGTGCCGATTGCGTCCAGGCTCGCCCAGGCCGCCGAGTTCATCGAGGTGGCGAACCGGATGGGCGGGGTGGAGGCGGCAAAGGCGCTCGCTCGCGAGCGTCGCGGCCAGCAGTTCGACCCCGCCGTGGCGGACCTCATCGAGGCGGAGGGGGACGTGATCCTCTCCGGACTCGACACGGTCGCCACGTGGGATGCCGTGATTGCCGCCGAGCCGGCGCTCGCGGTCGTGCTCTCCGGCGATCGCTTCGAGGCGGCGCTGACGGCGATCGCCGACTTCGTCGATCTGAAGTCGCCCTACTTCCTCGGCCATGCGCGGGCGGTCGCCGACCTGGCAGCCGTGGCGGGCAGGGCGCTGGGCATGGCGGAATCGGAGCTACTGACCCTGCGGCGCGCCGGCCTCGTGCACGACCTCGGGCGGCTAGGAGTCTCGAACGCGATCTGGGACAAGCCCGGGCCACTCGCCGCTGGGGAATGGGAGCGCATCCGGCTGCAGCCCTATCTGACCGAGCGCATGCTGCGTCAGTCGCACGCGCTCGCGCCGCTCGCGGGAATCGCCGTCCAGCACCACGAGCGACTCGATGGCTCGGGCTACCCGCGCGGGCTGTCCGGCGCCGGGATCTCCCAGCCGGCGCGGATCCTCGGCGCAGCCGACGCCTACCAGGCGATGCGCGAGCCCCGCCCGCACCGCCCGGTGCGCTCACCCGAGGACGCCGCCGCCGAGCTGCGCGCCGACGTGAAGGCCGGCCGCCTCGACGCGGATGCTGTCGAGGCGGTTCTCGGCGCCGCCGGCCATCGCGTCCCGCGGCGCCACGGGGGCCCCGCGGGCCTGACCCAGCGCGAGGTCGAGGTGCTCAAGCTGCTCGCGCGCGGGCTATCGAACAAGCAGATCGCCGAGCGCCTCGTGATCTCGCCGAAGACGGTCGCGAACCACGTCGAGCACATCTACACGAAGATCGACGCCTCGACGCGGGCCGCGGCCAGCCTCTTCGCGATGCGCCAGGGTCTCCTCCCAGAGGAGGAGTTCCCCGCGCCAGTGCCGGCCTGAGCCGTCCGCTCAGCCCGCCTGCATGGCCTGCATCGCCTGCATGTTCTTCATCATCACCGCCTCGGTCTCCTGCAGCTGCTCGGCCGGGCTGAACATGACGAACTCGGTGCCGGGCTCGTGCTTGACCGGGACGTGCCCGGGCGGTGTGTAGAAGGCGTCGCCGGCCTCGAAGACCTCCTCGTGGTCCGCGTAGCGGAAGGTCACCTTCCCTGTGATGACATAGCCCCAGTGCGGGCACTGGCAGCGGTCGTCCGGGAGGCCCTTCAGCAGCGGCGTCGCGTCGATGTCCTCGCGGAATGAAGTGAAGCCGATCCTGTAGCCCTCGACCTCGTCGTTGCGGTCGGTGACCGGGCCGAACTCGCCGCCCTTCGTCGCGCTCTCCTTCGAAACCTTCGGCATCTCTGCCTCCTTCGTCGGTGTGCCGCCACGCTATGCGCGGGCGCGACCGGCTTCATGAGGCGTTTGACCCATCTTTGGCTACGGTGCACGGTCGTGACCCGCTGGCGCGACGCTCTCGCCAGGCTGCTGCGGGGTTGGGCTGCCGCCGCGGACGGGAAGCGGGCGCTTCCGATCTCCGTGCAGCATCAGCTTCAGTCCAACTGGTGCTGGGCGGCGTGCGCGTGCACCGCCTCGGGCTTCTACGACCCCGCGACGACCTGGGGACAGTGCACCCTGGTCAACGCGGAGCTCGGCAAGGCCACCTGCTGCAACGACGGTGCGAGCGGTGACTGCAATATCCCCTGGTACCTCGACCGTGTCCTCCGCAGAACCGGGAACTTCGGCTCGAAGATGTCGGGCCGTGCTCCGTGGGGCACGGTCCGCGCGGAGCTCGACGCGGGCCGCCCCGTAGGAGCACGGATCGGCTGGAGGGGTGGCGGCGGGCACTTCGTCATGCTGACCGGCTACAAGAGCGCCGGCCGCGTACACGAGGTCGAGGTTCAGGATCCGTGGACCGGCCGGTCGACGCTGGCGGTCGACGTCTTTGCCACCAACTACAAGAACTCGGGCACGTGGACGCACACGTACCTGACGAGGCGCTGAGCGATGCCGATCCGCTTCCCCGACCCACCGGGGCCGGTTGTCGAGGGGCTTGAGGCGCGGCGCGCCGCGGCCGCGGAAGTGCCGCTTCCGGCCCAGCCGATCTTCACCGCCCGCCTCGACGAGCTGCTCGAGGCCGGGGGCGGCCCCTCCGCCGAGGAGAGCGTCAGCGCGCCGCCGACCTGGCGCTACAGCCGCTTCGACGCCGGCGGGCAGGTGGAGGTGCTCGAGCTCCCCGAGCAGCCCGACGGCGGGACCGCGGCGGCGGGCGACGATCGCTTCGGCCCGTCGATCCGCGAGGCGCTCGCGGTCGCGGACCAGGATTCGCGTGTGCGTGAGCACGACTACGAGGCGCGTCTCTTCCGCGTGCCCGCGCTGAGCCTTCTGGCCCTCTGGCTTCATGCCGCCGCCGGCGATGACCTGTTCGTCCCGGTCGGCCCGCCCGCAGCGGGGCTCGAACCGAACCGGGTCTACGACGACGGGGAGTTCATGTCGGCTGTTCGCGCCGCGGCGGAGCAGGTGGGCGCGGCCTACCGCGAGGCGGACGACAGCGACGAGCTCGGCTCCTGAACCAGCACCTCGCCGCCGCGGTGCGGCGTCACGACCAGCGCGCTTCGGCGCGCGCTCTCGGGCTCGGGGCGGACCGGCCGAATCGTCAGGGCGGTGGCCGCGCGCAGCACCTCGCGCATCTCCATCTCCGCGAATGGCGCCCCGGCGCAGCGGCGCACTCCGCCGCCGAACGGGATCCATGCGGCCGGGTTGGGCTGTGCCCCGTCCAGCCAGCGCTCCGGCTTGAACGCGGCGGCCTCGGGCCAGAGGTCCTCGCGGCGCATGGACAGCCACAGGCAGGCGGCCGCGTGCACGCCGGCGGGCAGCGTCCGGCCGGCAATCTCCACCGGCTCGAGGAGGCGGCGCGGCGCGATCGTCAGCGCGGGGCGCACGCGCAGCACCTCCTTGACCACCGCGTCCAGGTAGGCGGGGTCGCCCTCACGCAGCCGGGCCTGCACCGCGGGATGGCGGGCCAGCCGCTCGAAGGCCCACGACAGCGACGCCGCCGACGTGTCGTGGCCTGCCGCGAGCAGCGCCACCAGCTGGTCGCGGAGGTGACGGTCCGCCGGCGGATTACCGTCCTCGTCCCGCTGCTCGAGCAGGACCGCGAGCATCGAGTCGCGGCCGGGATCGGCGCGCCGGCGCGCCAGCACGTCGAGAAGCAGCGCGTCGAAGCGCTCCACCGCGAGCCGGAACCGGCCCCACGGGCTGCGCGGCCCGAGGTCGCGCTGCACCAGCGACATCGCCAGCATCCGCGGCATCGAGCGAACCGTGTCGAGAGTGCCGTGCACGGCGTCGCGCAGCTCCGCGGCCTCCTGCTCGCCGCGCACGCCGAAGACCACGCGCAGGATGGTCTCGAGCGTCAGGTGCTTCATGCGCTCGAGCGTGACCACGCGCCCGCTCCACGTGCTCAGCTCGGCGCGGGCGAGCTCGGCAACGAGCGGCTGGAACGAGCGCATCCGCTCGCCGTGGAAGGGCGTCTGGATCAGCCGCCGCTCGCGGATGTGCTCGTCGCCGTCGAGCACCAGGATCGAATGCGGGCCGGCGAACGGCCGCAGGAACTCCCAGCTCTGGCCGGCCGGCGCGATCGCGGGGTCGAGGCGGAACAGCTCGCGGACCGCGTCGGGATGCGAGAACAGCACCATCGGCTCGTCCGTCCAGAAGGTCCGGATCGTGACCGGATCGCCGAAGCGCGCGTGCACCCGCCGCAGGAACGCCGCGGGGCGTACCGTCCAGCCGACCGTCTGCCAGGCGGCGGGTGCACGCGGTCCCGGCGGAAGCTCCATGCCAGTACCCTGGCAGGAGAGGTTGTCGTGCCCTTTGTCGCCTACGTCCACGCCCACGACCCCGACCCCGGGGAGGACCGGCGCCCGGTCTGGGAGCCGAACTGGCGGGTCTGGCGCTGGGTCGCGGCGGCGGTGGTGCTGGGGTACGGGTCGGCCCACACCAGCGGCGCCCTTTCGGCCCTCTTGATGCTCCTGGTGTTCGCGTTCGTCTGCCAGGCGGCCGCCGAGGCGCTCCCGAACGGCGACGGCCTGCGCGAGCACCGTCAGTAGGCGGCCGTCCCGCTAGCCGTCCGCCGACGGCTCGTCGCCCCCGTCGCCGTCCGGCCAGAAGTCCTCGACCTGCTCGGTGTCCTCGCGCGGGTCCTCGGACTTGGTGGAGACGACGATCAGCACCGCGTCGCCCGGGCCGGCGTTCCAGACCGAGCGGGCCACTTCGGGGGCCACGCGCACGACGGTGCCCTCCGACACGTCGATCACGTCGTCCTCCAGCTTGAACTGGAGCGTCCCCGACGCGACGAAGTAGACCTCCTCCTGCGTCCTGTGGCGATGGCCGTAGCTCCCCTTGCCGCCTGTCAGGGGCGGCATCCGGCGCCAGGTGAAGCCCACCTGCTCGGTGCCGAGGTCGCTCACCGCGCTCATGCGCATCTCGCCCGGATAGTCCCCGAGCACGTCGGGGATCTCCTCGAGCGACATGATCGTGTAGCCGGCCATCTCACCTCCACTGTTCGAGCGCGTGCCGCACGCGCGGCACCCACCAGTTGAGCTCCGTAGACGCCCATTCTCGTTCGGCGGGGTCGGTGTGCACAACCGCGCTGTGCCCGAAGATCCAGCCGTACTGGACGAGCCCGCTGATCAGGCCGAGCTCGAGCGCCACCGGATCGTCGCGCTCGCCGAGCGCGCGGCGGAAGTCCTCGACCACCTCGTCGTGCGTCGCGTCGATCCGCCACACGTCGTGGACCATGTACCAGGCCAGGTCCACGGCGGGGTGGCCCTGCGTCGCCAGGCCCCAGTCGAGGAGCACGAGCCGCCCGTCCGGCAGGGCGATGTTCTCGTCGCGGAGGTCGCCGTGGAGCAGCGTCGTGCCGCGGGCGACCAAGGCCGCCGCGAGCGGCGTCAGGTCGGCGAGCAGCTCGACGATCGCCCCGCCGACGTCGTCGTCGACCGCCTCCGCGAATGCCTCCCAGGCCGCCTCGAACTGCTTCGG
>JBKPBS010000138.1:0-10863 GCA_046726915.1 Actinomycetota bacterium
ATGGCGAGGGCCAGAATCGAACTGGCGACACCACGATTTTCAGTCGTGTGCTCTACCAACTGAGCTACCTCGCCGAAGCAGCGAGACGATGGTAGCTAGCCTCGGACGAGCGATGGACGCTCATGCCGGACACGCCATGGACGTGAACCGCATGGCACTCAGCGCGACGCTTCACTGCCTCACGGGCTGTGCGATCGGCGAGATCGTGGGCGTCATCATCGGCACGGCGCTCGGCTGGTCGAACGGCGCGACGATCGTGTTGGCGATCGTGCTCGCGTTCGTGTTCGGCTACTCGCTGACGAGCTGGCCGCTGCTGCGCGCCGGGCTCGCGCTCGCCACGGTCATCCCGATCGCCTTCGCCTCCGACACCCTCTCGATCGCCGTCATGGAGGTCGTCGACAACGCGATCATCCTCGTGGTCCCCGGCGCCATGGACGCGGGGGTCGACGAGGTGCTGTTCTGGGGCTCGCTGTCGTTCGCGCTCTTCATCGCCGGCTTCTTCGCCTATCCGGTCAACCGCTGGCTGCTCCAGCGCGGCAAGGGCCACACCGCCGTGCACGAGACTGGCATCCACGGCGGCCCTTCGCCGAGCCTGGTCGGCGCGATCGCCGTCGTCGCGGGGGTATTCGGAACGGTCGTGCTGGTGGCGGACGCGCTTGGCGGCTAGGCCAGTCCTTCCGCCTTGTACTCGCGGAGGAAGCCCTCGAACAGACGGCGGTGGCCCTCCTCGTCGCGCAGGATGTCGATCACCATGTCCTGGGTCACCGGGTCTCGGCCCTCGCAGAACTCGATGATCCGGTTGTAGTGCTCGATCGCGCCGGATTCGGCCTCGATCACGCCCTTGATCACGTGGACGATGTCGGTCTGGTCGTCGGGCGGCTGGAGGTAGGACTGCTCGGCGTCGAAGTCGAGTGAGCCCGGCACCACTCCGTAGAGCTCCTTGATGCGCGCGCCGTACTGGCGCGCATGCCCGAGTTCCTCCTGGACGTCTTCCTCCAGCGACTCGATGATCTCCTGCGCCCGCACTCCGTCCGGATTGATCGAGTTGGCGATGTAGCTCATCACCGTCTCGATCTCCATCCAGTACGCCCTGGTCAGCATCTCGATCAGCTGGTCGCGATCGTCCTTCATCTCTTCGCTGAGAATGCCCTGCCGTGGGGTTGTTCCGGTGTCTGAAGCCATGTAGCCAGGGTACTCTCCGGCCACGTGGACGCCGCCACCCAGATCGAGCAGATCGAGCGCCCGCCGAAGCGGGTTTGGGACCGCATCCTCGCGGAGCCCGACCGGGCCTTCGAATACATCGCGCTGGCGGCCGCCGAGCGCTTCGGGCCGCAGGCGGCGGAGTGGGTGCGCATCGCCGGTCCCGGCCATACCCCCGAGGAGCTGGCGCGTCTTGCGTTCAAGAAGCACGTGCGCCTGTCGCGGCTCGAGGGCGGCGCCCTCGGCGTCGGCGGCGCGATCACCGCGGCGCCCGATCTAGTGGCGCTCCTCTGGATCCAGAGCCGGATGGTCTTCTACATAGCGGCCGCGTGCGGCTACGACCCGCAGCACCCCATGCGCCCGGCCGAGTACCTCGCGCTCCAGGGTCTCTACGAGACGCCCGCGGAGGCGCGGCATGCACTCGACGGTGTCGGCAAGCGCATGGCGCAGGTGATGGCCGAAAAGGCGCTGCTCGGCCGCAAGACCGATGCCCTGCACCTGCGCCTGGCGAAGTACATCGCGAAGCGGCTGGCGCGCCGCTACGCCGGCAGGCTGATTCCGTTCATCGGAGCGCCGATCGGCGCGATTCAGAACGGCAGCGTGACGAAGCAGCTCGGCGAAACGGCGCTTAGCTACTACGCGCGGCCGTAGACCGGGATCGCGCCGCCGCTGACGATCGCCGACTCGTCCGAGACGAGGAAGCGCACGACCCTCGCGATCTCGGCGGGCTGGACCCACTTCGAGTAGTCGGCGTCCGGCTCCGCCGCCCGGTTGGCCGGGGTGTCGATCACGCTCGGCAGGATCGCGTTCGCGCGGATCCCCTTCGAGCGGTAGTCCGCGTCGAGCGCGTGGACGAACGCAAGCACGGCGGCCTTGGCGGTGACGTACGCGGCGGCACCCGCGAACGGCTTCAAGGCCGGGCGCGCGGACACCGCCAGGTACGAGCCGCCGCCGCGCTCCAGCAGGCGCGGCAGCGCCGCCCGCGCGAGGTTGAAGGCGGGCGCCACGTTGAGCCGCAGCAACCGGTCGAAGTCCTCCCAGGACGTCTCGTGCACGAGCGGCCCGGACGCGAAGCCCCCCACCAGGTTCACCACCGCCTCGAGATCGGGCACAGCGGCCACCGCGTCGTCGGCGCCGCCCTCCGGATCGATCAGGTCGGCGCGGACGAAGGCGGCCCGGTCGCCGAGCTCGGACCGGGCTCGCTCGAGCTCCCGCTCGACGATCCAGGTGACCGTGCAGCCGTAGCCCGCGTCGAGCAGCTCGCGGACCACCGCGCTCCCCAGCGCCCCGGTGCCGCCGGCAACGAGCACACCCATGCTGCGCAGGCTAAACCGTCCGGCTTCAGCCTTACCTTGGCAATCCCGATGGAGCAAACGACCCTGACCCCCACGCGGTGCTTCGTACGCGACCTGGCCGACGGCCAGGAGGTCAACGAAGTCTTCGTCGTGCGCGCGCACACGAGGCGCCAGCGGCGCACCGGCGAGCCGTTCCTGAAGCTCCAGCTGGGCGACATGACCGGCGCCGTCGAGGCCGTGATCTGGGACGAGGTCGAGGCCCTCGCGCCGATCTGCCCCGCCGGTTCCGTGGTGCGAGTGCTGGGCCGCTACTCCGTGGACGAGCGCTACGGCGCGGCCGTGACGGTGAAGCGAATGCGCGTCGCCGCCGAGCACGAGTACGAGCTCGGCGATCTGACGGAGGCCCCGCCCGTGCCGTACGAGCAGATGGCGGCGGACCTCGACGCGCTCGTCGAGACGATCCAGCGGCCGCACCTGCGCGCGCTGCTCGCACGGCTGATCGACAGGCGGACGGAGACCGGTGCCGCCTATCACGCCGCGCCGGCGGCGAAGTACTACCACCAGGCCTATCGCCACGGGCTGCTGGAGCACTGCCTGTCGGTGGCTCAGGGCGTGAGCGCGCTCGCGGCGGGGCCGTTCAGGGCCGGACTCGACCGCGACCTCGCCGTGACCGGCGCCCTGCTGCACGACATCGGCAAGACCGAGGTCTACTCGACCGTCAACGGCGCGATCGAGCTCACCGACCACGGCAAGCTGCTTGGCGAGATCCCGCTCGGCTACTACAAGGTCCGTCGCGAAATCGAGCGCATCGACGGCTTTCCGGCGAGCGAGGCGGAGGGCCTTCTCCACATCATCCTGAGCCACCACGGCAAGCTGGAGCACGGCAGCCCGGTGGTGCCATGCACGCGCGAGGCCACGCTCGTGCACTTCGTCGACAACCTCGGCGGGAACCTGGGGAGCTTCGACCGCATCGAGCGGACGCTCGCGGATGGGGCGAGCTGGTCTGACTTCGACCGCGGGATCTCCACCTCGGCGTTCTTCGGGCCGCGTGAGAAGGCGCGCCGCGAAGAGGCGGCGTAGCCTAAGCCCCCTTCCCCAAATAGAAGGAGGCCGTCGTGCCAATCGATCCGAAGCGCACCGCCGTCGTCCTGATCGAGTACCAGAACGACTTCACCTCGGAGGGCGGAGCCCTGCACGGCGCGGTCCACGACGTCATGGAGAGCACCGGCATGCTCGAGAACACGCGCGCGCTCGTGGAGGCCGCACGCGCCGCCGGAGCGACGATCGTCTACGCCCCGATCACCTTCGCGCCGGGCTACAACGAGCTGTCCGACCATCCCTACGGGATCCTGAAGGGCGTCGTCGACTCGACCGCGTTCGTAAAGGGCGAGTGGGGCGCCGAGATCGTCGACGCGCTCGCGCCGCAGCAGGGGGACGTGGTCGTCGAGGGCAAGCGAGGCCTCGACACGTTCGCGACAACGAACCTCGACTTCATCCTGCGCGCGCGCGGCATCGACACGATCGCCCTCGGCGGCTTCCTGACGAACTGCTGCGTCGAGTCCACGATGCGGACCGGCTACGAAAAGGGCTACCAGGTGATCACGCTGTCGGACTGCGTCGCCGCGACCTCAGCGGAGGAGCACCAGAACGCGATCCAGTTCGACTACCCGATGTTCTCCGAGGTGATGACGGCGGACGCCTTCACCGAGGAGCTGCAGGGCGCGGCGGTGGGCGCTCGCTGAGCGAAACTGAAGCGTTCGCGAAGTCCTGCCGAATAACAGCATGTGACCCTCCGTGAGCGCTTCCGGGCGTTTCTCGCGCCCGAAGGCGGGCCCGAGCCCCTCGTCCAGCACCGGGATGGTGCGGCGGCGCTGAGTTCGTTCGCTGTCTTCCTGCTGCTGCTGGCGCCGGCGGGCGGGCTTGTGTTCGCAGCGGCTGACTCCGACTCGGCGCCGCTCTGGATCGTCCCTCCTGCGGTTGGATTGCCGGCCTTTGCATTCGCCTTCTTCCTGCCGCGCCGGCGCAGGCGTCTCGTCGCCCTCGCGCTGGCCGCGATGAACCTCCTCGCCGCCTGTGGTGTCGCGGCGCTGGTGGTGCTCTACCTGATCGCGAAGGCGAACTGTCCGCCGGACGCGTACGAATGCCCCTTCTGAGCGAGTCGCTTCGGCGCCACTGGGCGGCGATAACGGCGCTTGGAGCGATCCTGGTCACGACGGTTGCGTCCGCGCGCTGGGAGAGCGGATCGATCTCGGTGGCGGCGACCTCTCCGGCGCGCGGAGAGGTGGTCCAGGCGGCCTTCGCCACCGGTCCCGGCGGGACGAGCTATGCCGCCTGGACGCGCAGGGACGCCGGCGGGTCGCCGCGGCTCGAGGTCGCAACCGGCGTCGGGGCGGAGCTCGGCGGGGAGATCGAGATCAAGACCACGGAAGCCGTGTTCGATCCCCGCATCGCGCCCGCGCGCGACTCGGCGCTCGTCGCCTTCCGGGTGGGCGGCCAGACGGGCACGAGGGTCATGGTCCTGCGGCTGTCGCGCGCTGGCGTCGTCGACGGGCCGAACCTCGTGTCCGCGACCCCGGCGGACGGCCACTTCCTCGAGGTTGCGGCGGCTGACGACGGGAACGGCGTGGTCGCTTGGATGGACTCGTTCTCGCGCTATGACGCGTCCGGAGCGCCCTCCGGGCTCGGGTATCGGCTGCACGCCGCGGCCGTGGGCCCGGAGGCGGTCCCCGCAGCCGAGCAGCAGGTGAGCGAGGACGCAGGCACGGGCGCCGCATCCCTCACGGTTGCGCCCGAGGGGCGCGCGGCGCTCGCCTGGACAGGCACCGGCACAGAGGTCGAGGCCGGCGTACGGGCGGGAGGACGCCTGTCCGTCGCGGAGGCTCGTCCGGGTGGAAGCTTCGGCTCACCCTCCGATCTGCCGGGGGCGGCGGGCGATGCCGCCCTGGGGGAGTCGATCGCAGTCGCCTACACGCGCGACGGCCGGCTTCGGGCCGCCTGGGTCGAGCAAGAGGGGTCGGGCTATACCGCGCGGTACACCGGCGTCACGGCCATTCGCACCGCCGGCTCCTTCCGAGACCGCGTCGTGCTCGCGGACAACCCGCTTCAGTACCCCCCGTCCGTGGTCGCACTCGCCGGCGGCGAGCTCGTGGCGTTTGACCGTGCCGCCCCCGGCGGCTACGTGCCGGAGGACGAGGCGTGGCTCGACATCGCCGCCGTCTCCGGACGGCGAGTGCTCCGCCGCGACTCGCTCGCCTCCTCCGGGGCCGTCAACCTGAACAGGGATCCTGTCGCGCCGACGCTCGGGGCAGTCAGGTCCGGCGCGATGGCCGTCTGGGACTCGGAGAACCTGATCGCCTACGCGCCGTGCTCCGTCGAGCAGGGCTGCGGCGAGCCCCACGACGTCGCCGGCGCAGGACGGGGCGAGCGGCTCGATTTCTCGGGGGTCGGCGAAGGCGCAATCGCCTGGCTCGAGGGCGATAACCCCTACGAGTTCAGGCTGTTCCTGGGCCGGCTCTAGCGTCGCCGGAACAGCCGCTTGATCGAGCGCCAGATGGCGGCGAGCCCCAGCCGCAGGCCGCCGACCGGCTTTCCGGCCTCGGCCACGGCCGCCTCGGCCTGCTCGGGCTCCGCCGTGTCGAGCTGAGCCTTGAGACACGCCGCGAAGCGGTCGATCAGTTGCGACGACACGTCCGCCACTAGGCCGCGGCCGTACTGCGCCGCCGGCCCGGTGAGGCTGAGGTCGGTCACGATGTCGACCCTCGTCCCGCCGTTCACCGAGGCGAGCGACGACTCGACGGTCGCCCGGGCCGCACCGCGCCCGCGCAGCTCGCGCCCGTCGGCCGAGAGCGTCACCTTGCGCGCGACCTCGTCGGCCTCCTGCAGCTTCACGTCGGTCCCGAACGTGAGCGACACCGGCCCGAGCTTGACCGCGATCTTGGCCTTCCAGTTGGAGTCGTCGACGACCTCGGTGAGCTCCGCGCCCGGCATGCAGGGGACCACGCGCGGCACGTCGAGCAGCAGGTCCCAGGCCGCGTCAGGCGGCGCCGGGACCTCGAACGAGTTCTCAAGTCGCAACGGGCGGCACCTCGTGGTGGCAGCACTCGCCGGGGTCGGGTGCGCCCGCCGCTCCGGGAGCGCTCGCGTCGTGGGCGGCGACCGCGCGCGGGCGGGCCGCGTGGCGCCACTGGACGAGCTCGCCGAGGATCGCGACGGCGATCTCCTCCTGCGTCGACGGGCCGAGGTCCAGGCCCGCCGGGCTCCGCACGCGGGCGAGAGCCTCCTCCGGCACGCCGCGGTCGCGCAACGCGCCCACAACAGTCGCGGCCCGGCGCGCGCTGGCGACGAGGCCGACGTAGCCGGCGCCGGTCTCGAGGGCCGCGGCGAGCTCGTCCTCGTCACCGCGGCCCATCCCCGCCACGACGACGGCATCCGCGCCGTCGGCGAGGCCCTCGGACACGCGCCAGCCAATCGTCCGCGCGAGCGAGGCGAGAGTGCGAGCCGCGGGCCCGTCCCCGGCCACCGCGAGCAGTGGGGCGGGCAGGAACGGCTCGATCAGGATGTCGACCGTCCCCTCCGACGCGCAGGAGCTCTCCGCAACCACGATGCCCTCTTGCACATCGCCGGCGGCCCCCGGCGGGCAGATGCGAACCAGCCGCGGCTCGCCGTCGGCCAGCGCCAGCAGCGCCTCGCGCACGACGACGTGGTCGGAGCACGCGCCGCCGACCCAGCCCTCGAGCGTGCCCTCGGGACTCACGAGGGCGCGCTCGCCGCGCCGCGTCGACGCTGGCCGCAGCACGTTCACGACGGTCGCGAGCGCGTGCGCCTCACCCGCGGCGGTGAGCCGGGCGGCACGCGACAGGACCTCGGCGGGAGAGCTCACTCGGCCAGCTCCGCCTCCCTGAGCGCCGCCCAGACCCGGTCCGAGGTCAGCGGCATCTCGATGTTCCGCACGCCCGCGTGCGCGAGCGCGTCGATCACGGCGTTCACGTAGGCGGCCGGCGAGCCGACCGTCGCCGACTCACCGACTCCCTTGGCGCCGATGGGGTGATGCGGCGAGGGCGTGACCGTCTCCTCCATCTCGAACTTCGGGGTCTCCCACGCCGTCGGCAGCAGGTAGTCCATGAAGTTCGCGCCGATGCAGTTGCCCTCCTCGTCGAAGGTGATCAGCTCCATGGCGGCGATGCCGTAGCCCTCGGTGAGCCCACCCATGATCTGGCCCTCCACGATCATCGGGTTGATCCGTACGCCGCAGTCGTCCACCGCGACCACGCGCAGCGGCTTCCACTGGCCCGTGCCGCGGTCGATCTCGACGACCACCGCGTAGGTTCCGAACGGGTAGGTCATGTTCGGCGGGTCGTAGTAGTGCACGCCCTCGAGCCCGGCCTCCATCCCGTCGGGGAGGTCGCTGTAGGCGGCGAACGCAACGTCCTGGATCGTGATGCCCTGGTCCGGCGAGCCGCGCACGAAGAAGCGGCCGGCCTCGAACTCGAGGTCCTCCGCCGAGGCCTCGAGCTTGTGCGCGGCGATCTCGCGCGCCTTGTCGCGCAGCTTGCGCGAGATCACCGCAGTGGCCGCGCCCGCGACCGGCGTCGAACGGCTCGCGTAGGTCCCGAGCCCGTACGGGGTGTGGTCGGTGTCGCCCTCCTGGACGTCGATGTCTTCCGGCGGGATGCCGAGCTCCTCGGCGACGATCTGGGCGAACGTCGTCTCGTGGCCCTGGCCCTGGGAACGCACGCCGAGCTTCAGCACCGCCTTCCCGGTCGGGTGCACGCGCAGCTCGGCCGAATCGAACATCCGCAGGCCGACGATGTCGTAGTCCTTGCCCTTGCCGGCGCCCACCACCTCGGTGAACGATGCGAGCCCTATGCCGAGGAGACGGCCCTGCTCGCGCGCCTCGGCCTGCTCGCGGCGCAGGTCGTCGTAGCCGAGCCGGTCGAGCGCTAGCTGCATCGCCTTCTCGTAGTCGCCCGAGTCGTAGACGAATCCCGTTGCCGAGGTGTACGGGAACTGGTCGGGCGCGATGAAGTTGCGGCGCCGGAACTCGGCCGGGTCGATGCCGAGCTCGTAGGCCGCGTTCTGGACGAGCCGCTCGATCAGGTATGACGCCTCGGTCACGCGGAACGAGCAGCGGTACGCCACTCCCCCCGGCGCCTTGTTCGTGTAAGCCCCGTCGCCGACCACGTGCGCGGCGGGGATGTCGTAGGAGCCGGTGACGATGTGGAACAGCCCGGCCTTGCACTTGCTCGGCTGAGCGTCGGCGAAGAACGCTCCGTTGTCGGAGAGGAGCTTCACCCGCAGGGCGGTCATCCGGTCGCCCTTCACCGCCAGCTCGCCGCGCATGTGGTAGTCGCGGGCGAAGCCCGTGGAGATCAGGTTGCCGGTCCGGTCCTCAGTCCACTTCACAGGCTTGCCGAGCAGCAGCGACGCCGCCGTGGCAACGACGTAGCCGGGGTAGATCGGCACCTTGTTGCCGAAGCCGCCGCCGATGTCGGGGGACACGATCCGGATCTGGTGCTCCGGCAGGCCCGCCACCAGCGCGAACAGCGTGCGGTGCGCGTGCGGCGCCTGCGAGGTCATGTAGATCGTGGCCTTGCCCGTCGCGGGGTTCACGTCCGCCACGCAGCCGCAGCACTCGAGCGGCGCTGGATGGCAGCGCGGGTAGTGCGTGTCGAGCGCGATCACCCGGTCGGCCTCGGAGAAGGCGCGCTCGGTTGCGTCCGCGTCACCCGACTCCCAGTGGTAGATCCGGTTGTCGGTTTGGTCCTCCTTCTCGTCCCGGATCACCGGTGCGTCGGCCTCGAGCGCGGCCTGCGGCGTGGTCACCGCGGGCAGCGGGTCGTAGTCGACGTCGATCAGCTCGAGCGCGTCCTTCGCCGTATAGGGGTCCTCCGCGATCACCGCGGCGACCTCCTGGCCCTGGAAGCGCACCTTGTCGGTGGCGAGCACGGCCTGCGTGTCGCCCGAGAGGGTCGGCATCCAGGCGAGCCCGTGCTCCGCCATCAGCTCCCCCGTCACCACCGCGACCACGCCCTGGAGCGCGGCCGCCGCGGACGTGTCGATCGAGCGGATGCGGGCATGGGCGAACGGGGCGCGCAGCAGCTCCATGTGGAGCATCCCGGGCAGCGTGATGTCGTCCACGTAGTTGCCGCGCCCGCGGATGAAGCGCGCGTCCTCCTTGCGCTTGACGGAGTGGCCGACGCCCCTGATCTCTGTCGAGGCCTCCACCTCTACACCTCCCCCCGCATGGAGGCGGCCGCTCGCTGGACCGCCTTGACGATGTTCTGGTAGCCGGTGCAGCGGCAGACGTTGCCGGACAGCGCCCAGCGAATCTCCTCCTCGCTGGGGTCGGGGTTCTCCTCCAGCAGCGCAATCGCCGTGAGCATCATCCCCGGGGTGCAGAAGCCGCACTGGAGCCCGTGCTCCTCGTGGAACGACTCCTGCATGGGATGCAGGCCCTGCGCCGTCTCGAGCCCCTCGACGGTGCCGATCTGACGGCCGTCCGCCTGAACCGCGAGGACCGTGCAGGACTTGACCGGCGTCCCGTCCATCAGCACCGTGCAGGCACCGCAGCTGGTGGTATCGCACCCGATGTGCGTCCCGCGGAGCCCCAGCTCCTCGCGCAGGAAATGTACGAGCAGCATCCGCGGCTCGACCCTTGCGCGGCGCGGCTCGCCGTTCACCGTCACCTCGATCTCAAGGGTGAGCGGCTCGGCGGGCGCGGCCTCGGCGGTGGTCGCGGACTCGGCGGTCGTCGTCGTGTCGACCTGGGCCATGTCTAGTCCTCCTGTGCCTTCCGGGCGGCGGCACGCAGCCCGCGTTCGGTGAAGACGCGCACCACGTTGCGCTTGTACTCGGCCGACCCGCGCACGTCGTCGCGTGGTTCGGCCGCGTCGGCGGCCAGGCGGGCCGCCTCGCCGATGAGCGCGTCGTCGAGCTCATTGCCGGCGAGTGCCTGCTCCGCGGCGATGGCACGCAGGTTCCGCGGCCCGACCGCGGTTAGGGCGATGCCGGCTCGGCCCACCGCGCCGTTCGAGAACGACAGCTGCACGGCCACCCCGACGGTCGCGAAGTCGCCGACCTTGCGCTCCAGCTTGAGATAGGTGCCCGCGGCCTTTGCGCCCGGATCGGGCACCCGCACTTCCGTGATCACGTCGTTCGGCTCGAGCGTGGTGGTGAACGGGCCCTGGATCAGCTCCTCCACCGGGATCTCCCGGCGCCCGGCCGAGCTCCGCACGACCACCCGCGCGTCGGCCGCAATCAGGGCCGATGCCCAGTCGCCCTGGGGGTCGGCGTGAGCGAGCGAGCCCGCGACCGTCCCCCGGTTGCGCACGATCGGGTCGGAGATCTGCGGCGCCGCGTCGCCGAGGAC
>JBKPBS010000139.1:0-10855 GCA_046726915.1 Actinomycetota bacterium
AACGCGCCGACGATGCCGAGCAGCTGGCTACCGACGATCACCGCCGTCAGCGTCACGATCGGATGCAGGTTGACCGTCTGCTGGTAGACGAGCGGGGTGACGAACATGCTGTCGAGCTGCTGGCCGATCAGGATCACGGCTGCCATGGCCACGGCGCCGCCGGTCCCGACGGCGGCCAGTGTCACGAGCACGGTGACCGTGCCCGAGACCCAGGCGCCGAGTATCGGCACAAAGAGCGACACGAATGTCAGCAGCGCGAGCGTGCCGACGTGCGGTGTGCCAATCACCAACATGCCGAGGGTGATCACCGTGGTGTCGATCAGCGCGATCAGACTGATGCCTCGGATGTACCCACTCGCGCCATTCCAGGCGGCGGAGCCGGCCATGGCGACGCGTTCGCGGCGGTCCACGCTGAAGCGATCCCGGATCCATCCCCAGATCGCGTCGCCGCCGGTGATGATGTAGAGCAGGAAGACCAGGGTCAGCAGGGCGCCGCTGACCATCTGTGCGGTGAGCGACAGGGTGCCCAGCGCACCCGCCAGCAAGCCGCCGGCGGCGTCCTTCGCCGCCGGAAGAATGCCCTTGAGGAAGTTCCGGATCGCGTCCTCGTGCTGCTTGACCCAGTCGTCGTTGTCACGCAGCCACGCGATGACCTTGTCGGCGCCTTCACTGATGTCCTTCCCTACGCCGCCGAGATTGCCGAACAGCGCGTCCGTGAAGACCCACGCCAATCCCAGCGCGATCAGCACGACCCCGACGAGGCTCGCCGCGACAGCGACCCCGCGCGGGACGCCGCGGCTGGTCGCCCAGCCGATGAGCGGCAGCAGCTGGGTGCTGATCAGCGCCGCCACGATCAACGGGATGGTCGCCCCCCGCGCGTACCAGATCGCCCCGCCGACGAGGAGCCAGCCGGCGGTGATCAGCAGCGCCTTCGCGCTCCAACGGGCCATCGCGCTGCCGGCAGAGGCACGTTCCGGGACCGCGGCGGACATAGCGGCGTACTTCGACGGTGCGCATCGGCGTCCTCCATGTGCGCCGGGCTGCGCCAATCACCCCAGAGGGGTGATGCGCCCCTACCCGTCCGCTTGAGACGTTCGCTCCAAGATGTGCCGGTGGATGGCGTGGCTCGGCCAGCCTGTGCTGATCGATGAGCTGCTCTTCAAGACGCAGCACGGCATCGTGGACCAGAGCCTGCACGCGCGTATGGGAGCCGAGCCGACCAATGGCGACGGCTTCGGGCTCGGCTGGTATGGCAGCGGAGAAGGCCCTGCGGTGTACCGCAGCGTGTCGCCAGCGTGGTCTGACCCAAATCTCCGCGAGCTCGCGGCACACACCGAGTCACCGCTGTTTCTCGCGCACGTGAGGGCGGCCATCGGGTCGCCCGTGCAGGAGACCAACTGCCACCCCTTCCGTCGCGGGCGCTGGCTATTCGTTCACAACGGCTACATTGCCGATTTCCCCCTGCTCAGAAGAGACCTGATGCTTGCGGTCGATCCGAGTCTGTTTGCCGAGATCCACGGCTCGACAGACACCGAGGTGGTTTTCCACCTCGCGCTGACACTCGGGCTCGAGAACGACCCAATCGACGCGCTCGAAAGAACCGTTGGGGCCATCGAGAGCGCGGCGGAGGCCCGCGGCGTGGAGGGTGCCGTTCAGGCGACCTTCGGGGTCTCGGACGGCGCGACTCTGTGGGCGGTCCGGTACTCGACGGAGGGCCGCGCGCGGTCCCTCTTCGCGTCGGCCGACGTCGACGCCGTCCGGCGGCTCCACCCCGACAACCCTCGCTTCCAGCGCCTGGGCGCTGACGACCGCCTGATCGTCTCGGAGCCGTTCTCGGATCTCCCGGGCGTGTGGCGCGAGATCCCTGAGGACACGGCCGTCACGGTGCGCCACCGCGGCGTCCTCGAGGAGCGGCCGTTCAGCCCGCGGCCCGTCGCTGTCCCGGAGCCCGCGTGAGCAGCGTTCAGGCTTCGCTTGAGGAGTACCGAGGCGTTCGCGAGGCGCTCGAACGGGCGGTTCTGCCGCTGGCCACCTCGGTGGACGGCCGTCGCTTCAGCTTCCAGACGACGCTGCACGGCCTCGAGCTCGAGGCGGGCGGCTACGTGACGCTCGAGAGCGACGGGGCGACTCGGCTCGGGCAGGTGCTGTCGCTCGAGCTCGAAAGCCAGGACGCCACCGGCCCCGGGCTGCCGCAGGTGCGCATCCGCGCCGGGCGCGGCGAGGGGGTTGTGCTGGATGGTGATGAGCGGCCGTTCCACGACGCGCTCGTCCAGCCCGCCGACCCGGACGAGGTCGGGGCGTGGCTTGACCGGGTCCGTCCCGCGCGCGGCGTCCTCGAGGTCGGTGAGCTGGCGCTGGCGGACGGCGTGCCGGTTGGGCTGGACGGGGGCGGGTTCGGGCGCCACACCTTCCTGTGCGGCCAGTCGGGCTCCGGCAAGACCTACTCGCTCGGCGTGCTCCTCGAGCGGCTACTGATGGAGACCAGCCTCCGCGTGGTGGTGCTGGATCCGAACTCGGACTACGTGCGGCTGGCGGAGACGCGCGCGGACGCCGATGCAGCCGCTCTCGAGCGCTTCGCCCCGCTGGCCGACTCCATCGCGGTGCGCACCGGCGCGGGCGGCCCTGACGCGATCCGAGTTCGCTTCCGCGAGCTCAGCGCGGTGCTGCAGGCGGCGCTGCTGCGGCTGGACCCGCTAGCGGACCGCGACGAGTACGCCGAGCTGACGGAGCTGATCGAAGACGAGAGCATCCGCAGTCTCTCCGACCTCGACCATGTCGAGTCCAAGGCGCTGAAGCTGCGGGCTCACAACCTCGGAGTCGAGCGCTTCGGCATCTGGCCGGGGCCTGAGGGCGAATCGCTGCTGGCGGAGCTGGAGGACCCGGGCGGGCCCCGCTGCATCGTCGTCGATCTCGGGTCACTGGGAACGCGTGACGAGCAGGCGATCACTGCCGGCGCCGTGCTCGAGCGGCTCTGGGGCCGGCGTGCGACTCGCGAGCCGATCGCAATCGTGATCGACGAGGCCCACAACGTCTGCCCGGCGGAGCCGGCTGACCCAGTCACCGCGCTCGCGACCGAGGACGCGATCCGCATCGCCGGCGAAGGGCGGAAGTTCGGCCTCTACCTGATCGTCGTGACCCAGCGCCCGCAGAAGGTGCACGAGAACGTGCTCTCGCAGTGCGACAACCTCGTCCTGATGCGGATGAACTCGACGGCCGACCTCGCCCACGTCCGCCGCGTCTTCTCGTTCGTCCCGTCCGGGCTGATCGATCGCGCCATGACCTTCCGTCAGGGCGAGGCGCTCGTGGCCGGCAAGATCGCCTCGCATCCGGCGTTGATTCGGTTCGGCGCGCGAATCACGCAAGAGGGCGGCAGTGATGTTGCGGGGTGGGTGTAGATCGCCTCATCAGTCAACTGAGAAAGGACGCCATCCGATGCTTATCGAGGACTATGGGCTGATCGGCGACATGCAGGCGGCGGGTCTGGTCGGTCGCGACGGAGCGGTGGAGTGGCTGTGCCTGCCGCGCTTCGACTCTGCGTCGTGCTTCTCGGCACTGTTGGGGGACGAGCGGCATGGTCGCTGGGTCGTGGCGCCGGCCGGCGAGGTGCGCGCGAGCTCTCGTCGCTACCGACCCGGGACGCTCGTCCTCGAGAGTGAGTTCGAGACCGCGGATGGCATGGTCCGAGTCATCGACTTCATGCCGAGGCGAGGTGGGGGCCCACCGCGTTTGATGCGGATCGTCGAGGGCGTGCGCGGTCGGGTTCCGATGCGCATGGAGCTTTCGCTACGCCCGGACTACGCGTCGATCAAACCGTGGGTTGAGCCCGCGCCTGATGGCGCGGTCGCCACCGCCGGCCCCGATGCGTTTCGGCTCAGCACGTCGCTCCCGCTAAATATCGAGAATGGATCGGTGAACGCTCAGTTCGTCGCGGTCGAGGGTGCGCGCGAGCGGCTCACGCTGTCCTGGCATCTCTCCTACGAGGAGAGCCCTCCCGTTGAGGACCCCGACTCGGCGCTGGCCCGCACGGAGGAATGGTGGCGACAGTGGAGTGCGCGTTGCCGCTACGAGGGCCCGTATCGCGAGGAGGTGTTGACCTCGCTGATCGTGCTCAAGGCCATGACGTCCGAGACGACCGGAGGGGTGATCGCCGCGCCCACGACGTCGCTGCCGGAGGACATCGGCGGGGAGCGGAACTGGGACTACCGCTACTGCTGGCTGCGCGACTCGGTGCTCGTCCTGGAAGCGCTGCTCGCGGCCGGGTATACCGAGGAGGCACTGGCATTCCGCGACTTCCTGTTGCGCGTCGGCACCGGCGACCCAGCGGCCGTCCAGATCATGTACGGCGTCGGCGGCGAGCGACGCCTGACCGAATTCGAGCTGGACGACCTTCCCGGCTACGAGGGCTCAAAGCCGGTCCGTATCGGCAACGCCGCGTCCGAGCAGTTTCAGCTCGACGTCTATGGCGAGGTCGCCGGGGTCATGTTCATCGGCGCCCAGGCGCTCGGCAGGGTCGAGAAGCGGCTGTGGCGCCGCTGGCGCGCCGTCGTCGAGCACGTCGAGACGATCTGGCGCGAGCCCGACGACGGTATCTGGGAGGCGCGCGGACCGCAGCGGCACTACACCTACTCCAAGGTGATGGCTTGGGTCGTGTTCGACCGCGCCGTGCGAATCGCCGAGCAGCACAAGCTGGAGGCGCCGCTCGACCGCTGGAAGCAGATCCGCGACGAGATTCACCGAGAGGTCTGCGAGCGAGGCTACGACAGCGAGCGCCGCACCTTCACCCAGTACTACGGGTCGAAGGAGCTCGATGCCAGTGTCCTCAACATCCCGCTCGTGGGCTTCCTGCCCGGCACCGACGAGCGCGTGACCGGCACGATCGACGCGGTCTCGCGGGAGCTCGGTCGCGACGGCTTCGTGTCGCGCTACTCGACCGCCGAGACCGACGATGGACTGTCCGGTGACGAGGGGCAGTTCCTGGCCTGCTCGTTCTGGCTGGTCAGCGCGCTCGCCGAGAACGGCCGCGCGGAGGAGGCGAGGACGCTGTTCGAGCGTCTCCTCGGGCTGACCAACGATCTCGGTCTGCTCGCTGAGGAATACGACGTGGCTCGCCAGCGGCAGGTCGGCAACTTCCCCCAGGCGTTCAGCCACCTCGCCCTGATCGTCGCGGCGCGCGACATCTCGAGCGCGGAGTCAGTGCACAAGCGCTTTGAGCGCGATGAGGGCGCCGCCGATTCCTCCCACGGCGGCCGCGTGGAGGAGAGCGCCGCCGAGCCCAGATCCGGATAGGCGGGCAGCGAGGAACCCGTAGGCGGAGATCAGTCCCACGCCCGTCCACTTCGACAGGGTGAAGGCCAGGTCGGTGTCCGTGACGCCCGCAGCAGCGAGGACGAAGAACACTGCAGGGAAGCCCGCCCCGAAGGTCACGGCGGCGCCGTCCATGACCAGCACGCGGACTCTGTCGCGGAGGACCGGCCTTCTCGTGCGCGCCTCCTCCCCGACTATCTCGCTGTAGGCCTCCGCCAACCCCACGGCGAGCGCCGCGCCTGCCACGGTGGCGGCCACCGCACCGGGCGCCGGGGGATGATCCTGGAGGGCGACCACCAGCGCCAGCCCGATGATCGCTCCGTAGATGACGCGTGCGACGTCGCGCGATCCGAGGTGGTCCTCGATCGTGCCCCGCAAACCCCTCCGTCCGGCGTTGCTCAGCTCGCGCGACACAGTCGTGATTATTCCGGCCTCGCGTGTGTCACCCCGCCTGGGTGATGGCGGCTCACCCGCCGCCATGGAATCGTTGCCTTGCGCTCCTGGGCGGAGGAGGATGTCCCAGATGGCCCGACGTGTTGTGAGGACTCCCGTCGAATCTGCCCTTCGTATGGGCGGTTCGATCGGCGCGGCCGTCATGAAGCCAGCAGTGCGAGGCATCAACCGCGCCGCCGTCGCCACGCTCGACGGGCTGTTGGAGTCGCGGCTCGCGGGGGATCTTGTTGAGCGCGTGGCGGCGAGCCCGCTCGCCGGGCGTGCAGTGCGCGGCGCGCTCCAGGGGCCCGTCGTGGAGGCGCTCGCCGCTGACCTGGTGCGCTACCGCGTCGCCGACCGCCTGCTTTCGGAGGGCCTGGTGGAGCAGACCACGGCGCGTTTGCTCGAGGGAGAGGAGCTGGAGCACGCGGTCCAGGCTGCGCTCGAGAGCCCGACGGTCGAGCGGCTCATCGGCAGCGCGATCGAGAGCCGCATGCTCGATCAGGCGGTTGTGCGCCTGCTGGAAAGCGATGACCTGTGGTTGATCGTCGACGAGATCGCGAGCAGCCCGGCGGTCACGGCCGCGATCGCGCAGCAGAGCGTCAGCTTCGCCGACCAGGTTGCGGGCGGTGTGCGATCGCGCTCGCGCAACGCGGACGCCTGGCTCGAGCAGCGCGCACGGCGGGCATTTCGGCGTCGCCCGGCCCCGCCACCGCGCTCGGGGGCAGGGTGAGCCTCGCGGCCAACCGGGCCCAGGCCGTCGTCCGCCCCGCCCATGCCGCCGAGGCGAACGCGGCGCGACTCGCGTATGTGGGCATCGTCACGCGTGCCATCGCGTTCGCGGCGGACGCGGCGGTGATCCAGTTGGTGGCGATCGCCGTGGCCGGGACCTTCGCGCTGATCTTGTCCGTGCTCTCTACACCTGACAAATTCGACGGAGTGATACTTGTGGTGGGGAGCGCTGCCTATGGGCTCTGGCTCGTGGGCTACTTCGTCGTCTTCTGGTCGGCGACGGGCCAGACGCCGGGCAACCGGCTACTCCAGATCCGCGTCTGCCGGGCCGACGATGGCATGGTGCCGAGCGCGAGCGCCGCACTGCTCAGGTTTGGTGGATTGATACTCGCCGCGCTGCCTCTCTTCGCCGGCTTTCTGCCGATCCTGCTCGACGACCGCCGCCGCGGCGCCCATGACATGCTCGCGGGCACTGTTGTCGTGTCCGCTCCGCCCGCCGAGATCACGGCCCTGCGCTCATGAAGGCGGCACCGGTCCTGATCGCCTACGACGGCTCGGAGGTTTCCCGGGCCGCCGTTCGGCACGCCGCCGAGCTCTTCGCCGGGCGTCCGGCTGTGCTGGCGACCATCTGGGAGCCAGGGCTGGCGGCGTTACCGGTGGGCCTGCCCGACAGCATCGGGGTGGGTGCGCTGCCGCCGGATCCGGCGACTGTCGAAGCGGTCGATCGCCTCCAGCGTGAGCACGCCTCGACTGTGGCCGGCGACGGAGCTGAGTTCGCTCGCTCTATCGGGCTGGCCGCGGAGGCGCAAGCCGTGCCGGACGAGGTCGACGTGGCGGACACGCTGATCGGCATCGCGCGGGAGCGCGGCGCGGCCGTCGTCGTGGTGGGCTCGCACGGGATCTCAGGGCTGCGCTCGCGCCTGCTCGGAAGCGTTTCGCGGAAGCTGATCGAGCATTGCGACCGGCCGGTCCTCGTCATCCGCGACGACAGCCCCTAGGCCCCGCATGAGCCGGGGACGCGTTCCGCATCCGTCGGTGGAGGAGCGCGCGGCTCGTGGGAAGGCGGCGCGCTCGAAGGTGCCGCGGTCCGGTCATGCTGCCTGGGAGCCGCCCCGGGAGCGCCGGCGGGCGGAGGACGTGCTGCTCGAACAGGCAGCGGATCGTGTGGCGGAGCTCGTGCCCATTCGCCACGGGCGGATGCTGGCCTCGCCATTCGCTTTCTTCCGAGGAGCGGCCGCGCTCATGGCCGCCGACCTCGCGGAGACGCCGCGGTCGGGTCTCGCGGTCCAGCTATGCGGCGACGCGCACCTGTCGAACTTCGGTGGCTTCGCGTCGCCCTCCCGCGAGCTGGTGTTCGATATCAACGATTTCGACGAAACAGCACGCGGTCCATGGGAGTGGGATGTCAAGCGGCTCGCGGCGAGCATTGCGATCGCCGGCCGCGAGCTCGGCTTGGCGCCCGCGGCGCGGCGCGGTGCGGTGGAGGCGGCCGTGCGCTCGTACCGCGAGGCGATGCGGCGCTTCGCCACGATGCGCAACTTGGAGCTCTGGTATGCGCGGCTCGACGTAGCGCGCATCCTCAGCCACGTTGGCGACCGGGTGACCCCGGAGGAGCGCAGGGCATTCGAACGACGGGTCGCGGGCGCGCGCGCCAAGGATCATCTGCGTGCGATGGCGAAGCTGGCGCAGCCCGTCGACGGAGAGCCGCGAATCGTCAGCCGCCCGCCGCGCATCGTCCCGGTGGAGGAGCTGTTCCCCGCCACGGCAGGCGAGGAGATCGAGGAGCAGATGCGCAACCTTCTCCGTGCGTACCGTCGCAGCCTCCCGGTTGAGCGGCGGCACCTGCTGGAGGGCTACCGCTACAGGCACATGGCCCGCAGGGTCGGCGGAGTGGGCAGCGTGGGCACCCGCACCTGGATCGTGCTCCTGACTGGACGCGACGGCGACGACCCCCTCTTCTTACAGGTCAAGGAGGCCGTCCCGTCGGTGCTGGAGCGGTACACGGTTCGGGACCGGGCACGGAACCACGGGCAGCGGGTCGTCCAGGGTCAGCGGTTGATGCAGGTCGACACAGACATCTTTCTCGGCTGGCTGCGCGCCGCGTGGACCAACGACACAGCACGCGACTACTACGTGCGCCAGCTCTGGGACTGGAAGCTCGGGGCCGAGGTGGAGCTGATGTCCCCGGCGCGCCTGACCGTCTACGGCACCCTGTGCGGCTGGACGCTGGCGCGCGCGCACGCGCGCTCCGGAGACCGCGTCGCGATCGGGGCGTATCTCGGCTCGGGGAGAGCGTTCGACCGCGCCGTCGGGGCTTTCGCGGAAACCTACGCGGACCAGAACGAGCGCGACCACGCCGAGGTGGAGGAAGCGGCGCGCGCGGGCCGCATCGCGGCCGAGCGCGGCGCATGAGAACGTGACGGTTCGCCCGGCCGGCCGGGACCAAGAGCATCGCCGGCTCGCGCGCGTAATCCCGATGGTGGCGTGGCTGCCCGGCTACGAGCGTCGCTGGCTGCGCGGCGATCTGGCGGCCGGGATCGCGGTCACGGCCTTGGTGGTGCCGAAGAACCTCGGTTATGCGGACATTGCGGGGGTGCCGCTGCAGAACGGCTTGTACGCGGCGGCCGTCGGGGGAATCGTCTACGCGCTCTTCTCCACGTCTCGGCATATTTCGACGGGACCGAGCTCGTCGCTCGCGGCGGTCGCGGGGGGCGCGGTGGTGGTGACCGGCCTCGGCGGGGAGCAGGCGGCGCAGCTGGTCGCCGCAATCGCGCTGGCGACTGGACTGCTGTTCCTGCTGCTGGCGCTCTTGCGGATGGGATGGATCGCGAGCTTCCTGTCGAAGGCCGTGGTCACCGGATTCCTCGCGGGAGCGGCCATCGACGTGGTCGTCGGGGAGCTGCCCAAGCTCACCGGGACGTCCGCCGAGGGTGACAACGCATGGCGCGAGCTTGGGTCGTGGCTGGGTTCGCTCGGGGACATGCACTGGACGACATTGCTCGTCGGCGTCACGGCACTCGGGGTGATCCTCGGACTGCGTCGCCTTGCGCCCGCGGTTCCGGGTGCGCTAGTGCTCGTGGCTGGCGGACTGGTGGCCTCGTCGCTGTTCGACCTCGGCGCGCACGGGGTGGCGCTGGTCGGCGACGTGCCGCGCGGGCTTCCCGTCCCGGAGCTGCCCGATCTCGGGCTGGTCCGGGACCACTACGCAACCGTGGCCATCGCGGCTGTGGCGTTGCTCTTGATCGGGTTCTCCCAGACCGCCGGTGACGCCAGGGCGTTTGCTGCGCGGCACCGCTACCGAATCGACGTGAACCAGGAGTCCGTGGCTCAGGGGATGGCGAACGTGGGCGCGGGCGTGTTCCAGGGGATGCCTGTGTCGACCAGCCTCTCGGCCAGCTCGCTAAACGAGTCCGCGGGCGCACGGACGCAGGTCGCATCGCTCATGACCGGGGGCCTGGTGCTCGCCACCCTGCTCGTCCTCGCCCCGCTGTTCTCGGACCTCCCGAAGGCTGTCCTCGGGGCCGTGATCATCGACGCGGTCGTGTTCGGCATGATTGACGTTCCCGAGCTGCGCCGTCTCTATCGGGTGACGCGATTCGACTTCTGGGTTGCAGTGGCGGCGATCATCGGCGTGCTCTCGGCGGGGGTCCTTGCCGGTGTGGTGGTCGGGGTCGTCCTCTCGCTCGGCTGGCTTGTCTATGTCGCGACGAGGCCGCCGATGCCGCTGCTGGGCCGGCAGGAAGGCACCCAGGTCTTCCGCGATCTCGACGAGAACCCCGCCGACGAGACGTTCCCCGGCATCGCCGTCCTGCGCATGGACGGCGGGCTGTTCTTCGCAACCGCGGAAGCGCTCGAGGAGCGCGTCCGTGAACTCGCCCAGGACGGCGACCAGCGCGCGCTCGTGCTCGATCTCGAGGGCGTCAACTTCGTCGACTCCCAAGGCGCCGCGAAAGTGACCGAGATTTACGAACTGACCGAAGCCGACGGCGTCACGCTGCGCCTGGCGCGGGTGAAGCCGCAGGTCTACGCGGTCCTACAAGCCGACGGGATCATCGACCGCATCGGGGCCGACCACATCCACGGCAACGTCCACCGAGCGGTGGAAGCGCAACTGGCGGACGACGACCGCTAGCTGCGAGGTCAGCCCGCGGCCATCCCCTCGACGGCGCTAGATGGCGTCGGGTCGGGCAGGCGCATCATGCGGAACGAGTTGAGCAGCCCGACGAGACCGGCGAAGATCGGGATGAGCAGCGCCACCTGAAGGGCGAGGGGTCTTGCGTCGGTGTTGATTCGAATGATCTCGTCCTGAATCGGATCGGGTTCGTCGGCGAGCAGCTTCTCGAGCTGGGTGTTGCTCATCACCTCCGCGTCGTCCTCGAGCGCATCA
>JBKPBS010000140.1:0-14048 GCA_046726915.1 Actinomycetota bacterium
AATGGAAGACGACAAACGCGAGGCGGCAAAGCGGCAACTGCTGGAGACTCCGGCGGCCGAACTGGCGGCTCGACGGGCGCAGATCCAGGCGCACGCCGAAGCGGCGGGATTCTCGGCAGAGGAGATCCGGGAGATCCTCAACTCGCGCGCGGACCTGCCGCGCACGCTGTTGCCCGAGGAGCGCGATGCCCTGCTGCTGTCGTTAGTGTCGCTGGACGGACCCACGCGCGCGGCGCTGCGCGCGCAGGTCGCGGCGGCCAAGGTGAGCGGGTACGACTGCCCGTGCCCGTGCGCGTCGGTGGCCCTCGTGGTCGACAAGACGAAGGTCCCACCCGTCAGCGTGACGGAGGCCGTGTTCGGCGACGTCTCGATCTACGACCCCGACGGCGAATTCATCGGCGACGTGCTCGTCGGGATCCAAAACGGCTATCTGTCGGACATCGAGATCTCGTGGCTCGACGAACCGCTCAGTCCGATTCCGCCACGCGAGCAACTGGTCGTCGAACCACCGACGAACTCCTAAACATGCACCGTCCACCACACCGAGCGCAACGGATGACCCGCTCGACCAATCCGGCTGTCAAGGGGAGGGGAAGTGGAGTGGGAGAAAGCCGGTAGTAGCGGTCCGGGGTTCTTCGTGGGCGGGTTATTCCCAGTGGGCAACTAGCTGCTCACGGGCCTCGCGTCGCCGCACGAGACTGCATCCGGGCACCGGCCGCCTCCCACCCTGACGCGGTGGATCGAGTGCCGCCAGGCTCAAGCGCCTCGGCCTCGCGTTCCGAACCGGCCGACCAGTGCCATGCAAGATCGAGCGGCCACCACTCGGGGTCGGCCGAAGGATCGAACTTGCCGCACGGCGCGACGGGGTAGTCGTAGAAGTCCTGCGCCGGCTCGGGAGGCTCATCACGTCGCTGTTTGGCTTCCTGGGCCGGGACGTCGTCGCGGGTACGGGCATGGGAGTGCTGTCCCGAACGTGGCTCACCACGGGCCTGATCATGCTCACGTCGCCGCCGGGCTCGACGAGCGACGCGCTCGGGCTGTTCCTGCTGCTCGCCGGCCTCGGGCTATTCGTGTCGGCGATCGCCGCTGCCAGCGGGAAGCTCGTGGCGGTCGCGGTGCTCGGCACGGCGGCCCTGCGCCTCGCCTGCACCGGGGTGTACGAGCTCACCGCGTCGAGGACCTGGGAGGACGTCGCGGGCGTCGTCGGGCTCGTCCTACTGCCGCTCGGTGGATATGCCCCGGGCATTCGCGCGCAGCTCTGAACCAAGCCCTATCCTCAGCCTCGGCCCATATGTCTAAGGAAGGTGACTCGTGAGCAGCACCGAGACGCGCTGGGGACCCGGCGTGAACGCCGAGGCGATCCAAGCCTGGGACGGACCTCTCTTCGACCGCTTCGTCAAGTTCCGCGAGGTCGTCACGACCGGGCTCGGGGCGCACGGCAACGAGGCCCTGCGGCTCAACCCGCCCGAGGAGGGCCAGCGCGTGCTCGACGTCGGCTGCGGATTCGGCGACACCACGCAGCAGATCGCCGCGCTCGTGGGCGCCGGCGGCGAGGCGGTCGGAGTGGACGCGGCCGCGAACTTCATCGAGGCGGCGACCTTGGAGGCCGATGAGGCTGGCGTTCCCAACGCCCGCTTCTTCGTGGCCGACGTTCAGACCGACCCGCTCGGCGGCCCCTACGACATGGCGTTCTCGCGCATGGGCACGATGTTCTTCATCAGCCCGGTGGCGGCGCTGCGGAACGTGCGCCAGTCGCTCGTGCCGGGTGGCAAGCTCTGTATGGTCGTCTGGCGCCGCCGTGAGGACAACCTCTGGCTCTACCGCGCACAGGAGATCGTCGAGTCGATCGCGCAGAGGCCCGAGGAGTACGACGAGCCCACCTGCGGGCCCGGGCCGTTCTCGATGGCGGGCGCGGACACCACGAGCGACATCCTGGTGCACGCCGGCTACGAGGACATCTCGCTGCGCCGCTGCGACATCGAGATCATGGGCGGGCGCGATGTCGACGAGGCGATCGACCTCGTGATGTCGATCGGCCCCGGCGGCGAGATCCTGCGGCTGCTGGGCGACCGCGCCACCCCCCTGCTCCCGAAGGTCGAAGCGGCGCTCCGCGACGGCCTCGCGGAGTTCACGCGCGACGACGGCTCGGTCTGGGCGCCCGCGTCCACCTGGATCGTCACGGCTAGCGCGCCGGCCGGCTAGAGGAGCGCCACGACAGCGGCGCCCGCCAGCACGGCCGCCGCCGGGCCGCGGAGCCGCGCGCTCCGGACCACGATCTTCTCGGCGGTCACGACAACCGTTCCGAGTGCCATCAGCCCCAGGGCCAGGTGCCCGGCCGCCGCCATCGCGAGCATCAGCGGCCAGCAGCTCGCCACGCAGCGGGTTCCGTAGCGGAGCCCGGCGCGGGAGCAGGCCGCGTCGGCGCGGGCGCCGCGCGGTGGCAGCGGCTCGATCAGGTGGCAGCGGCGCACGGCGCGCCATTTCGGCGGGGTCAGCTCCCACGCGGCCGCGGCGGCAAGCAGAACGCCAGTGCCCAGGCCCACCAGCGGCAGCACCGCGAGCGCCAGCGCCCCAAAGGCGATCCAGACCGTCAGGTACGCGCCCAGGAACACCGCAATCGTGCGCCGCCGGCGCTCCCATAGGCTCGAGAGCGCCACGCGGCGCACGTCGGCGAGCGTGCCCGGGACCATCATCGCGCTGGCCATCGCGATCCAGCCGGACAATCCGAGCAGGAAGGGCTCACTCCCGGTGTGGGGGTGGAGCGCGTGCCCGATCAG
The DNA here is from genome assembly GCA_046726915.1 of Actinomycetota bacterium. GTDB lineage: Bacteria > Actinomycetota > Thermoleophilia > Solirubrobacterales > Thermoleophilaceae > JACVRW01. The sequence goes on from JBKPBS010000140.1 coordinate 2,778, forward strand.
GAGGGCCCACGCCCCTGCAGCCACGGCGGCAGCGCCCAGCTCGGGATGGCTCCAGCCCGTGCGCCGAAGCGCCAGCGCGGTCACTGGTAGTAGATGCCTACGCGTCCGATGGTCACGGGCGGCCCGCTCTCGGCGGGCTGGGCCGCGGCCGCCTCGCGATCGCCGGCGGGCGGCAGCGATCCGACCGGGTGGAAGGTCACCTTCACCTGCGCCGGGTCCCAGCGACCCTGGCTCTGCAGCGTGTTCGCGAGCTCTGTGATGTCGAAGACGTAGCGGAGCCCGTGACCACCGGGGTGGTCCACGTCGACGTCCTGTGCGCGCTCGATCCCGAAGAACGACAGGTTCCCCACGTGGTAGGTGTCCGCGGTGGCCGGGTCCTCGTCGTCGGGGAGGTTCACGAAGACCGCGTAGGAGAGGCCCGGGTTTTGCTCGCCCTTGATCCCCTCGACGTTCACGTACACGCGCAGCGGCTCGTCTGAACCGGCCAAGAGCGACGGCCCGGACGGCTCGGACAGCGGGATCTCCACCTGCTCGGGCAGGCCGGAGAGCGTGAGCGGCTCCTCCGTGGCGCCGACCAGCTCGGGTGGGCGGTCAGGCGGTGGCTCCGGCGGCACCCCGCCTCCTTCCGCGGCCAGCAAGGCGGGCGCCTCCACTTCCTCGTACTCGTAGCCGAGCGCGCCGGGGTCGACCACCTCGGCCGAGGTCATGCGCACCGGCGTCCCGTCCTCCGTGTGGAAGTCGAAGGGCTCGTCCGCCCAGGCGGACTGAGACGGGTTCTCGCGACCGGTCTGCTTCAGCCATTCGCCCCAGAGCCTGTCGATGTTCGCATGGTGCATCCAGAAGACCGGGTCGAGCGGAGCCGTGTCGAAGGCGCTCATCAGCCCGCCGGGGCCTCCCACACCGCCGTGGACCATGTTGTGCGGCGTCTGCTCGAGTGCCCCGGGTGCCGCGTCGGGGCTCTCGTCGAAGTGGTTCCACGCAGTGACCGGCCCGCCGAACCCGACTGTCCCACCCGGTATCGGGTCCTGTGCGAAGAACCCCTCTGCCAGCGCGCGGGCGGCGGACACCGCGAACGGATTGAGCTCACCGCCCGCCGCGATTCTCGAGTCGCGCAGGTCCGTGAACAGCGGGTTGGGGGTCTGGCCGTCGGCAAGCGTCGGCTCGAGGAATGCGGGCGGCAGCGCGGCCGTGCCGTCGCCGCGGTCGTAGTTCCAGTACGGGAGCGCCCACCCCTGCTTGACGTCGTCGGGAACCTCGTCGATCTCCGCGAGCGCGGCGCGGACGATGCGCTCGAAGAAGTGGAGGTACATCCGGTGCCAGGGGAGGAAGAACCAGGTGTTGTGCTGGCACTGGTCGATGAACTGGTCGCGCTGCCGGCCCGGAGGTGCGCCGTGGACCGCGGCCTGGTAAGCCCAGCCCGTGGGGTCGTCGTCATCGCGACCCTGCATCACGCCGACGGCGCGCGCATACGCGTCGGTGATCGGATGCCAAGTGCCCGCCTCCTCCTCGAGCGCCCAGATGTCCCTACGGACGAGATCCGCCATGGAGGCCGCCTTTACTCGGGTAGCGCCGAACGTACCGCAGAGGCGGAGCGTGCCGCAACGGGTGCACCGGAAGCCGGTAGGTTCACTCGCCGATGGGTGGTGGATCCGAGTCCGTCAAGGTGGGCGGCCCCACGATCGCCTTCGAGCGCCGAGGTCAGGGACCGCCGCTCGTGTTGCTCCATGGATCCGTGCGCGACAGCCGCGACTGGCGGCCCCAGCTGGAGGCGCTGTCGGACGAGTTCACGGTGGTCGCCTGGGATGCCCCGGGCTGCTGAGGCTCGTTCGACCCGCCGGAGGTCTACGGCCTGGACGGCTACGCGGACTGCCTCGCGGCGTTCGTCGAGGCGCTCGGCCTGGAGCGGCCGCATGTGCTCGGGCTGTCCTTCGGCTCCGGGCTCGCCCTGGAGCTGTTCCGCCGCCATCGGGCGCTGCCGCGAAGCCTCATCCTCGCGTCGGCCTACGCGGGCTGGGTGGGCCGCTGGGACGCGAGGTCGCGGAGGAGCGCCGCCAGTGGGGCTCCAGGCTTCCGAGCAGCCGCTATATCCCGACACCGCTGACGACCGCGGCCGCGCGGTCGCCAAGGACGCCTCGTCCTGCTGACCCTCTTCGTGCTCGCCTGGCGGGCCCTGAAGGTCCACGACGCCGTGGACAAGCTCGCCGTGGACAGGCTCGCCGTGCTCGGCACGGGCGTGCGCGAGAGCGGCGAGGTGGTTCAGAACGGCTTCGAGAAGGCGGGCGAAGCCGCGTCCGGCATACCCGTCGTCGGCGGCGACGTGGCCGACGCGCTCCGCGACGCGGGCTCGGCACCGGCGGCGAGGGCGCGCGCGGGACCCTAACCCTCGAGGGGTCAGACCCCTTGAGGGTGGTTGAGGGTTAGCCACGCCCCACCCGCGGGTGGTGACGGCGGCGGTTTTCGCGCGCAAGGCGCTTGCGCCTTGAACGCCGAAGGCCGCTGCCGGAGACAGGACCCGCGGCCGCGGCGTTCGAGCGCGCGGCCCGTCGGCCCAACGTCCTACGACGAGGACGACCCTGACTCCGCCTTCTTCCGGCGCCCGCGCCCACCGCGGCGGCCTCGGCGGCGCCGGCGGCCGTTTGCGCCGGTGTCGGCGGAGGCGGCGGCTCCTGCGGTGACGCCCTCCGGCGGGTTCACGAGGGACGCCTCGGCTGCGCTTCGGCCCACCTTGTCGATCCGCACCAGCGTCTTCTCGCCCACCAGGGTGGCCGCTCCCGAGACCGACACGACGTAGCCGTCGAGCTTCGCCACGGCGTCGTCCTCGTTGTACATGTGCGGCTCCTCGATGTGCACCAGCACCTCCTCGCCCTCGCGGAACGGGAGCGCCCGCTCCTCGACCTCGTCGGACGTGCCCTCCAGCACGACCTCGAAGTGGTCGATCGGCAGCGCCTCGGTTCCCTCGAAGTGGAAGTGGCGGCCGGTCTCCTGCTCGATCTCGTGTATCGGGCCCTCGACGCCGTGGCTGCCGACCAGTAGCGACGCCACCTTCGGGTGCAGCCGCACCAAAAACGCGGGCGCCTTCGGGCGCTCCGCGGCGAGGTCGCGCAGCCACCGGTCCACCTCGATCGCGACGGTCTCCTCGGAGAGCACCACGCCCTCGCCCTCGCACACCGGGCAGGGCTTGGTCATGATCTCGCGCACGCCGTCCGTGACGTTCTGGCGCGTCATCTCGACCAGGCCGAGCGGCGAGATCTCGACCACGTAGGTCTTGGTCCGGTCCTCGTCGAGCGACTTGCGGAGCGTCTTCAGCACCGTGTCGCGGTTGCGCGCCCGGGCCATGTCGATGAAGTCGATGACGATGATCCCGCCGATGTCGCGCAGCCGCAGCTGGCGAACCACCTCCTCGGCGGCCTCGAGGTTCGTCCTCGTGATCGTGTCCTCGAGCTTCGCGCCCTTGCCGCGGCCGGTGAACGAGCCCGAGTTGACGTCGATCACCGTCATCGCCTCGGCGTAGTCGATCATCAGGTAGCCGCCGCTCGGCAGGTCCACCCGGCGCCTCAGCACGGACTGGAACGCGTCCTCGACGCCGTACGTCTCGAACAGAGGCTCGTCCTTGTCGTCGTAGGACTCGAGGCGCTCGAGCAGCTCCGGCGCCGTCCGGTTGAAGAAGGACTGCAGGCGGTGGTGCTGCTTCTCGTCGTCGACGATCGCCTTCTCGAACTCTCCCGAGAAGATGTCGCGCGCCACGCGCACCGACAAGTCCGCCTCCTGGAAGACCATCTCCGGCGCCTGCGTCTCCTTCGCGCGCTGCTGGAGCACGTCGTGGAGCTTGTGCAGGTACTTGATCTCGCGCTCGAAGTCCTCGCGCTTCGCGCCCTGCGCGGCGGTCCGGACGATCACGCCGCCCTCGCCGAGGTCGACCTTGCCCACGGCGCGCCGCAGGCGCTCACGCTCCTTGTCCTCGAGGCGGCGCGACACGCCGACGCCCTCGCCCTGCGGCACGTACACCAGGTAGCGCCCCGCGATCGAGAGCTGCATGGACAGCCGCGGGCCCTTCGTCTTCAGCGGGTCCTTGATCGCCTGAACCAGGATCTCCTGGCCGGGCTTCAGCAAGTCGGTGATGCGCTTGCCCTTGCCGGCGCCGCGGCCGCTGCGCCCGCGGCGCGCGACCTCGACACCCGGGAAGACGACGTCGTCCGCGTGCAGGAAGCCGTTCTTGTCGAGGCCGATGTCCACGAACGCGGCCTCGAGGCCCGGCAGGACGTTGTCGACCTTTCCCTTGTAGACGTTTCCGACGATCGAGCGGTTGCCCTTGCGCTCTATGTAGAGCTCGGCAACCCGCCAGTCGTCGGGCTTCTGTGTGTTCTGCTTACTGCCGCGACCCCGTCCCTTGGCGGCGCCCGTCTGGGGGCTGCCCTCCGATTCCAGGATCGCGACTCTGGTTTCGCCTCGGTCCACCGAGACGAGCAACTGCTTTCTCAAGAAGTGTTCCCTTCATAAATCTCATAGGCGCTTCACCGCGGCCGTCTCGCGCGCCTGCGCGTGGATCGATTGCAGTAGGCCTATTGCCATAAGTGTGGTGATTACCGACGAGCCGCCGTAGCTGACGAGCGGCAGGGGGATGCCGGTGATGGGCATGATTCCGATCGTCATGCCCACGTTTACGAAGACTTGGAACATCAGCATCGCGGTGATGCCCCCTGCGACAAGTGCTCCGTAGAAATTCTTTGCAATCGTAAGGGTACGCAATGCTCGCCAGATCAGCAGGGCGAACAGCGACAGAATCAGCGCCGCGCCCACGAAGCCGAACTCCTCGCCGACCACCGAGAACACGAAGTCCGTGTGATGCTCGGGCAGGAAGTCGAGCTTGGTCTGTGTTGCTTCGTCGCCGCGGCCGGTCTTCCCCCCGGAGCCGATCGCCGTCAGCGACTGGTTGATCTGGTAGGCCTCCTTGCTCGTGTTCTCGCCCGGGCTTAGGAAGGCTGTGAGCCTGTCCTTCTGGTACGGCTTGAGCACCTCGACGCCCGCCGCGGGGGCCGCCACGAGCACCAGCGCTATCGCGACGGCCGTGAGCCCGGCGAGTGCCGCGAAGTGTGTCCACGGCGTGCCGGCGATGAACATGATGGCCACGAGGATCGCCAGGTAGACGAGCCCCGAGCCGAGGTCCGGCTGGGCGATCACGAGCATTGACGGGATGACCGCGAGCAGCACCATGCGGCTCGTGGTCTCGCGGTCGGTGAGGCGCCTGATGCGGTCGACCATGAAGGCCGCCAGCGCCACTATCAGCAGGAGCTTGCCGAGCTCCGACGGCTGGAAGCTGAAGAACGGCAGCGCGATCGCTCGGCGCGCTCCGCGCGCCGAGACGCCCACCGCGGACACGAGCAGGATCGCCGCGATCAGGAACGCGTAGACGCCGAGCTTCCACTCGCGCAGGCGCGAATAGTCGAAGCGCGTCATGAGCAGCATTAGGGCGAGCCCGACGCCCGCGTACGCGGCTTGTCTGTAGAGGTAGTAGTTGGGGTCGCCGGGGATGTCGTCCCGGGTGGCGTTCCCGACGATGTAGATGCTCGCCGCGACGAGACCCAGCGTCGCGAGCAGCATCAGCGGGTCGATGCGGAGCACGCGCCCGCTCGACTCGCGGAAGTCCTTCACGGCCGTGGTGGTGGCGGCCTGCATCAGTCGGGTGCCCCTCCGCCTTGCACGAGCCCGGTCTCCTTGACGTCCAGCAGCTCGGCCAGGATCCGGCGCGCCATCGGCGCGGCGGTGTCGGCGCCGAAGCCGCCCGCCTCGTCGGTCACGGCCACCACGTACTTGGGGTCCGGATATGGCGCGAGCGCGACGTACCAGGACTGGTCGGCCCTGCCCAAGCCGTGCTCCGCCGTGCCGGTCTTGCCGGCCACGGGGATAGGGAAGCCCTCGAAGACGGGGGTCGAGGTACCGCCGGGGCCGTTCGCGGCGCCGTGGAGGCCCTCCATGATCGCGTCGCGGTACTCCTTGGGGATCTTCACGTGGCGCGCCGTCGGCGCGTCGAGTTGCTGGAGCGCCCGGCCCGCCGCGTCCTCGATCCGCAGTCCGAGCCGCGGCCTGAGCACGCGGCCGCCGTTGGCGATAGCCGCGTATGCCACGGCCATCTGTAGCGGGTTCGCGAGAAGGTCGCCCTGGCCGACGGAGAGGTTGATGTTGTCGCCAACCGACCACGGGCGGTCGGTCAGCTTCTTCTTGAACCACGTGTTCCGCCAGTGCGGCGTCGGGAGCCGGCCGGGCAGCTCGGCGGGCAGGTCGATGCCCGTCTTGCGGCCGATCCCGAGCCGGTGGGCCCAGACCTGGAGCGGCATGCCCTTCTCGTTCATGTCCCGCCCGAGCTGGTAGAAGAACACGTCGCTGGAGACCGTGAGCGCGGAGACCAGCGAGAGCGTCCCGTGCGCGACTCCGCCCGCGTTCTCGAACTTGATGCCGCCTACCGTCAGCGACCCCGGGTCGTTGAGCGGTGTGGACGGCGTGATGTGCCCGCTCTCGAGCGCGGCGGTGGCGGTGATGAGCTTGAACGTGGAGCCCGTGGGATAGCCGGCCTGGATCGCGCGGTCGAGGAGCGGCTCACCGAGGTCCTTGGAGGTGAGCGCGTCGAGCTGCTTCTTCGTGATCGGCTTGGTGAAGACGTTGGGGTCGAAGGATGGCTGGGAGCCGAGCGCAAGCACCTCGCCGTTCTGGACGTTCATGACCGCGAACGCCCCCTTCCCCGTGCCGCCGGCGAGCGCCTCCTGCGCCACGCGCTGGACGTCGAGGTCGAGCGACAGCCGCAGCTGCTTGCCCTGAATGGCCTGCTGGCGCCTCAGCGTCTTCGTGAGGTTGCCGAGCGCGTCGACCTCGACCCGAGCGGCGCCGTTGCGGCCCCGCAGGAAGCGGTCGTACTCGGCCTCGATCCCCGCCTTCCCGACCCGGTCGCCCATCTCGACGCCGTTGAAGCGCTCGTCCTTCAGCTCCCTCGGGCTCACCTCGCCGACCTGGCCGACCAGGTGCGCGGCGATCTGCCCGTGCGGGTACTCGCGCAGGAACTCGCGCTCCGGGTCGACGCCGGGGAAGTCCTCCTGGCGCTCGAGCACGTAGGCCACCAGGCGCCAGTCCACGTCCTGCTTGACCGTCGGCTTCGCGAACGGCAGCGCCTTCAGCTCCCGCTCGACGCGCCTCTCCAGGCGGCGCGGGTTCAGGCCCAGCAGCTTCGCCAGGCGGTGGTAGAGCTCCTCGCGGTCCGCCCTGCCCTCCGGCAGCTTGTCCGGCGTCAGCTTGATCGACAGCGAGTTGCGGTTCTCGACGAGCGGCTGACCGTGGCGGTCCACGATCTCGCCGCGCGGCGCCTGCACCTTGATCTCGCGCACCCGGTTCTCGCGCGCGGCCGCCACGTAGTTGTCGCCCGAGAGCACCTGCAGGTACCAGAGCCGGAAGAAGATGACCGCGAACATCACGAGCGCCACGCCGCCGATGACGGCGACGCGGAACGCGAGCTGAGGCGTGAGCGTGGGGCGCCGCTCGTTGTCCAGGTACACGGGGGCCTAGACCTCCAGGCCCCTGAGCCCGAGCGGCCCGGTCTCGCGCGGCGCCCGGCGGCGCCTGCGCACCTCGAGCGGGTCGACCTTCAGGACCGGGCGCAGCAGCTTGCGCGTGCCGGTGAATACCGGGAGTGCGAGCAGCACGTTCAGCAGCGTGGTCACAATCGCATCGCGGATCACCAGCGCGCTCACGCTGGCGCCGACGTCCAGCATGAAGGACGCGGCGGCGAATGCGACCACGAACCCGCCCGTCGCGGCCGCACCTACCGCAAGCGGCAGGAGCCCGTGGCTCGGGTCGCGCACCTCCCGGAAGCGCCCGACACCGTAGCCGACCGCCGTCAGGACCAGCGACGAGACGCCCATCGTGGCCCCGCTCGCGAGGTCGAGGAGGAAGCCTGCGAAGAAGCCGGTTGCGCAACCGGCGATCGAACCCCCGTAGTAGGAGACTGCGGCCACGACAAGCACGACCAGGTCGATGTGGCCGCCGAGGATGCCCAGCTGGCTGAGCCAGGAGAGCTGCAGCACCACGGCGAGCAGGAGCAGCAGGCCGACTCGCAGGAGCGCGCCCGGCGAGAGGATCACGGGAGCACCACCCCGGCGGTCTGCGAGCCGCGTGGCCGGCGGGTCAGGACCTGCACGATGTCGATCGACTTGAGGTCGGCGTACGGCTCCAGGTGCACGCGCTGGTAGATGTCGACCTCTTCGAGGTCCGCCTTCGAAACCCGGCCGATCGGGATGCCGCGCGGGAACAGCGACTCGCCCTTCGAGATCGTGAAGCCGGAGGTCGCAACGGTCGTGTTCTCGGTCACGCGGCCACCCTCGACGAACTCCATGAGCAGGTCGCGCGGGTTCCCCACGGCCGGCCGCACGACGCCGGTGGCGCCGGACGGCATCACCTGTGCGCCGACGCCGATCGAGGCGTCCGTGATCAGCGTGACCTCGGCGGTGCCGCCGGTCACGGTCGTGACCTTGCCCACCAGGCCGCCGGTCTCGCCGTGCTCGGGGTCGCTGCCGGCGGCGATCACGGGCTGGTTCAGGCGAATGCCGTCGCTCTCGCCCTTGTCGATCTTGATACTGGAGTACCAAACGGTGGGCGAGCGTGCGATCACCCTGGCGGCGATCGGCTTCGTGCCACGCGGGAAGCCGTCCTCCTCGCTCAGCCCGACCAGCCCCTTCAGCTGCGTGGCGTCGCGCTGGGCGGTCTGGGCGTCGGCGAGGGCGGAGCGCAGGCGCTCGACCTCGCTCTTCAGCTTCTTGTTCTCCTTCTTGGCGTCGAAGGTGTCGCCGGCCCAGCCGAACAGGTCGCGCACCGGCTTGAGCGCGCGGCTCGCGCCGGTCTCGATCGGCGCGAACGCCTCCTGGGCTCCGCGCTGAAGCGCGTGGAAGAAACCGCCGCCCGACTCGCCGAAGTAGGCCGTCAGGATCGCGATCGACAGGGCAACGAAGACCGCGAGCGCCGCCCGCCGCCTGCGGACCACCTTCCTGTCGTACACGCCTGGCGCCCCTCAGGCGGCGGGACTACCGCCGTCGGCTCGATCGGGAATTCTTGTTGCTGCGGTGGATCGCCTCGAACTCCTCGAGGCTGCGTCCCGAGCCGACCGCCACGCACGTGAGCGGCGACTCGGCGAGGTGTGCCGGCATCTGGGTCTCGTCGCGGAGACGGTCGTCGAGCCCCTGGAGGAGCGCGCCGCCGCCCGCGAGCATGATCCCGCGGTCCATGATGTCCGAGGCCAGCTCCGGCGGAGTGCGGTCGAGCGTCTCCTTGACGGCGTCGATGATCGCCTGGAGCGGCTCCTCGAGCGCCATCCGGACCTCCTCGCTCGTGAGGACGATCGTCTTGGGGAGCCCGGACACGAGGTCGCGGCCGCGGATCTCGGCCTGCACCTCCTCGGCGAGCGGGAAGGCGGAGCCGATCTCGAGCTTGACCTCCTCGGCGGTCTGCTGCCCGATCATCAGCTTGTACTCGCGCTTGACGTAGTTGATGATCGCGTCGTCGAGCTCGTCGCCGCCGATGCGGATCGACTGCGAGACGACGATGCCGCCGAGCGAGATCACCGCCACCTCGCTCGTGCCGCCGCCGACGTCGACGACCATGTTGCCGGTCGGCTCTCCCACCGGCAGCCCCGCGCCGATCGCGGCGGCCATGGGCTCCTCGATGAGATAGGCCTGGCGAGCGCCCGCGCTGAGGCAGGCCTCCTCCACGGCGCGCTTCTCCACCCCGGTCACCCCGGACGGCACGCAGACCACCACGCGCGGGTGCGCCCAGCGGTTCTGGTGGACCTTCTGGATGAAGTGGCGGAGCATCTGCTCGGTCACGTCGAAGTCGGCGATTACGCCGTCCTTGAGCGGCCGGATCGCCTGGATCGTGCCGGGCGTGCGGCCCAGCATCCGCTTGGCCTCGATCCCGACGGCATGTACCTCGGCGGAGCGCGAGTCGATCGCTACCACCGACGGCTCGGAGAGCACGATCCCGCGACCGCGCACGTAGACAAGCGTATTGGCGGTCCCGAGGTCGACGGCCATGTCGCGGCCGCCCATCCCGGTGAGATAGGAGAAAAAGCCCATAGGACGCGCCCGCAGTCTAGAGGACAGCCAGGACCTCAACTAATGATGCAAAAGGGCGGGCGCCAGCCGCAGAAGGGCTGGAACAGGCAGGCCGACGACGTTGAACCAGTCGCCCTCTATCTCCTCGACGAGCATCGCGCCGAGCTCCTGGATCGCGTAGCCGCCGGCGCGGTCGCGCCACTCGCCGCTGGCGAGGTAGCGCGCGATGTCGGCTTCCGAGAGCTCGCGGAAGCGCACGCGGGTCACGGCCAGCTCGGTGCGCTCCTCCCCGTGCTCGCGCAGCGCGATGCCGCCCATCACCTCGTGCCAGCGGCCGGACAGCTCACGGAGCCAGCGCTCGGCCTCGGCGGCGTCGGCCGGCTTGCCGTGCGCGCGGCCGTCCCAGACGACCATGCTGTCCGCCGCCAGGACGCGCTCTCCTGGCACGGCGCGGGCCTTCAGCAGGGCGTTCTGGACGACCAGCTCACGCGGGTCGCCCTCGGTCAGCTCCTCGACGTCCGGGGCCTCGACGCGGAAGTCGACCCCGAGCTGCTCGAGGATCGCCCGCCGCCTGGGCGAGCTCGAGGCGAGGATCAGCGGCTCAGCCGCCAAGCTCCGGGAAGAACAGGCCGCACTCGCGGGCGGACGACTCGGGCGAGTCGGACCCATGGACGAGGTTGGTCTGGACCTCGAGGCCGAAATCCCCCCGGATCGATCCGGGCGCCGCGTCGAGCGGGTTCGTCGCGCCGATCACCTGGCGTGCGGCGGTCACCGCCTCGTATCCCTCGAGCACGAGCGCGACGAGCGGGCCTCCCGTGATGAACTCCACGAGGTCGCCGAAGAACGGTCGCTCGCGGTGCTCCGCGTAGTGCTCGTCGGCAAGCTCGCGGTCCACCGTCATGTGCTTCATCGCCACGATCTTGAGGCCCTTGCGCTCGAAGCGGGCAATGACCTCGCCGGTGAGGCCCCGCTCGAAGGCGTCCGGCTTTACCAGGATCAGGGTCCGGTCCATCGGTTCTCCTTCGTCGGTGGTGAGTGCTAACCGGCGGACTGCGGCCGGTCACGACCGGCGCGCGCCGGGCGCTCCACGGCGGCGGTCTCCGAAGTGCCGCCCGGGCGGGCGGACGGCGAGGGTCGCGGGGCGGCCTGTCGCGGAGGCACCGCTCCGGCAGCCCCGGCCGCGCGG
>JBKPBS010000141.1:0-14139 GCA_046726915.1 Actinomycetota bacterium
CGATCTCGGCGGCGCCGGGAAGCCACGCGTCCTCGAGCGTCGGGCTGTACGGGGCCGGCGTGTCGTCGGTCGCGACGATCCAGGCGTCGTCGAGCTGGTCGAGGCCCTCGGCGGTGACGATCCCGAGCAGGTTCCCGGCCCAGCCGCCCACGCGCGTGCCCTCCTCGACGACCATCACCCGGTTCGTCTTCGCGACCGATTCGAGCACGGTCTCGTGGTCGAGTGGCCGCAACGAGCGGAGGTCGACCACCTCGGCGTCTATGCCCTCGCGCGCCAGCTCCTCGGCGGCCTCCAGCGAATCGCGCACGCCCCTCAGCGCCGAGACGATCGAGACGTCGGTGCCCTCGCGCACGACGGCTGCCTTGCCGAGCGGCACCGTCTCCTCCGTCGGCTCCGGCCCCTTCAGCGAGTAGAGCCGCTTGTGCTCGAGGAAGATGACCGGGTTGTCGTCGCGGATGGCCGACTTGAGCAGGCCCTTCGCGTCGGCCGGGTTCGACGGGCCGGCGATCTTGATGCCGGGGATGCCCTGGAACCAGCTGCCGTGGATCTGCGAGTGCATCGCGCCGAAGCGGCCGCCCGCGCCAACCGCGGACCGAACGACCAGCGGAACGCTCGCCTGCTCGTTCGAGACGTACCAGAACTTCGCGGACTGGTTCACGAGGCTGTCCATCGGCAGCCCCATGAAGTCGCCGAACATGATCTCGATCACCGGACGCAGCCCGGTGACCGCAGCCCCGAAAGCCGCCCCGGCCATCGCGAGCTCGGAGATCGGCGTGTCGAAGACGCGCTCCCGGCCGTGCTTCTCATGCAGCCCCGGGGTCGTCATGAATACGCCGCCCGGGGCGGCCACGTCCTCGCCGAAGAAGACGACCGAGGGGTCGCGCTGGATCTCCTCGTCGAGCGCGTCGCGAATCGCCTTGCGGAACTCGAGCTCGCTCATTCCTTGAACTCGGAGCCGGAGTGCTGCTCAGGATCTGGATACGGCGCCGCGAGCGCCCCCTCGACCGCGCGGTCCATCTGGGCGTCGATCTCCGCGTCCTTCGCCGCCAGGTCTTCGTCGCCCAGACCCAGGTCCAGGAGCCGCGCGCGGGCCAGGTCGAGCGGATCGCGCGCCAGCCAGCGCTCGACCTCGTCGGGTGGGCGGTACTTCCCCGGATCGGACTTCGAGTGGCCGTAATGGCGGTAGGTCTGGCACTCGAGCAGGGTCGGCCCGTCGCCGCCACGCGCGCGGCCGACCGCCTCGAGCGCCGCCTCGCGCACGGCCCACAGGTCGTTGCCGTCCACCACCCGCGACTGCATGCCGAACGACGCAGCGCGGATGCCGATCTCGCCGCCGGCGGTGACGCTCGCCATCGGCGTGAACTCACCGTAGAGGTTGTTCTCGCAGACGTAGACGGCCGGCAGGTCGAACACCTGCGCCCAGTTGAGGCACTCGTGGAAGTAACCCTGGTTCGAGGCACCGTCGCCGAAGAACGCCACCGCCACCCTGCCCTCGCGCTGTGCCGACATCGCGGCGCCCGTAGCGGCGGCGATGCTGCCGCCGACGATCCCGAAGCAGCCCACGAGGCCGTGCTCGAGGTCGATCACGTTCATCGACCCCGCCCGGCCCCCGCAGACCCCGGCGGCGCGTCCCAGCATCTCGGCCGCGAGCGCCTCGGGATCGGTGCCCTTCGCGAGGGCGTGGCCGTGGCCGCGGTAGGTCCCGGCCACGTAGTCGCCCGGCTCGAGCGCCGAGCAGACCCCCACCGGCACGGCCTCCTGCCCGGCGGACAGATGCGTGGTGCCGTGCACCTCACCCTTGAGGAACAGCCGGTGCATCTCCTGCTCGAAGCGCCGGATGAGCCGCATCCGCCCGTAGCGCTCGAGGTATTCAGCGGGGGACTCGCCGGGCCGGTCCCTCATCTCGTGAGCGCGCTCCGTCTGTGGCCCGGCCATTGCGGCCAAATGTACAGCAATCGTTTGCAAAGATTGACGAGGTGAACGTCAGCGCGCCCATGTCCGCGAAGTCACTGGCTCGCGAGAAGGTGAAGGGCCTCTGGATCGCCATCCCGACGCCGTTCACGGCCGACGGCAGGCACGTCGACGAGGACACGCTCGCCGCCTCGGTCGAGCATTACATCGACGGTCTCCAGGTTGACGGCATCTTTTGCGGCGGCGTCATGGGCGAGTTCTGGGCGCTGTCACTCGACGAGCGCAAGCGCGTCCACGAGCTCGTGGTGCGCCGGGCCGCCGGGCGCGTGCCGGTGATGGCGCAGGTGGGCCACCACGTCTTCTCGGACACGGTCCAGCTCTGCGAGCACGCGATCGAGCACGGCATCGAGTTCGGGATCGCGATGAACCCGTACTACCCGCCAAGCCCGCCGGCCGAGTCCGTACGCGCGTGGTACGAGGCGCTCGCCGGCGCCTCTCCCCTGCCGATGTTCCTCTTCAACACGACGTACGCCGGTTACACGCTCTCCCCGGAGCTGATCGCCGAGCTCGCGGAGCTCGACAACATCTGCGGCATCAAGAACCCGCAGGGCATGGACCACCTGCTGCGCGTGCAGGCGCTCGCCGGCAAGCGCATCGTCGTCACCGACGCCTCCGAGCGCCACTGGCTCGAGCTCCACTCAGGGCACGGCTTCCAGGCGCTGATGTCGACGCCGGCGCTTGCGCTGTATCAGCGCGCGGGTGCCCTGCCGATCGTCGAGTACACACGTCTGGCGGACTCGGGCGACCTCGAGGCGGCCCGCACGGTGAGCGACGGGCTCGGACCCGCGCGCGACGCCTTCGATCGCTGGATGCGGAAGCCCTGGCTCGAGCGTCACCTGATCCCGATCGCACAGCTGAAGGCGTGGCTGGGGCTCCTCGGGCTACCGCAGGGCCCCGTACGGCCGCCGCTCGTGCCCTTGACGCGCGACGAGCAGCTCGCCCTGCGGCGCGACCTGGAGGCGGCCGCGCTCGTCTAGCTGCTCGGCCGCGCCGACACCATGTCGACCGCGCCGTCGCCCAGCCCGTCGCTGACCGGCACGTTCTCGGGCTCGAGCTCGAGCGACGAGCCGCGCGCCTCCAGCTCGAGCAGCGCCATGAAGTCGGTGTCCTCGTAGCCGAAGCCCATCAGCGCCTGCACGACCTGCTGGGCGGCCGCCGCCACGGGCATCGGCACGCCGTGCTCCTCGGCGGCCTCGAAGCCGAGATGGAAGTCCTTGGAGAGCAACGCCGGGGTGAAGGTCGGCGTGAAGTCCAGGTTCACGATCGCCGGCGTCTTGTAGCGCGTGAACATCGAGCCCATGACGCTCTTGTTGAGGAACTCGAGGAACGCCGCGCGCGAGACGCCGCCCTTCTCGGCGAGCACCGTGATCTCCGCAAGCGACTGAGCCACCACGCCGAGCATCAGGTTGTGGCAGATCTTGACGAGCCGGGCGACGTCGCCCTCGCCCACGTAGGTGGCGCCCGCGCCAAACAGCTCGAGGTACGGACGAGCGGTCTCCCAGGCCTCACTCGGGCCGGAGACGACGACCGTCAGCTTGCCGGCGTCGACGACGGACGGATTGCCGCTCACCGGCGCCGCCAGCAGGGCCACGTCGCGCGCGTCGGTCTCGGCCCTGACCTCCGCCGAGGCGTCCGGAGACACGGTCGAGGAGTCCACGATCACCGACGGGGCCGTATCGGACCTCGACAACAGCCCGTTCTCGCCGAGCACCACCGCCTTGAAGTCCTCCGGGCCCGCGACCATCGTGAAGACGATGTCGCGCTCCGCGAGCTCCGCGGGAGTGTCGACGACCGCCGCGCCCAGCTCCGCCAGCGGCTCGGCCTTCGCGCGCGTGCGGTTGTACACGGCGAGGTCACATCCAGCCTCGAGCAGGCGCGTCGCGAGCGCGTACCCCATCCGTCCCGTTCCCACCCAGCCCAGCGTCTTGTGCTTGAGGTCAAACTCCGGCATCGGTCTCCCTGCAAACGTTTGCACGAAACCGTACGTTAGAGGCCGCCGACCTGTCAAGAGGTCCGGAGCAAGCAGAGGTTGACCTCTGGGCTCATGCCGTGCAATCGTTTGCAGCATCCGATCGGCGAGGTGACGAGGAATGGGACTGCACACCTACGGGACGATGGCCGTGGACTGGGAGGAGCGCGTGCGCCTCGACCGCCTGCGCGAGGAGCGGCTGGCACGGATCGCGTCGCTGCTCGCCGACTCGGAGCTGGGCGCGCTGCTCTGCTTCGACATGACGAACATCCGCTACATCACGGCCACGCACATCGGCACGTGGGCGCAGGACAAGCTCAACCGCTTCTGCCTCCTGCCGCAGGGCGACGAGCCGATCATGTGGGACTTCGGGTCCGCGGCGCGCCATCACGAGCTCTACAACCCGTGGCTTGGCGACGGCCGCTCGCGCGCCGGCATCTCGACGCTCCGCGGCGCGATGTCGCCGGAGTCCGGCAGGGCGGAGAACGTGGCCGAGAAGATCCGCGTCGAGCTGGAGCAACGCGGGCTCATGGACGAGCCGGTCGGGGTCGATGCGCTAGAGCCCGCGGTGCTGTTCGCCCTTCAGAGCGCCGGGGTGCAGGTCGTCGACGGCCAGCAGCTGATGCAGCAGGCGCGGATGATCAAGACGCAGGACGAGATCACGCTGCTGAACACGGCCTGCATGATGGTCGACGCCGCCTACGAGGAGCTTTACCGCGCGATGAAGCCGGGCATGCGCGAGAACGAGTGCGTCGGCCTCGTGAACAAGGTGCTCTACGACATGGGGTCGGAGTTCGTGGAGGGCGTCAACGCCATCTCGGGTGAGCGCTGCAGCCCTCACCCCCACGTGTACACGGACAGAGCCCTGCGCCCGGGCGACCCCGCCTACTTCGACATCCTCCACAGCTTCATGGGCTACCGCACGTGCTACTACCGCACGTTCGCGGTGGCCAGCGCGTCCAGTGCGCTGGTGGACGCCTACAAGCGCTGCCGCTACTACCTCGACGCGGCCATCGACCTGATCCGGCCGGGCGTCACGACCGGCGAGGTGGTTCAGGTCTGGCCGAAGGCGGAGGAGTTCGGATTTCCCGACGAGGAGGCCGCGTTCGCGCTTCAGTTCGGTCACGGGGTGGGCCTCGCGATCTGGGAGAAGCCGATCTTCAGCCGTCTGGTCTCGCTCGACCACCCGGAGGAGATCCAGGAGGGAATGGTGTTCGCGCTCGAGACGTTCTGGCCGTCCAGCGACGGCTGGTCGGCCGCGCGCATCGAGGAGCAGCTCGTGGTCACGGCCGACGGTTGCGAGGTGATCACGCGCTTCCCGGCCGAAGATCTGGTCATCGCCGGCAAGCCGTACTACACGGTTGGCGGTGCGCTGCCGCTCGAGCGCGACCACCAGTCGAACCTCAACACGCGGCTCGACGCGGAAACGCAGGAGGCTGTGCCCGGCAACGGCCGGATCCCCACCGGGGACCCGGTGCGCCTCTAAGGTGCGCGCCGCGGTTGTCGAGGCCGTTGGCCGCCCGCCGGCGCCCGCGGAGGTGCCCGAGCCCCGACGGGGGCCGGGCGAGGCTCTGGTGCGGATCCGGGCTGCCGCGCTCAACCCGGTCGAGCTGCACATCTGGAACGGCCACTTCTTCGACGGCCCGCCGCGTCCGCCCTATGCGATCGGGCTCGAGGGCATCGGGGTCGTCGAGGAGGGCGAGCGGCTCTCGCCGGGCACGCGCGTGCGCGTGGAGTTCGTACACCCCGGCTACGGTCGCGACGGTGCCGTCGCGGAGTACGCGGTCGCGCCCGAGGAGCCCGACGCGTCGGACCGCGCCTCGCAGGCGTCGGTGACGCCCATAGGGGACGAGCTCGACGACACGGCCGCCGCCGCGCTCGGCGTGCCGGTGTTCACGGCCCTCATGTGCCTGGAGCGCGCGCGTCGGGCGGGAGCTTCGCTCGAGGGCGCGCACGTGCTCGTGACGGGCGCGAGCGGGGCGGTCGGCATGGTCGCGGTCCAGCTCGCCAAGCTGATGGGCGCGGCGCGGGTGGTGGCGGCCGGTCGCAGCCGCGACCGCTTGGAGCGGGCGCGGTCGCTCGGCGCCGACGAGATGGTTCAGCTCGGCGCCGGCCTCGGGGCCGAGGAGCTGCGCGACCGCTACTCGGAGGCTGCCGCCGGCCGCCTCGACGTCGCGCTCGACCCGCTCTGGGGAGAGCCCGCGCGCGCGGCGATCGATGCGCTGACACGCGACGGCGTCTACGTGAGCTTCGGCCAGGCGGCGTCCCCGGTGGCCGAGCTCTCGGGGATCCCGCTGCGCAACCGCCGGGTCACGGTCGTGGGCCACTCGGGCGCCTGGGCCACGCCGCAGGAGCGCCAGGCGGCCCTGGCGCGCGCCCACGGGCTCGCGGAGCAGCGCGGACGCCGGCTGACGCTCGACACCGAGGAGCTTCCGCTGGACGAGATCGGGGACGCCTGGGAACGACTCTCGAACTCCGCCGGGCGCAGGCTCGTGGTGAAGCCATGACGGCCTCGACCGAGACTCTCCCCTACCCGCGTTTCTCCGACGCCGAGATGGCGCGCCGGCGCGATGCGCTGTCGGCGGAGCTGGAGACCGCGGGCGCGGCGCACGCTCTGCTCTACGGAGCGAACAAGTCAGGGCCGGCCGTGGGTTGGCTCACGCGCTGGCCCGCGACACGCGAGGCGCTCGTGGTCTTCACGCCCGGCGAGCCCGACCTGCTGCTCGTGAACTTCTACAACCACGTGCCGAATGCGGCGCGAATCGCCACGGAGGCCGAGGTGCGCTGGGCCGGGCCGAAGCCGATGGCCGCGGCGGTCGAGGAGCTCCAGCGTCGGGGCGCGCGGGACGGGCGCGTAGGGGTGATCGGACCGCTCGGGTACCGGCCGTACGCGGCGCTCGCGGAGTTCGCGTCGCCGGTCCCGCTCGACGAGGCCTACACGCGCCTGCGGCTGCGGAAGTCGGCCGAGGAGCTCGACTGGCTTCGGGTCGCCTGCGACTTCACCGACAGCGCGGTGCGCGCCGTCCACGAGGAGGCCGGGCCCGGCACCGACGAGTACGAGCTCGGGGACCTGGCCGAGCGCGCGTACGTGGGCCGCGGCGGCACGACCCACATCCACTACTTCGGGGCGGGCGTCCCAGCTCAATGGCCGGCGGCGCGAGCGCTGGAGCGCGGCGATGTACTGAGCTGTGAGATCAGCGCGTCCTACTGGGACTACACCGGCCAGCTGCTTCGCACCTTCTCGATCGCCGACGAGCCGCCGCCGCTGTACCGCGAGCTCCACGACGTGGCGGATGCCGCCTTCGACGCTCTGTTCGAGCGGGTACGCCCGGGCGCGACCGCGGAGGAGCTCGTCGAAGCCTCCGCACTGATCGGAGATGCCGGCTTCACAACCCGCGACGACCTCGTCCACGGCTTCGTTGGCGGCTACCTGCCGCCCGTCCTCGGCGACAAGACCCGGATGCTCGAGCAGGTTCCCGACTTCACGCTCGAAGAGGGCATGACCATCGTGATACAGCCGAACGTCGTGACCCGCGACGAGAGCGCCGGCGTGCAGACGGGCGAGCTGGTCGTGGTCACAGACGAGGGCGCCGAGCGCCTCCACGACTACGAGCGCGGCCTGCTGAGGATCGGGTAACCCTGTGACAAGCTATTTGCAGACTCTGAGGGAGGAGCGCACCATGGCAGGACCACAGCGCATCAGTTACGTGCCGCTGGAGGAGATGACGCCGGAGATGCAGGCCGAGATGGAGCGCTGCGCGCGCGAGGGGACGCCGCGGCCCGAGAGCTCGGCGATTCGCGCACATGTGCCGGCGGCGTTCTGGTTCTTCGCGAACTCATGGAACGACCTGTTTCGCAACGGCATCCTGGATCACTCGGTCAAGGAGCTCTGTCGCGTCTACGTCTCGCACAGCGTCAAGTGCGAGTACTGCGGCAACCAGCGCTCGGAGCGCGGCCGCGAGGCGGGCCTCGACGAGGGCAAGTACGACGAGCTCTTGAACTTCGAGTCGTCCCAGACCTATACCGACCGCGAGAAGGCCGCTCTGGCCTACGCGGAGGCGATCGTCTGGACCGGCGAGGCCGACAACGCGCTCTGGGAGCGGCTGTACGAGCACTTCAGCGAGGCCGAGCTCGTCGAGCTGGGCTGCTTCGTCGGGCTCACACTCGGCCAGCAGTCGTGGCTGCGGCTGCTCAACATCGACCACCATCAGGTCATGCCTGGAACGAGCGCCGCGATGGCACCGGGCTTCGAAGACGCCGACGCACTGGCGCGGAGCAAGCGGTCCGAGCGCTACTGGGCGCACACCTGAGCGGCGCATGCAGCTCTTCGGCAGCGACATCCGCTTCGGGGTCCACTCCGGACCACAGAACACAAGCTTCGGCGACTACCGGGATCTCTGGCTTCGCTGCGAGGAGCTCGGCTACGACTGGGTCTCTGACTTCGACCACTTCCTGCCCATCTTCAGCGACCCGACCGGTCCCCAGTTCGAGGGGCTGACCCTGCTCAGCGCGATGGCCGCGCACACGAGCCGTGTTCGCTGCGGGATGCTGGTGCTCGGGGTGACCTACCGGCATCCGGCGGTCGTCGCGAAGATGGCCGCCACCATCGATCACGTCTCGGGCGGCCGGCTGGAGCTGGGGATGGGCGCCGCCTGGTTCGAGCAGGAGCACGATGAGTACGGCATCCCGTTCCCGCGAATCGGTGTGCGCATGGACATGCTCGACGAGGCCTGCCGGATCGTGCGGAGCCTCTGGACGCAGGAGACGACGACCTTCGAGGGCAAGCACTTCCAGCTGAAGGACGCGCACCTGGAGCCCAAGCCGGTGCAGGACCACCTGCCCCTTGTGATCGGCGGGGCCGGCGAGCGCCGGACGCTGCGGATCGTGGCCGAGCACGGCGACATCTGGAACACCTTCTACGGCGACGTGGACGAGTACCGGCACAAGCTCGACGTGCTCGCCGGACACTGCGCCGACGTGGGTCGCGACCCGCTCGACGTGCGCAAGTCGCTGACCTTCCGCGCCGTCCTCGACGAGGACGAGCAGGCGGCGCGTGGGCGGGCGGGCGCGCTCTACGGCGACCCGCCGCCCGAGCGGCTGCGGAAGATGATGATCGTGGGCACTCCCGAGCAGTGCGTCGAGCAGCTACGCCCGTACGCCGACCTCGGGGCCGGCGACTTCCTGCTCGGCGCGCTCGCCCCCGTCGACTGGCAGACGATCGAGCTCGTGGCAGGGTCGGTGGCACCTGCCCTCAAGTCCGCCGTCGCGGCCTGAGCGACTAGCGCAGGGCGAGCCCGCGGACCAGCACGGCCACGCGCGTCGGGCGGGTCGGCTCGGCCAGCGAGAGGAAGTCGCGCATCGCTCCGGCGTGCCGGCAGAAGCCGCACGAGATCGGATCCGGCGGCGACATCGGCTCAGGGGGGTGCAGGACCGGGGCGTCACAGGCCGGACACGCAAGCGTTCCGGTCGCCATGTGCCACGTGGCCTCGGTCCGGCGCCGCTCGTGGCGTCCGGCCAGCCGCTCGACCGGCTGGGCCCGGTCGGGCTGCGCCCCCTCGATCTCGCGATGCAAGGCCATTAAGGACGAGTCTAGGGACGCGCTGGGTTGTGCCGCATGATCTCGGGGGGACCTGGGTAGGCAAGACCCGGCAGGGGCTGCGCGTCGGCTTGCCTTGGCGCGCTCAAGAGAAAGGGCTGAACGTGAACGGGATCGCGGCTGTCGTCGTTGCGCTCGTGGCGCTGTCGATCGTGCCGGCACAGGCACTGGCTGCCGAGAAGGGCCCGAACGGGGCCGCAGCGCCTTCCGGATGCGCCACTCAGACCTATCAGTACGACAGCGGCGTGACCCCCGGCAGCGGCCCCGTGAACGATCCGCTCTTCGCGCGTCAGTGGGCGCTGGACCAGGTGAACGCGCGGGAGGCCTGGGCGCGCGGCGCGCGCGGCGCCGGCACGACCGTCGCGGTCGTGGACACCGGCGTGGATCTCGCCCACCCAGACTTGAGCTCCAAGCTCGTCGCCGGTGATGACTTCGTCGCCGGTCAGACTGACTGCCCACCCGGTCCGCAGGACGAGAACGGCCACGGCACGCACGTCGCCGGCATCGCGGCGGCCGTGACGAACAACGGCATCGGCGTGGCCGGCGTGGCGCCTGACGCCCAGATCATGCCCGTGCGCGTGCTCGACGCGGACGGCAGCGGCTCGTCCGACGATGTCGCTGCCGGCATCCGCTGGGCCGCCGACAACGGCGCCGAGGTGATCAACCTCAGCCTCGGCGAGCTCCCGATCGTCGGTCAGCTCGAGCCCCTCAACGAGGAGATCGAGGCCGCGGTGACCCACGCGTGGGACAGCGGCTCGCTCGTTGTCGCGGCGGCCGGGAACGAGAGCTTCCCGCTCTGCTCCTACCCGTCATTCGCCGACCACGCGGTCTGCGTGGCCGCCACGGACAGCCGCGGGCTGCCGACCTTCTACTCGAACTTCCCGAACAACAAGACCATGCTCGGCTTCCGCGCGCCCGGCGGTATGGGAAGCGTCTTCTGCGAGGACGATGAGGACATCTGGTCGACGATGTGGCCGGGCTCGGACCTCGACTGTCAGGGCTCAGGATCGCTCTCGGGCTACGACACTCTTGCCGGCACGTCGATGGCGTCGCCGCAGGTCGCCGGAGTGGCCGCCCTCCTGTCCGGGCAGGGCCTGACGAACGCGCAGATCGTGGAGCGCCTGAAGGCGACCTCGTCGAACCACGGCGCCTACGACCCCGTGATGGGATACGGGATCGTGGACGCCGACGCGGCCACGCAATAGGCCTCGACGACACTCGAGCGCGGTCTGACCGCAATCCGAGTTGCGAGCCTGAACTGACCTGTCGAGGCCCGACCTAGCCTCCGCGCAGCTCGCGGGCGGCCTGCTCCACCGCTTCGATGATCCCGAGATAGCCGGTGCAGCGGCAGAGGTTGCCCGCGAGCGCCTCGCGCAGGTCGTCCTCGCCGGCGTCGGGGTGCTCGCGCAGGAATCCCTCCATCGACATCAGGAAGCCCGCGGTGCAGAACCCGCACTGCAGCGCGTGCGCCTCGTGGAACGCGCGCTGGAGTGGATGTAGGCCACCGTCGTCCGCGAGACCCTCGACGGTCCTGAGCGCCCGGCCGTTGGCCTGGACCGCGAGCATCAGGCAGGAGCGCACCGGCTCCCCGTCGAGCTGCACGGTGCACGCGCCGCAGACGCCCTGCTCGCAGCCGACCTTGGTGCCGGTCAGGCCGGCCGTGTGGCGGATGAAGTCAGACAGGAGCGTCCGCGGCTCGACGTCGCCTTCGTAATCGCGGCCGTTGATCTCCACGCTGATCCTCACGCAAGCGCCTCCTCGATCGCACGGCGCGCCAACTCCGTGCACAGCGCCCGCCGGTGCTCGTGCTCGATGTCCCGGGCGGCGAGCGCGGCGGCCTCGCGCGGCTCGGCGCCGCCGGCGAGCGCCCGTTCCGCCGCCTCGGCGCGCACGGGGGCGGGACCGGCGCCGAGCAGCGCGATGCCGGCATGATCGGGAGCGATCACGGCGGCCGCGCCCGCCGTAGCAAAGTCGCCGTGCGTGCGGGCATGCTCCGCGAAGCCGCTGCCCGCGTCGCCGGGCTGCTCGGGCACCTCGATCTCCACCAGCAGCTCGTCAGGCTCGCGGGCGGTGTAGAGCGGACCGCGGAAGAACTCCGAGGCGGGCAGCGCCCGAGCACCCCCTGTCGAGCGCAGATGGATCCTGGCATCGAGCGCGACGAGCGCCGCCGGGAGCTCGGCGGCGGGGTCGGCGTGCGCGACCGAGCCGCCCACCGTCCCGCGGCTGCGGATCTGAGGATGCCCGACAAACCCGACCGCCTTGTGGAGGAGCGGCCAGCGCCGCCGGACGAGCTCCGAGCGCTCCAGTGAGACCTGGCGGGTCAGCGCTCCGATCCACAGCGGGCCGCCTCCTGCGCGGATGTAGTCGAGCTCCGCGATCCCGTTCACGTCGACCACGAGCTCGGGTCGCGCGAGGCGCAGGTTGAGCAGCGGAACGAGGCTCTGGCCACCGGCGAGCACCGCGCTGTCGAGCCCGAGTAGCGGCAGCGCCTCGTCGACCGAGACCGGTGCTCGGTAATCGAAGCGAGCGGGCTTCAAGAGCCCACCTCGCGCAGGGCCCGCCACAGCTTCTCCTCCGTGAAGGGCGGGGCCACCCGCACGCCACCCAGCGCGTCGGCGACGGCGTTGGCCACGGCCCCCGGCGTCCCGATCGCGCCGCCCTCGCCGATCCCCTTCGCGCCGAGCGGATTGAGCGGCGACGGCGACTCGACGAATGCGGTGATCACCGGCGGCATCTCCACGGCGGTGAGCAGGCTGTAGCCGACGAAGGAGGCAAAGGTGGGATTGCCCTCCTCGTCGTAAACCGCCTGCTCGACGAGGCACTGGCCGAGCCCCTGCGCTGTGCCGCCGACCACCTGCCCCTCGGCCAGGAGCGGGTTGACGATCGTCCCCGCGTCGTCGACGGCCGCGAGCCGCAGCACGCGCAGCCGCCCCGTGGCGCGCTCGATCTCGACGACGGCTCCGTACGCTCCCGACGAGAAGACGAGCTCGGACTCGAAGCGCGCGCTCGCCCGGATCCCCGGCTCAGCCGCCGCCAGCTCGCGCAGCGACATGCTCCGTCCCGCGGCGACCGCCGCGCACTTCTCCTTCAGCGCATCGACCGCCTGCACGACCGCGGAGCCCCCCATCGCGACCGAGCGGCTGGCGAAGGTACCGACGCCGCGCGGCACCTCCTTCGAGTCCCCGAAGCGGAGCTCCACGTCCTCCAGCCCGATCCCGAGGCGGTCGGCCGCGAGCTGCGCGAAGGTGGTGTCGTGTCCCTGGCCGTGCGGTGACGAGCCGCTTCGCACCAGGAGCCTCCCGCCCGGCAAGAGCTCGGCATCGGCGGTCTCGAACAGCCCGCCCGCCCGCTCGACGTACATGCCGAAGCCGGTGCCAACCACGCGCTCATCGTCGGAGTGCCGCTCGGGTTGCACGAGCTGCTCCGCCATGTCGAGACAGCGTGCGTAATCGCCCGAGTCGTAGGTCCAGCCGAGCGCCGTCTCGTATGGGAGCTCACGGATCAGGTTCCGGCGACGCAGCTCGAGCGGGTCGATCCCGAGCTCCCGGGCCGCGACGTCGACCGTGCACTCCACGAAGTAGGCCGCCTCGGGCCGGCCGGCGCCGCGGTACGGACCGGTGGGCACCTTGTTCGTGCGCCTGCCGACGACCTCGACGTCGGCCGCCCGGATGTCGTAGACGCCGCACATCAGCATCGCGGTGGTGTGCATGGGGATCGCCGTGGTCGGCATCAGGTAACCGCCGATGTCGGCCCAGATCCGGGCCCGGATGGCGAGCATCCTCGCGTCGCCGTCGAGCGCCAGCTCGACGTCGGCCTCCATGCCCCGCCCCTGGTACGAGGCGACGAAGTTCTCCTCACGGTCCTCGGCCCACTTGACGGTTCGGCCGCTCGTCATGGCCGCCGCCGCCACGACCATCGTCTCCGGTGCGGGCGCCCCCTTGCTGCCGAACGCGCCGCCGACGTCCGGGACGATCACGTGAATCGACTCCTCCGTCCGGTCGAGCACCTGCGCCAGGCCGGCAAGCTGGCGGTGACTGTCCTGCGCGGACACCCAGACCGTCAGCATGTCGTCGGACTCGTCGTATGAGGCGATCGCGCCGCGCGGCTCCATCGGCACGGGTGCGAGCCGGGGCAGCGCGTGGCGCGCGCGCACGACGCGCGCGGCCGAGTCGAAGATGCCATCGACGTCCCCGCTGACCCTGTGCCAGCGGGTCATGGTCACGTCCGAATCGCCTGCCTCCAGCACCGGCTCGAGCGGCTCGTACTCGATCTCGACGAGCTCGGCGGCGTCCTCGGCAAGCGCGCGCGACTCCGCGAGCACGGCCGCCACGGGCTGGCCGGCGTAGCGCACCTCGTCCCTGGCGAGCAGCGGGTGGCCCTCGTCCGAGACCTCACCTCCCGGGACGCCCTGCGCCGGGAGGTCGGTCGCGCGCCCCTCCAGGTCCGCCGCCGTGATCACCCCGAACACGCCATCGAGCTCGTCGGGGACGCCAACGCCGCCGATACGCGCGTGCGCGAACGGGCTTCGCACGAACGCGACGTGGGCCGCTCCGGGCGGATCGATGTCGTCGAGGTAGCGCGTCCCACCGCGCAGGATGCGCTC
>JBKPBS010000142.1:0-15152 GCA_046726915.1 Actinomycetota bacterium
CTTCTAGCGCGACGAGCCGAAGTCCCGCGCCCAGGCGGCCTCCAGCTCGCCCAGCTCGGTGGACGGCGCCTCGCCGAACCACCACTCGCGGCCGATCCGGTACCAGTTGCGCGCGGCCTGGAGCTGGCCAAGAACGGCCAGCACGCCCGACTCCATCCGCCGCCCCATCAGCTCGTTGGCGGGCAGGTTCTCGCGCCGCATCACGCGGTAGAAGGAGGAGCGCGGGTCGGACACCGCCGCGATCGCCTCCATCACGCGTGCGGAGTCGATCGTCACCTCGCGGTCCTCCATGTACCAGCCGCCGACAGCGCGCACGTGCTCCATCAGGAGCTCGGCGTCCACCTTGCGCGGGTCGTTCAGGAAGCCGAGGTCGTGCAGCGCGACGCGCAGCCGCTCGGGATCGTCGTCGAAGATCGCTTCGAGCGCGGCGATCTCGAGCTCGATCTGGTCGCGGTCGAGCTGCTTCGTCATCCCGAAGTCGAGGAACGCCACGCGGCCGTTCGGCAGCGCGAGGTAGTTGCCGGGGTGGGCGTCGGCGTTGAAGTGCTGGAGGTGGTAGATCGAGCCGAAGCAGAAGCGGAACACGATCTCGCCGAAGCGGTCGCGCTCCGGCTGCGGCAGCTCGCGCACCTCGTCGAAGCCGGCCCCGTCCACCCACTCGCTCACGAGCACCCGCTCGGTGGACAGCCGCGTGACGACGTCGGGCACGTGAATGAAGGGATGCCGGCGGTACCCGCGGGCGAACGCCCGCTGCGACTGCGCCTCGAGCTCGTAGTCGAGCTCCTCCATCACGCGCTCCTTCAGCTCCGCCGCGGCCGCCCTGGCGTCGAGTCCTGGCGCGAACGCCTTGGCGAGCCGCAGGATCAGCCCGGCGTTCTGCATGTCGGCCGCGATCGCGGACGCCACGCCCGGGTACTGGACCTTCACCGCCACGCGTCGCCCGTCCGGGAGCACCGCGCGGTGGACCTGCCCGATCGAGGCCGCCGCCGCTGCCTCCTGCTCGAAGTCCTCGAACAGCTCCTCGACCGGCTCGTCCCACTCCTCGTCCAGCACGCCGCGCACCTTCTTCCACGGCATCGGCGGCGCGGTGGAGCGGAGCGTGGCTAGCTTGTCCTGGTAGAGGTCGCGGTACTCGGGTGGCAGGAACTCGGTGTCGATGAAGGAAGCGAGCTGGCCGATCTTCATCGCCGCGCCCTTCATGCGGCCAAGCGTCTCGACCATCTGCTCGGCCACCTCGAGGTGCCTCTGCTCGAGCGCGTGGGCTGCCTCCTCGGGGTCGCGGGCGAGATTGCGGGCGCGCGTCCCGGCGTAGCGGGCGCCCTGCGAACCCACGACCGAGCCCACCTGGGCGGTGCGGCGGATGCGCCCCTTGGGGATGTCGGTGTCGTCCCGCCGCGCCACGGCTTCAACGATAGGTGGCCCGCTAGACTGGCCAGCCGTCATGGCGGATGGAAAGCGACCCACCCTCGACGTCGAGGACCGCACCGAGCGCGGCACCCGTGCCGCCAAGCGCCTGCGCCGTGAGGGCTACGTGCCCGGGGTGGTGTACGGCGGCAAGGACGGCGACTGCACCTCTTTCAAGGTCAACGCTCTCGTTCTCCGTCACGTTCTGGCGGGCTCGGCGCTGATCGACCTGAAGGTCGCCGGCAAGACCCGCCCGGTGATCGTCAAGGACCAGCAACTCCACCCGGTGCGCGATGAGCTGCTCCACATCGACCTGCTCGAGGTCCGCCTCGACGAGAAGATCCAGACGCAGGTCTCCGTGAGCCTCGAGGGCGCCGAGGAGGCGCCCGGCATCAAGGAGGGCGGCGTGCTCGAGCACGTGACCCACGAACTCAACATCGAGGCGCTCCCGACGGACATCCCCGATGCGATCCACGTCGACGTGTCCGGCCTGGAGATCGCCGCGACCATGCACCTCTCCGAGATCAGCCCGCCGGCAGGCGTGACCTTCCTCGACGACCCGGAGGAGACGATCCTCGCGACCGTGGTCGTACCGACCGAGGTCGAGGAGCCCGAGATCGAGGAGGAGACAGAGCTGGTCGGCGAAGAGGGCGAGCTCGAAGAGGGCGCCGAGCCGGCCGAGGGCGAGGAGGGCGAGGCCGCTCCCGCCGGGGGCGAGGCTCCCGCCGAGGAGGCCGAGGGCTCCGAGTGAGCCTCTTCCGCCGGGGAGGCGGGAAGGCCGATTGGCTCGTCGTCGGTCTCGGGAATCCGGGCGACCGCTATGCCCGGACCAGGCACAACATCGGCTTCGAGGTGGCCAAGGCGCTCGCCGAGCGCCGCGGCATGCCGAAGTTCAAGTCGAAGTACGGCGGTCTCTTCACGCAGGACGGACGCGTCGCCGTCCTCCTCCCGCAGACCTTCATGAACGAGTCGGGCGACGCCGCCGGCCCCGCTCGCGGTGCGCTCGGCGTCGACCTGGACCACGTCGTGGCAGTGCACGACGAGATCGACCTGCCGTTCGGCAAGGTCGAGGTGCGGACCGGCGGGGGCCTCGCGGGCCACAACGGGCTCAAGTCGCTGAAGCAGGGGCTTGGGAGCGGCGAGTTCACGAGGGTCAGGGTCGGCGTGGGCCGTCCCGACAGCACGGACCCCGAGGTCGTGTCGAGATATGTGCTCGGCCGGTTCTCGGAAGATGCAGACGATGTGCGGGCGCTGATGGAAAGCGCGGCCGACGCGCTCGAGCGCCGCGTAACCTTGGAGGAGTAGAGCCGCGCGGCGCCGCCTCGCGGCTATTGCCCATGGCTGCGCACCGGGCACCGCCCGGTGCTTGCCCCAAGACGCATGCTCAGGAGCCTTCTCACATACGCCCACCGTGACGAGGACGTCGTCAAGCTCGCGGACGCCGCGCGCGACGAGCCCCAGCGCGCATTCGTGTCCGGGAGCCTCCGCCCGTACCTGCTCGCCTCGCTGATCGACTCCGATCCCGAGCGCCCCGCGCTGATCGTGGCGGGCGACGATCGCGCCGCGCGCGACCTCGCCGCCGACCTCAAGGCCTTCCTCGCCCCGCGGCCGGTTCGCTTCTACCCGGCGCGCGGCATGCGCTACGAGTCGCACCTCGCGCCGCCGCCGCACCTCGTAGGGCTTCGCATAGCGGCGCTCGACAGCCTGCTCGGCGACCAGGCCGCCGTGCTCGTGACGTCCGCGGTCGCGCTCGCCGAGAAGGTCCCCGACCCCGACCTCCGTCCGCACGGCTTCGAGATCGAGAAGGGAGGGCTGCTCGACCTGGAGGAGACGGCGGACCAGCTCGTCGCCTGCGGCTACGAGCGGGTGGACCAGGTCGAGGACCGCGGGCAATTCGCGATCCGCGGCGACATCCTCGACGTCTACCCCGCGACCGAGGAGCGCGCCGTCCGCTGCGAGCTCTTCGACGTGGAGGTGGAGCGCCTCACGTGGTTCTCGACTTTCACGCAGCGGTCGCTGGAGGAGGCGGAGCGCGTCGAGATCGCACCCGCCGCGGAGCTCGCGCCCGAACACCGCGAGCTGGCCGAGATAGCCGCCGCGACCGATGAGGGCGAGCGCCCGGACGTGGCCGAGGTGCTGCCGGTGGACCGCTTCTGCGAGCTGCTCGACCTCGTGCCGGCCGAGGCGCTCGTGGCGATCGCCGCCGAGGAGGAGCTCGCACCCGCTCTCCGCGACTACTGGGAGGACGTGACCACCAGCTTCCACGACGAGGACGCGCACCACCTGTACGTGAAGCCGGAGGCGCTCGACGCGGCCTTGCGCGAGCGCGCCCGCCTGCGCCTGTCGAGCATCTCCCAGGACCAGCCGCACGAGTTCCGCGCGCAGTCGGCCGACACCGCGGCGCGCTCGCTGCGCGACGCCGAGCCGGAGCTGGAGAAGCTGGTGCGCTCCGGCTACCGGACGTTCGTCGCCTGGGCCCGGCGCGGCGAGGCCGAGCGTGCGCAGCTCAACATGGCCCGGATGCAGGCCGGCTTCCTCGACGGCCGGCCGGCCCCGGAGGACCCCTCGCTGATGTTCGCGCACGCGAGCCTGCGCGACGGCTTCATAGCGCCGCACCTGAAGCTCGCGGTGCTGCCTGAGCACCGCCTGCTGCGCCGCCGGCGCGCCGAGCGCCCCGCCGGGCCCGGTCCGATCGCCTCCTTCACCGACCTGCGAGCCGGCTCGCCCGTGGTGCACGAGGACCACGGCATCGCGCTCTTCACGGGCTTCGAGACCAAGACCGTCGGCGGGGTGACGCGCGACTACCTCGAGCTCGAGTACCGCGACGGCGACCGCGTCTTCGTGCCCAGCGACCAGCTCCACAAGATCAGCCGCTACGTGGGCGCCGACGCGAGCGACCCGCCGCTGTCGAAGCTCGGCGGCAGGCAGTGGGAGCAGATGAAGCTGAAGGCCCGCCGCGCGGCCCAGGCGCTCGCCGGCGAGCTGATCAACCTCTACGCGGAGCGCAAGCGCCGCGCCGGGCATGCCTTCCCGCACGACAGCGAGTGGCAGCTCGAGTTCGAGGGCCGCTTCCCCTACCGCGAGACACCGGACCAGCTGGACGCGATCGAGGCGGTGCGCGCCGATATGGAGGAGGCGCGCCCGATGGACAGGCTGATCTGCGGCGACGTTGGCTACGGCAAGACGGAGGTTGCGCTGCGCGCCGCCTTCAAGGCCGCCGAGGACGGCAAGCAGGTGATGTTCCTCGTGCCGACCACGGTGCTGGCCCAGCAGCACTACGGCACCTTCGTCGAGCGCTTGCGCGACTACCCGTTCACGATCGAGATGGTCTCTCGCTTCCGCTCGCCGACCACGGTGCGCGAGTCGCTCAAGGGCTTCCAGGAGGGCCGCGTGGACATCCTCATCGGCACGCACCGGCTGCTCTCGCGCGACGTGCGGCCCAAGGAGCTGGGCCTCCTGATCGTGGACGAGGAGCAGCGCTTCGGGGTGAAGCAGAAGGAGCTGATGCGCCAGCTCAGGCTGAAGGTGGACGTGCTGTCGCTGTCGGCGACGCCGATCCCGCGCACGCTCCAGATGTCGCTCGCCGGCCTCCGCGACATCTCGGTGATCGAGACCCCGCCGGAGGGCCGCCGCGCGGTGAAGACCTACGTAGGCGACTACGACGACGAGCTGGTGGCCAAGGCCATCAAGCGCGAGCTGGTCCGCGGCGGCCAGGCGTTCTTCCTCCACAACCGCGTGGAGACGATCGACGAGACCGCGGAGCGCGTGCGCGCGCTGGTGCCCGACGCGCGCGTCCTCGTGGCGCACGGCCAGATGGCCGAGGGCCGGCTGGAGCACGTGATGCTCGACTTCCTGCGCGGCGACGCCGACGTGCTCGTCTGCACGACGATCGTCGAGTCCGGCCTTGACATCCCGAGTGCCAACACGCTGATCGTCGAGCGCGCCGACGAGCTCGGCCTGGCCCAGCTCTACCAGATCCGCGGCCGCGTGGGCCGCGCTCGCGAGCGCGCCTACGCGTACCTCCTCTACCCGTCTGCGGCCGCGCTCTCGGAGGAGGCCGGCCAGCGGCTCGCCACGCTCTCCGACTACACGGAGCTCGGCTCGGGATTCAAGATCGCGATGCGCGACCTCGAGATCCGCGGCGCCGGCAACCTGCTGGGCGACGAGCAGTCCGGTCACGTGGCCGCGGTGGGCTTCGAGCTCTACGTCGGGATGATCGACGAGGCCGTGCGCCTGCTGGCCGGCGACGCGGCCGAGGAGGTCGCCGAGCCCGTGCGCATGGACCTTCCGGTGGACGCCTTCGTGCCGGGCAACTACGTGCCCTACGAGGCGGCGAAGATCGAGATCCACCGGCGTGTGGCGGGCGCGCGCGAGGTGGCGCAGCTGATCATGCTGCGCGAGGAGCTGGCCGACCGCTTCGGCCCGATCCCGGCGCCGCTCGACAACCTGATCCGGCTCCAGGATGCCCGCATCAAGCTCGGACGGGCCGGGGCGCGCTCGGTCGACTTCACCGGCGGCCGGATGTCGGCCACGCCGATCGAGCTCGACTCGCGCGGCGCGAAGGCGCTCCGCGAGCGCGTGCCTGAGGCTCTCTACGAGTCGGGTCGCGAGACGGTGCGCGTGCGCCTTCCGGACGAGGCCGCCGAGCGCTTCCGTGCGGTCGTGACCGCCGCGGAGGCGATTCTCGAGGTCGCGACGGAACCCTCCGGGAACTGAATTTTCGTTCGCTACCCTTCGCGCCCGCTTGGCAAGGACACGTGCCTTCACTCACTCTCTGCTGGCCCTCGCCGCCGCCCTTCTCGGCCTCGTGGCCCTCGCCGGCTGCGGCAACAGCGTGCCCGCGGGCGCGGTCGCCAAGGTGGGCGACTCGACCATCACGCAGGAGGAGTTCGACAAGTGGCTGGAGATTGCCGTGCGCGGCCAGTCCCAGCAGGCGGGGGGCGCCGCGACAGCGGCCGTGCCCGACCCGCCCGACTTCGAGAAGTGCGTGGCGGCGAAGCAGAAGGCGCCCGTTCCGAAGGGTCAGAAGAAGCCCACCGCGGACGGGCTGAAGAAGCTGTGCAAGAGCGAGTACGACACGCTCAAGCGCGAGGTCATGCAGTTCCTGATCCAGGGCGAGTGGGTCCAGCAGGAGGCGGAGAAGCGCGGTGTCGAGGTGAAGCAGGGCGAGCTGGAGAAGGCGCTCGAGGACCAGAAGAAGCAGGTCTTCCCGAACGACAAGCAGTACAAGCAATACCTGAAGACCTCAGGCATGACCGAGGAGGACGTTCTCTTCCGCGTGAAGCTCAACGAGCTTCAGCAGCGGCTCACGCAGAAGGTCACCGAGGACGCCAAGAAGGTGACCGACGAGGACATCTCCAGCTACTACGCGAAGAACAAGAAGCGCTTCGCGCAGCCGGAACGCCGTGACCTCCGCGTGGTCCTGACGAAGACGGAGGCCAAGGCCAACCAGGCGAAGAAGGCGCTCGACTCCGGTCAGTCGTTCAAGAAGGTCGTCAAGAAGTACTCGATCGACGAGGCCTCGAAGTCGCAGAACGGGCTGCTCCCCGCCGTGACCGAGGGCCAGCAGGAGGAGGCCTTCGACAGCGCGATATTCGCGGCGCCCAAGGGCAAGCTCACCGGACCAGTCAAGACCCAGTTCGGCTGGTATGTGTTCAAGGTCGAGAAGGTCACGAAGGCCTCCCAGCAGACGCTGGACGAGTCGAAGGACACGATCAAGAACCTGCTGCGCTCGCAGCGCCAGCAGAAGGCGCTCAACGCGTTCGTGAAGCAGTTCCGCGAGGACTACAAGGACAAGACCAACTGCGCGGACGACTACCGCATCGTGGAATGCAAGAACGCTCCGAAGAAGGAGTCGGACACGCCGGCCTCCGGTGGCAACCCCAGCGTCCAGGGGCAGCAGCCCAACCAGCCTGCGCAGCCGACGCAGCCGGCGCCGCAGAACCAGCAGCCCTAGTGGCGGGCGCCGATCTGTCGGTCGCGCTCGAGCGGCTGGACGAGATCACGCGCAGGCTTCGCCGTGAGTGCCCGTGGGACCGCGAGCAGGACGAGCGCTCGATCGTGCCGCACACGGTCGAGGAGGCTTACGAGCTGGCCGACGCTGCGTACTCGGGCGATGACGCCAAGCTGCTCGACGAGCTCGGCGACGTGCTCTTCCAGGTCTATTTCCTCGCGCTGCTGATGGAGGAGCGCGGGCAGGGTAGCCTCGCCGAGGTGGCCGAGCACTGCCGCCAGAAGCTGATCCGCCGCCATCCCCACGTGTTCGGTGACCGCGCCGCCGACACGGCCGGGGACGTGGTCCGCAACTGGAGCCAGATCAAGCGCGACGACGAGCGCGGCGGCGAGATCTTCGGCGACATCCCCGAGACGCTGCCCTCGACGCTGTACGCGAAGAAGGTACTCAAGCGAGCCGCGGATGCCGGTCGCGAGTTCCGGCCAGGGGCCGCGCCGGGCGAACGTCTCCTGGGGGCCGTGCAGGAGGCTCTCGCGGCCGGCGACGATCCCGAGCTCGCGTTGCGTCGGGCTGCGGATCGATACAGACGAGAGGTGGAAGCTTGAGCGGAATCGATCAGGTCCATGCGCGCCAGGTCCTCGACAGCCGGGGAACCCCGACCGTCGAGGTCGACGTCCTCCTGAAATCGGGCGCCGCCGGCCGCGCCGCCGTGCCGTCGGGTGCCTCGACGGGGGAGTTCGAAGCCGTGGAGCTGCGCGACGGCGGCGACTCGTGGGGCGGCAAGGGCGTGTCGAAAGCCGTCGCCAACGTCAACGGTGAGCTGGCCGAGGCGGTCAAGGGGATGGACCCGGCCGACCAGGAGGCGCTCGACCGAGCGATGATCGAGCTCGACGGCTCCCAGAACAAGGCGCGGCTCGGGGCGAACGCGATCCTCGGCGTCTCGCTCGCGGCGGCCAAGGCGGCCGCAGCCGAGGTCGGGCAGCCGCTGTGGCGCTACCTCGGCGGCGAGGCGGCGCACGTGCTCCCGGTGCCGATGATGAACGTGCTGAACGGCGGCGCCCACGCCGACAACAAGGTCGACTTCCAGGAGTTCATGGTGGTCCCGGTTGGTGCGCCGAGCTTCGCCGAGGGCCTGCGCATGGGCGCCGAGGTGTTCCACGCGCTGAAGCGCACCCTCCACGACGAGGGCCTCTCCACGGCGGTCGGCGACGAGGGCGGCTTCGCGCCCGACCTCGACTCGAACGAGGCCGCGCTCCAAGAGCTCGTGAGGGGGATCGAGGCGGCCGGGCTCCAGCCCGGGGAGGACGTCGCGATCGCGCTCGACCCCGCCACCAGCGAGGTCTTCGAGAACGGCGCCTACGAGCTGGAGCACGAGGGCCGATCGCTGTCCGCCGCCGACATGGCCGGCTACTGGGCCGAGATGGCCGAGCGCTACCCGATCGTGTCCATCGAGGACGGAATGGACGAGGAGGACTGGGACGGCTGGAAGGCGCTCACCGAGCGGATCGGCGACCGCGTGCAGCTGGTGGGCGACGACCTCTTCGTGACCAACACCGAGCGGCTCAGCCGCGGGATCGAACAGGGTGTCGCCAACTCGATCCTGATCAAGGTGAACCAGATCGGGACGCTGTCGGAGACGCTCGCCGCGATCCGCATGGCCGAGGAGGCCGGCTACAGCGCGGTGATGTCGCACCGCTCCGGCGAGACCGAGGACACCACGATCGCGGACCTCGCCGTGGCAACCGGCTGCGGTCAGATCAAGACCGGCGCCCCGTCACGCTCGGACCGGGTGGCGAAGTACAACCAGCTGCTGCGGATCGAGGAGGCGCTGGGCGCCGACGCGACCTACCCGGGCCGAAACGCCTTCCGTCGATAGCCTCGCTGCGCACGCGGCACCGCCCCGTGCTTGCGCACTACGGAAGGTTCTCGATCACGTAGGAGCGCTCGCCTACGCGGACCATTCCGAGGCGGCGGGCCTCCCGCTCCAGCGCTCCCGGGTCGCGGAGAGCCCGCAGGCGACGCTTGAGCTTCTTGTTCTCGGAGCTGAGGTCGCTCAGCTCCTGCTTCTGGTGGCCCGCCGTGCCCGACTGCTTGATCCACTGCCTGGCCGGTGAGACGTACGAGAGAACGATCACGACGAGTGTTGCCAGCAGCGCCACCCGCCCAACGCGGTCCCATCGAATTCCAGAACGCCGCACCCGACCGCCTTCGCCGCGGCCCGGCTAACTCCTACTCCGGCTTCTCGTGCTTCTCGCGGGGGCGGCCGCCCGCGTAGTCCTTCGCCTCGCGTACGTAGCGGGCGAAGGCGGCGTCCACGACGCTCGCCGCGTCCGTTCCGGCCGCCTTGCGGCGGGCCAGCTCGAGGGCCCAGTCGGTGTCGCGGCCGTAGAGGTCGGCGAGCTCGTCCACCATGAAGCTGGAACCCAGGCGGCGCCGCAGCTCCTCCACGACCACGTCGGCCGCACCGTCGAGGTCGGCCTTCGCGAGCTCGGGGGCGCCGGCGATCCGGCGCTCGCCTTCGCGCCACTGGTAGAGGGCGTTCTCGACCGCGTATGACATGGCGGCCGAGGCTAGCGCCTCAGGCGGAAGAAGTCGGGATCAGTCCTGGTCGTCCTCGCCGCTTGTGCCCCGAGGGGCGTCAGCCCCGACCTGGGTATCGCCGGCGTCCTCGCCGGCGCGGCTGATGACGATCCGGTCCGGCTCGATCGTCACGGATACGGGGCGGTGCCCGGCCCAGTGCTCCGCGTAGGTCGGGTCGTCCTGCACGGCGGGGTCGAGCCACAGGCCGTAGCCCTCCTCGCCGTGGTCGAAGGTGCCCTCGAGCGCCGTCGGCTTCCGGGCGCGCGGGCGGCCGCGCCCGCCACGGCGTCCGCGGCGGCGGCGCTTCGGCCTGTCGTCGCCATCGCCGCCCTCGGTGTCGGCCGTGTCCTCGTCGCCGGCCTCCTCCTCAGCCTGGCGCTCGGCCTCCAGGGCCTCGGCCACCAGCGCGTCGTCCTCGGCGCGCAGATCGGGCTCGTCCGCCTCGACCCCGGGCACGAACGCCTCGCCGTCCCCGCCGTCAGCCGGAGCGAGCTCGTGCTCCCGCTTGAAGGACCGGATGTCGCCCACGGACACGTCCAGCTGGTGTGCGATCCAGGCGTCGGTACGGCCCTGGCGCACCCACGTGCGGATCTGGTTGAGCTGCGGCTTCAGCGATCTGCGTGCCAACGGCGCCGGACACTACCAACACGGCGACCGAAATCGACGTCTTTCATGACCCCAAAACGGTTGCCCATTGCGCCGTCTGGCTCAGGCTGCTTTATTGGTAGCCACATTCCTTCGGCAGGGGAGATGTGGGGCCGTGCTCGTTCTCACGCGAAAGAGCAACCAGAGCATCATGATCGGCGACGACATCGAGATTTCGGTGCTCGCAGTCATGGGCGAGAAGGTCAGGATCGGGATCGAGGCTCCGCGCTCGGTGCCGGTGTTCAGGCGCGAGGTGTACGTCGAGATCCAGGAGGATCGCGACGACACCGACGAGCAGGAGGAGGTCGATCGAGCCCTCCAGGAGCTCCGGGCCGATACGGGCTAGGCCCTAGCCCGCAAGCATCGCCAGCGTCTCGAACATCACGATCGTGACGATCACTGCCGTCACGATGATCGAGAGCGCCAGGAAGGTGAAGCGCAGCGAGCCCTGCTTGCGGGTGCGCTCCACTCGGCGGACGCGGGAACGCTGGGCGGCCTCCTTGCGGAGCCGCTCCCTGCGCACGATCGACTCGGCCGCTTCCTCCCGGAATGCCTCCTCGAACTGCGCGAGTGACTGCCTCATGCGCATTCGGGGCGGAAGGCTATCAGTGGGCCTGTCCAGGAGAGCCCGTCGCTCCCGGATTCGTAGCAATGCGCTCATGCCGTCGCGTGTTCCCTCGCAGCCTCTCCGTACACACGCACGAAGCGGAGATATTTCTCGGCCATCTGGCTCGCTGCTTCCTCGCGCTCGATGTCCCCATCGAGGAAGCCCTTGAGGGCGTCCCACCAGATCGTGCGGCCGATCGCGAAGCCGGCATAGCCCTCGACGGGCGCACCCTGGCGCAGCCAGTGGTCGACCTTGTCGTCGTTCGCGCCGCGCCCCAGGACGACGCAGATCACGCCGTCGCGGCCGTCGCGACGGCAGGTCTTCGAGATCCGCTCGCAATCCTCCTGGGTGTCGATCCCCTCGATCTTCCAGATATCCGTCTCGACGCCGGCCGCCTGGAACTCCGTGATCGCTCGGCGCATCAGCTCCGGCCGGAGCTCGGCGTCGTAGCGGTCGGTGTCGCCGTCAACCTGCTCGAGCTGGTGATCCTCCGCCGGTACCAAGAGCTCGAAGAGGAACTTCCGGTCGTGATCGTGAAGCCAGTCGGCCAGGCGCTTCAGCCGCTCGGACTGGCGCTGGTTCATCTCGGCGTCGCCCTCGGGGTTGTAGCGCACGAGCACCTTCGAGAAGTCCGGGTCGAACTTCTCGATGTGAGCGCCGAAGTCGTCGCCGTACTCGAAGTCGAACTCGTTCTGGCCGGACTTCTCCACCGGCATCGCCAGCAGCAGCCCGTTCTCCTTGGCCTGCGAGGGGATGCCCTTGGGCTCGCCGAACTGCTCGTCCACGAGGCAGCCGGTGGCGTGCGGGTCCACGCCCTCCTCGGTCGCTTTCAGGAGCCCCTCGAAGATCAGGTGCTTCGCGTCCGCGATCGTGTCCGTCTGCTCGGGCGTGGGGTCGTCCTCGATGCCGAACATCTTCTTCTGGAAGGACCCGCGGTGGTCGAACGCGAGAATGTAGAGCTTGCCGTCGTAGCCCAGTGCCATGGGGATTGCTCCTTGTCGTGTCCTCTGGGTTATACCTTTCCCCTCGATGGAGCACCGGTTCACGGGCCCCTCGTACACCCTCGGGATCGAGGAAGAGCTCATGATCGTGGACGAGGAGACGCTCGATCTCTCGAACTCCATCGAGGCGCTGCTCGCCGATCTCAACGAGGTGCCCATGGAGGGCGAGGTCAAGCCCGAGCTGATGGAGGGCGTCTGCGAGATTGCGACGACGCCGTGCAAGAACACCACTGAGGCGGGGGCGCAGCTCCGCGCCCTGCGCCGGACGGTCAACCAGGTCGCCCAGCAGCATGGCGTCGCGATCGGCTCGGCCGGGACGCATCCGTTCGCCCTCTGGGAGGACCAGCGCATCGTGGCGCGCCCGCGCTACCGCGACCTGATCTCGGGCCTCCAGTTCGTGGCCCGCCAGGAGATCATCTTCGGGATCCACGTGCACGTGGGGGTGGACAGCCCGGACAAGGCCATCCACGTGACCAACGGCATGCGGGTGCACCTGCCGCTGCTCTTGTCGCTGTCGGCCAACTCGCCGTTCTGGCGCGGCGACAGCACCGGCCTCGACTCCACGCGCACGCCGATCTTCCGCGCCTTCCCGCGCGTGGGCATCCCGCCCCGCTACGACGACTTCGCGGACTGGGCGCGCCGCATCGAGTTCATGATGGAGTCGAAGGTCATCGGCGACTACACGTACCTCTGGTACGACATCCGGCCGCATCCGAACTTCGGGACCGTCGAGGTTCGCGTCATGGACTCCCAGACGCGCGTGGAGCAGACGCTCGCGCTGGCGGCGCTCGTGCAGGCGATGGTCAAGGAGCTCTGCGAGCACTACGACAGCGGCCAGAAGCTCTCGCGCTACCCCTACGAGATGCTCGACGAGAACAAGTGGCTGGCGGCCCGGCACGGCCTGGGCGCGTACCTCGTCGACCTCCCCGACCAGACCCGCGTCCCGGTGCCGGAGCTGGCGCGCCGGCTCATGGAAAGGCTGCGCCCGCATGCGGAGGAGCTCGGCTCGGAGGCCGACTTCGACTGCCTCGAGGACATCCTCGACCGCGGCAACGGGGCGTCGCGCCAGCAGGTCGTCTACGAGGCGAACCACGACCTCCGCGAGGTCGTGCGCGAGATACTCGACGCCACAGTTCCGGAGCCCGCGGAGGCAACCGGCGAATAAGCGCCTGTGGCGCTCCGCGCGCCGGGTACTCTGAGGGACACCGTGTCGCAGCCCGACCTGTTCGTCGTCTGCAAAAACTGCGGCTCCGAGGTGAGCCCGTACGTGACCGAGTGCCCGTACTGCGGGCAGCGGGTCCGCAAGCGCGCGCCGAAGATCGACCGCTCGACCGGCGAGCCGACCCAGAAGCGGCGCAGGCGCGCCAGGAAGCTCCCGCGGCTGCGCGCCGAGGAGATCGCCGGGATCGCGCCGGAGACGAGGCCCTACGCGACGGGCGCGCTGATCCTCGCCTGCATGATCGGCGTGCTGCTGTACGCGGCCGACCCGACGCTCGACCTCGGCTACCTGCTCGTCTCGGACAAATTCGACGACGACGTCTGGCGCTGGTTCGTCACGCCGTTCCTGCACGGCGACCAGCTCGGCTACGCGTTCGTCGCGCTCGTCCCGGTCGGACTGTTCGGGACGCTCCTCGAGCGCCGCTTCGGGCCGGTCGCCGTCGTGCTCACGTTCATCCTGGCCGGCGCGGCCGGTGCGGGGCTCGCCGCGGTGCTCGAAACTCCGCCGCTGTTGACTGAGAAGCCGCCCTACTGGTCGGTCATCGGCGCCAACGGCGCGGCCCTCGGGCTCCTGTGCGCGTGGCTGGTCGACGATCGCCTCGCCGCCCGCCGCGGCGAGGACCGCGAGAACGACCTGCTGGGCGTCTACATCATCGCGGCGGTGCTCGTGCTGCTCTCGCTCACCACCGAGGAGGCGAACATCGCCGCCGCGGTTGGAGGCGCGCTCGCCGGGTCCGCGATCGGGCTGCTGCTGCCGCGGCTCGTGCGCTCGTAAGATCCGGGCGGTGTTCTCCGACGAGCAGGTCGAGGCCGCCGTGCGTGCGCTCTCCGACCCCGATCGCTTCGCGGGCGCGGAGCGGCTTGTGGCCGAGGCCGCCCCGCAACTCCAGCGTGTGCTGACGCAGGCGCTGAACGAGGGCGGCTGGTTCGGCCCGGCTCATCAGTCGGAGGTCCGCTCGGCCGTGGCCGAGCCGGACGAGGCCGAGCGCGCCGCGCGGGTCGAGACGCTGCTCGCGGAGGAGACCCGCATGGGAATGCTGATCGGGGTGGCGGTCGGCTGGCAGCTGGCCATCGAACTTGGAACAACGACAGAACCGGGAGGAAACTGAATGGACATCCGCTTTCTGGGCCAGGCCTGCTTCGAGCTGACGGACGGCGACACGCGCGTGCTCGTCGATCCGTTCCTGAGCGGGAATCCGAAGGCCGCGGCGCAGGCCGACGAGCTGGAGCCCACGCACATCTTCCTGACGCACGGGCATGCGGACCACTACGGCGACGTCGTCGACATCGCGAAGCGCACCGGGGCGCAGGTGGTGGCGATGGTTGAGATCGCAAACGAGCTCCGCGAGCAGGGCCTCGAGAACGTCGCGGACCCGAACATCGGCGGCACAATCGAATTCGAGGGCGGCTGGGTGCGGCTCACGCCGGCCTGGCACAGCTCGACCACGCCGAGCGGCACCGTGAGCACCCCGGCGGGCCTCGTGATCGACCTCGGCGGGAAGACCGTCTACCACGTTGGGGACACCGGCCTGTTCTCCGATATCCGGCTCCCCGGCGAGCGCGACCAGCTCGACGCCGCGATCGTTTGCATCGGCGGCCACTACACGATGGACCGCCACGACGCGGCCGTCGCGTCCGAGTGGATCGGCGCGCCGGTCGTGATCCCGTGCCACTACAACACGTTCCCGCCGATCGAGTCAGACGCTCAGGCGTTCAAATCGGACGTGGAGCAGCGTACGGGCGG
>JBKPBS010000143.1:0-10782 GCA_046726915.1 Actinomycetota bacterium
CCGGCGCTCGACAAGCACTCGACGGGCGGCGTTGGCGACAAGGTGAGCCTGCTGCTGGCGCCGATCGTCGCCGCCTGTGGCGGCGCGGTGCCGATGATCTCCGGCCGCGGCCTCGGCCACACCGGCGGCACGCTCGACAAGCTCGAGTCGATCCCGGGCTACGACACCACGCCTGAGCCCGACAGGTTCCGAGAGGCCGTGGCAACCGCCGGCTCCGCGATCGTCGGGCAAACCGCCCGCCTGGCCCCAGCCGACCGCCGGCTGTACGCGATCCGCGACGCCACCGGCACGGTCGAGTCGATACCGCTGATCGTGGCGTCGATCTTGTCGAAGAAGCTCGCCGCCGGCCTCGACGCGCTCGTGATGGACGTGAAGGTCGGCTCCGGCGCCTTCCTGCCGGGCCGCGAGCAGGCCGAGGAGCTCGCGCGCGCGATCGTCGAGGTGGCGACCGGCAACGGCCTGCCGACGGCCGCCGTCCTCACCGACATGGACCGAGTCCTCGGTCGCACGGCCGGCAACGCCGTGGAGGTGCGCGAGTCGATCGACGAGCTCACGGGCGGGGCGACCGACGAGCGACTCCGCGAGGTCACGCTCGCGCTCAGCGCCGAGCTGCTCGTCCTGGGCGACGTGCAGCCGGACGCCGCGGCCGCGCGCGAGGCGGCCGAGCAGGCGCTCGACGGCGGCGCCGCGGCCGAGCGCTTCGCCGCGATGGTGCGCGAGCTCGGTGGTCCCGCGGACATCCTCGAGGCGCCGGACCGCCACCTGCCCGCGGCGCCGGTCACTGTCGCGGCCGAGCCGGCCGAGCCGGGAACCGTCACGGCCGTCGATGTCCGCGCCGTGGGCCTCGCGGTGGTCGCGCTCGGCGGCGGCCGCACACGGGAGACCGACCCGGTGGACCACTCGGTCGGTCTGACCGAGGTGGCGGCACCCGGCGAGGAGGTCGCCCCCGGCGGCCGTCCGCTCGCGACGGTGCACGCGCAGGACGACGAGTCTGGCCACCGCGCCGTGGACGCCCTCCGCGAGGCCTACGAGCTCGGGGACTCCGCACGCGAAGCGCCGCCGCCCGTGCTCGAGGTGCTCCGATGACCTGGCCTGCCCCGCCGCCCGAGGGAGTGGACGGCGCGATAGCCAAGGTCGAGCTCCACGTGCATCTCGAGGGAACCGCCCCGCCCGATCTGATCCGCCGTATCGCCGAGCGCAACGGGCTCGAGCTGCCCGAGGGGCTCCTCGCCGCGCCCGACCGCTTCGCCTACCGCGACTTCCTCGACTTCCTCGACACCTACGACAAGGCCGCGAGCGTCATTCGCACCGGCGAGGACTACCGCGATGTCAGCTACGAGTACCTCGTGAAGTGCGCCCGCGAGGGGGCCGTCTACGTCGAGCTCACCGCCTCGCCCGATCACGCCAGGCTCGTCGGCCTCACGGACGAGGAGCACATCGAGGGCATCGCCCGCGGCATCGACGACGCCCGCCGCGACACCGGCATCGAGGGACGCATCCTCATCTCGTGCGTGCGCAACTTCGGCGTGGAGCCGGCGCTGCGGGTGGCCCGCTACGCCGCCGACCGCCCGCACCCCTACATCGTCGGCTTCTCCATGGCCGGCGACGAGGAGAACTACCCGCCTGCCGCCTACGCCGACGCGTTCCATATTGCCGCCGAGGCCGGCCTCGGCTGCACCGTCCACGCCGGCGAGTGGGCCGGCCCGGACAGCGTCCGCGGTGCCCTCGAGCTTCCGGTCAGCCGCATCGCGCACGGCGTCCGCTCGATCGAGGACCCGGGGCTCGTGGAGGAGCTGGCCCAGCGCGGCACCTTCCTGGAGTGCTGCCCTACGAGCAACGTCGTCCTCGGCATCTACCCGAGCTACGAGGAGCATCCGCTGCCGCGCCTCGCGGCGGCCGGCGTCAAGGTCACCCTCGGATCCGACGACCCGCCCTACTTCGGCGCCTCGATCGGCGGCGAGTACGAGCTCTGCCGCGAGCACTTCGGCTTCAGCGACGACGCCCTCCGGAGCATCACGCGCACGGCGATAGAGGCCTCGTTCTGCGAGCAAACGCTCAAACAGCGGTTAATCGAAACGGTGTAGGGTGGCGAGGTTCCTGACGCAACGAGGAGACTCAACCGTGCCCAAGTCCTTCCGCTTCTTCCTACTCGCGCTCATTGCTGCGCTCGCACTCGGGATCGCCGCGTGCGGCGACGACGACGATGACGGAGGTGGCGGCGGCGGCGGTGGCGGCGGCGGCGAGGCGAAGTCCATCAAGGCCGGGGTCGTAACCGACATCGGCGGCCTGAACGACCGCTCCTTCAACTTCCTCGCGAACAAGGGCCTCGAGGACGCGGAGGCCGACCTCGGCATCCAGGGTCGCGTGCTGATCTCGAAGTCGAACGGCGACTACGTCCCGAACCTCTCGACGCTCGCGCAGCAGCAGTACGACCTGACCGTTGGCGTCGGCTTCCTGATGGCTGACGCGATGAACACGGTCGCCGGCAAGTTCGCCAACAACAACTTCGCGATCATCGACTTCTCGGCGGCTGGGCTGAAGGACAAGCCGAAGAACGTGGAGGGCCTGCTCTTCAAGGAGCAGGAGGCCGGCTACCTCGCCGGGTACCTCGCGGGCCTCTGGGCCAAGGACAACAAGGCGACCACGGTGTCCACGGTCGGCGGCCAGAAGATCCCGCCGGTGGATCACTACATCGCCGGCTTCCAGGCTGGTGCCAAGGCGGCCAACCCCGACATCAAGACGCTGAACGGCTACTCGCAGGACTTCGTCGACCAGGCGAAGTGCAAGGAGATCGCGCTCGACCAGATCGCCCAGGGCTCGAAGGTCGTCTTCCAGGTGGCCGGCCAGTGCGGCCTCGGCGCGCTTGACGCCGCCAAGGAGAAGGGCGTTCAGGGCATCGGCGTCGACGCCGACCAGGCCTACCTCGGCGACCACATCCTCACCTCGGCCCTGAAGAAGGTCGACGTGGCGGTGTTCGACGCCATCAAGCGCGCCCAGGACGGCAAGTTCAAGGGCGGCACGGACGTGATCGCCACCGTCGAGAACGGCGGCGTGGGCATCGGCAAGATCGGCCCGGCGGGCACGAAGTACGCCGACCAGGTCAAGGAGGTTCAGGACAAGATCGCCTCCGGCGAGATCTCGGACATTCCCGACACGGTCAAGTAGCCAGGAGTGCAGTCAGAAGCACCCGCTCTCGAACTTCGCGGAATCACGAAGAGGTTCGGTCCCGTCGTTGCCAACGACGGGATCGACTTCGACCTCCGCCCGGGTGAGGTTCACGCCCTGCTCGGAGAAAACGGGGCCGGGAAGTCCACGCTGATGTCGATCCTCTACGGGCTCTATCACCCGGACGAGGGCGAGATCCGCGTAAACGGTGAGCCGGCAGTGGTCGATTCGCCGTCGCGGGCGATCGACCTCGGCATCGGCATGGTCCACCAGCACTTCATGCTCGTGCCGGTGATGACCGTGACCGAGAACATCGTGCTCGGCGAGGAGCCCACGCGCGGCGCGTTCCTCGACGTGCGCGAGGGCGCGCGGAAGGTGAAGGAGCTCTCCGACCGCTACGGGCTGGCGGTCAATCCCGACGCGGTGATCGAGCAGGTGTCGGTCGGGATGCAACAGCGGGTGGAGATCCTGAAGACGCTCTACCGGGACGCCCGCATCCTGATCCTCGACGAGCCGACGGCGGTCCTGACCGCGCAGGAAAGCAGCGAGCTGTTCGAGGTCCTGCGCGCGCTCAAGAAGGACGGCGTCTCGATCGTCTTCATCAGCCACAAGCTGAACGAGGTGCTCGAGATCTCGGACCGCGTCACCGTCCTCCGGCGCGGGAAGCGCATCGACACCGTGCCCACCGAGGGCGCTACCGAGCAGAGCCTTGCGCGGCTGATGGTCGGCCGCGACGTGCTGCTCCGCGTGGAGAAGGAGACGGCCAAGCCGGGCGAGCCGGTGCTTGGGGTCGAGGATCTCTACGCGCGAGACCAGCGCGGGCTCGAGGCCGTGAAGGGCGTGTCGCTCACGGTCCGCGAGGGCGAGGTGGTGGCCATC
Organism: Actinomycetota bacterium; assembly: GCA_046726915.1. GTDB lineage: Bacteria > Actinomycetota > Thermoleophilia > Solirubrobacterales > Thermoleophilaceae > JACVRW01. Next base: position 4,045 of record JBKPBS010000143.1, read on the forward strand.
GCCGGGGTCGACGGCAACGGCCAGTTGGAGCTCGTGCAGGCGATCGCGGGCGTGCTCGCCCCCGAGTCGGGACATGTGTCGATCGGCGGCCACGAGGTGTCGGGGCTTGGCGTGCGCGCCACCACCGAGGCCGGGGTGGCGCACATCCCGGAGGACCGCCAGCTCTGCGGCCTCGTGCTCGACTTCACGCTCGCCGAGAACCTGGCTTTGCGCGAGTACCGTCTGCCGCCGATCTCGAACCATGGCCTGCTGTCCGTGGGACAGATGAACGGTCGGGCGCGCTTGCTCCTGAGGGAATACGACGTGCGCGGCGGCGAGCCTGGCACGCTCGCCAGCTCTCTATCCGGAGGCAACCAGCAGAAGGTCGCGGTGGCGCGCGAGATCGCCAGCAACCCGAAGCTCCTGATCGCGCACCAGCCGACGCGCGGGTTGGACGTGGGCGCGATCGAGTTCGTCCACGGGCGGTTGCTCGAGGAACGCGGCAAGGGCCGCGGGATCCTGTTGGTCTCGCTCGAGTTCGAGGAGATCCGTGCGCTGGCCGACCGGATCCTCGTCATCTACGAGGGCAAGCTTGTGGCCGAGTTCCCGCCGGACGTCTCCGAGGAGGAGCTCGGCGTGGCGATGACGGGCGGCCGCGGGGGCGGCCGGGCCGCGGCGTGAGCGCCACCGAGGAACCCGAGGCCCTAGCGGCGACGCCGGCCTCGCGGCTCGCCGGCTACCTGCGCGGCGGCGGGGTGATCGTCCCGCTCCTCACGACGTTCATCGCCTTCCTCGCCGGCGGGCTGGTGATGCTGGTCACCGGCAGCGATCCGATCGCCGTGTACGAGGCGATCTGGAAGGGCACCGGCCTCCAGTGGGTCTTCCCCTGGACCACCGGCGCGGACCGCGACCTGGCCGCGTCGAACCTCCAGCAGACGCTCCTCATAACGACTCCGCTGATCCTGACGGGCCTTGCTGTGGCATTCGCGTTCCGCGCGGGGCTCTTCAACATCGGCGGCAACGGCCAGTACATCGTTGGCTCGATCGCGGCCGTGTGGGTCGGCTCGTCGTTCGCCGGCATGCCCAGCTTCCTCCACATCCTGCTCGCGATCCTCGCGGCCTGCGCGGCCGGTGCGTTCTGGGCCGGCATCGCGGGGGTCCTGAAGGCCACGACCGGTGCGCACGAGGTGATCAGCACGATCATGCTCAACTGGATCGCCGTGTGGGTCGGCATCTGGCTGTTCTCGCTCGGCGGTCCGCTCCAGAACGACGCCCAAAAGTCGATCCCGGTGTCGAACGATGTGGTCGAGGGCGCCAAACTGCCGGTGTTCTGGGGCGATCCGGTGCTCCAGGGCCTTCACATCGGGATCTTCATCGCGCTCTTCGCGGTGATCGTGTTTTGGATCCTCCTCAACCGGTCGACGATCGGCTACGAGGTGAAGGCCGTGGGCTTCAACCCGGAGGCCGCCCGTTACAGCGGCATGAGCGTGGGCAAGAACTACATCCTCGTGATGGCCGTATGCGGGCTGTTCGCCGGGCTGGCGGGCGCGATGGACGTGCTCGGCTGGCAGTTCCGGATCGCGACCAACGACATCCAGATCGCCTTCTTCGGCTTCATCGGCATCGCCGTCGCGCTGCTCGGACGCAACACCGCGATCGGCACCGTCGCCGCGGCTCTCCTGTTCGGCGCGCTGTACAGCGGGACCTCGCAGAGGAACCTCGACCCTACGATCTTCGAACCGTCGCTGGCCTCGAACCTCACCTACATCATCCAGGGCCTCGTGATCCTGATCGTGAGCGCCGACGTGCTGGTGCTCGCGCTGTTGAAGCGGGGGCGCGGCGTGTTCCGCCGAGCGGGGCCGCAGCCCGCACCCGCCGCGGGGGAGCCCGAGCCGTGAGCGCGTCGACGGTTGCCGCCTCGCGCATCGGCGTCTCCGCGCGTACCGCCAGCTGGGTCGGTATCGGGCTCGGCGTGGTGGCCGCGTACGTCGCCCTGCCGCCGATCATGATCCGGACGCCGGTCGTGTCGCTGCTGCTTGCCGCGGCGGGGGTCGCCGCCGGCGTCTACGCCACGCGCGAGGGCGAGAAGCGCCTCGGGTGGACCGCCGTGGCGGTGGCGGTGCTGGGCGCGGTCCTCGCGATCATGGCCGTCAAGTCCGGCGAAAGCAATCTGGAGCGCGTCTTCGTCTGGTCGGCGCTCACCGCCGGAATGCTCCGCTTTGCCACGCCCCTCATCTTCGCCGCCATGGGCGGCATCCTGTCCGAGCGCAGCGGCGTCATCAACATCGGTCTCGAGGGCATGATGCTGATCGGCGCGTTCTTCGGGATCTTCGGCGCCGACCTGCTCGACTCGTGGTTCCTGGGAATAGTCGTCGGCGTAGCGGCGGGTGCGGTGCTTGGACTGGTGCACGCGTTCGTCTCCATCCACCTGCGCGCCGACCAGGTCGTAAGCGGCACCGGGATCAACATCATCGCGATCGGGATCACCGGCTACGTGTTCATCTATCACTACGGCGACCAGGGGACGCCCTCCGACATCTCGCGGGTGCCGAACGTCACGCTGCCGGGGATCGAAGACATCTCGTTCGTCGGCGAGGCGATCGGGAAGACGAACCTGCTCACCTGGGCCGCGTTACTGCTCGTTCCGCTGCTGACGCTATTTCTCTTCCGCACACGCGGCGGTCTGCGCCTGCGCTCGGTCGGCGAGAAGCCGCGGGCGGCCGACAGCGTGGGACTGCCTGTGCTGCGCACACGCTATCTCGCCGTGGTCGCCTCGGGCGCGCTCGCGGCGGCTGGCGGCGCGTACCTTTCGATCGCGCTGGTCGGCTCCTTCAACGAGCAGATGACGGCCGGACGCGGGTTCATCGCGCTCGCCGCGGTGATCTTCGGCGGGTGGCGACCCTGGGGCGCGCTCGCCGGCGCGTGCCTGTTCGGCTTCTCGACCGCCCTCGCTCAGCGGCTGCCGGCCTTCTCCGAGTCCACGGCCGTGCTATTCCAGGCACTGCCGTATGTCTTGACCCTGGTCGTGGTGGCCGGCGTCATCGGCCGCTCCCGACCGCCCGCCGCCATCGGCGTGCCGTACGTGAAGGAGTAGTTCTTGGTCGTATCCAGGCTGATCCTGGCCAGCCCCACCGACGAGCACACGGGGCGGCTCAGCGATGAGGTCGAGCTCTACCAGCGCACCTACAACACGCTGCTGCGCTCGAGCGGCGAGACGCACCTGCGCGTGCTCGAGCCGGCGCACCGGGCGATGGGTTCGAGCCTTCACCCGCTCGCCGACAGCGACGAGCCGGATCTCGGGGCGTTCATCTACGCGATCCGGCGGATGCCGGACTCGGTGGCGGACCACGCCCAGCTCGTGATCATGGGCCAGGAGGCCGAGGTCTTCGCAAAGAATGGCATCGCGATCGGGGAGTGGGAGGAGGCCGACGCCCCGGCGCGGCGGCGCCGCTGGCACGACGCGGGCAACGGTACGCACGCGGTCCTGATCGCCAGCGCCTCGGACGTGGACGACCTGATTCCCACGCTGGTCGCCTTCCAGATCGAGTGGAACAAGCTGCGAGTGCGCCAGCGCGCCGCCGGCTGGCCGCCGGACCATGAGGCGAGCGCCGACGAGTGCGCGGAGGCGCTGGGCGGCACGGCGGAGGACTGGGCACGCCTGCGCGGGGCCTGGGGCGAGCGCTTCATGCCGCGCATGCGGCTGATCTCCGACCAGCGCATGAACCTCCGCGTGCGGATGCTGGGCGGCACGCAGGTGGGCTACGCGCGGATGACGCGCCGGTGGTGGCAGCCGGTGCACGCGTCGCTCGCCGAGCAGGACCTGGCCGAGCGGCCGCTCTACTTCGTGAGCTCGAACACGCACAGCCTCGTCAACATCGCCACAGGGGTCGCGCGCGAGCGCGAGGATGTGCTCGTCGAGTTCGTCGAGTCGCTGCCCGAGGACGACATCCTGCGCACCGAGCTTGCCGCCTTCCGCGAGGGCCGCACCGAGGGCTCGTGGGAGAACTTCCTCTACTTCGTGGCGCGGCTCTACTTCGACTCGCACGGGGAGGAGGGGCGCGCCGCACGCCGGCGCTCGGAGGCGGAGTGCGGCGTTTCGCACATCCGGAGCACAACGGCGCTGCGTGTGCCCGCTCAGATCATCCCGCTGTCGAGGCTGAAGCCGGAGCGGATGGACCCGCGCCTGGGCCACGTGGACGCGGACGCGCTCGCCGCCGCCGAGGGCGTGGTCGTGAACATCGACTACCCGCTGGGCGTCGCCGCCTACAACATCCTGCGCGAGGTGGCCGTGGACAGCTCGATGCTGCGCGGCGTGTACGTGCTCGGCAAGGCGGCCACGCTCAACGCGGACGTGGGCGACGTGATGCTCTCGACCGTCGTGCACGACGAGCACTCGGGCTCGACCTACTGGCTCGACAACGCGTTCAGCGTGGACGACATCGCGCCGGACCTGCGCTTCGGGAGCGGCCTCGACAACCAGCGCGCCGTGACCGTGAAGAGCACGTTCCTCCAGAATCGCTCCTACCTCGACTTCTATTACCGCGAGGCGTTCACGGTGGTCGAGATGGAGGCCGGCCCCTACTGCAACGCGCTCTACGAGATCGCCGACGCCGACCGCCATCCCGTGAACGAGGCCGTGAACTTCTCGAAGCTGCCGCTCGACTTCGGGATCATCCACTACGCCTCCGACACGCCGTACACGCAGGCGCGCACGCTGGGCGCGCGCGGGCTCAGCTACTACGGGATGGACTCGACCTACGCGTCGTCGCTCGCGATCCTCCGCCGCGTCCTGCGGCTAGAGGGCGCTCTCGACTAGGAACTTCGGCTGCGCGTACGGCAGGTGCGTCGTCCCGCGAGCCAGGATGTGCCTGGCATTGGCTGCCTCACCGTCCTCGAGCGGCTCGTCGTCCCAGGGCACGTGGGAGCGGGCGTTGCAGTAGTGGCCGACGAAGGCCCTCCGCTTCCGCGTGGCGGAGCGGTTCTGGTGCGAGCGGTGGAGGACGTGTCCGCCGAAGAAGACCGCGTCGCCCGGATCGACGATCGCCGGCCGCTCACGGCCCGGGTACTTCGCTGCTATCCGCGCGAGGTCATTGCGTGACTCGTCCGGGTCGTCGGCTCCGCTGACGGCCTCGATGTTCGCGAGGTGCGCGTCACCGCCGTGTCCCCTGCTCTCGTCGACGTCGGGATAGACCGGCTCGTTCTGACTGCCGCTCGTGACCCACAGGCAGCCGTTCTCCTCGTCCGCCCGGTCGAGCGCGATCCACGCGCCGATCAGCGTGTCCGGCTCGGTGATGATGTGGAACGAGTCCTGGTGATAGCCCTGCCCCGGGCTCCCCGGCGCCTTCACGAACAGCATCGTCTCGAGCGCGAGCACGTCCGGCCCGACAAGGCCGGCGACCACGTCCACGATGCGCGGGTGCAGCAGGTAGCGCTCGTGGATCTCGAGCTTGCGGTGGAGCATGTGGACCCGCAGCAGCTCCGGGTCCTGCGCGACGAGCTCGTCCACGTGGTCGAGCAGCTCCTGAACCTCGCCGGGCGCGAGCAGGCCCCGCACGATCAGGAAGCCCTCCTCACGGAAGCGGACGTACTCCTCGACGGTGACTCGCGTCCGGCCGCCGTCCTCCACCGTGCCTCGCGATTGCCAGCCCTCCTCCACCGTCCCTCGCGATTGTCCGCCCTCCTCCACCGTCCCTCGCGCTTGCCCGCCCTCCTCCACCGTGCCTCGCGATTGCCCGCCCGTTAGGCGTCCGTTGTCCATGCCGTAACGCTATGGCGCACATCGTGCGCATCCAATGGCCACAATGTGCGCGTTGTTGTCTGAAATTGATCGATCCGGCACGCTCGCAGCCGTGCGCGTCAGCTCCGGCGAGGTCGTGTACCCGGCCGGTGGCACGCTCGGTCCGCGCTGGCAGCACGACCTCGAGCTCGTGCTCGTCCACACCGGCAGCGCGCGGATCACGGTCGACGACGCACCTCCGCTCGTCCTCCGCCCCGAGTCGGTCGCGCTGCTTCTTCCAGGCCACCGCGAGTCGTTCGAATTCGACGCGCGCGAGGAGACGCACCACTCCTGGGTGCAGCTCGGGATCGCGGGTGACGTTCCGGACGACGTCATCCGAGCGCCGCGCATGCTCCCGGCATCGGCGGCGCTGACCGAGCTGGTGCGCGACGCGGTCGCGGTCGCCCGCACACCACTCGCGACTGCCAACCAGCTGGTCGCCTCGCTCGCCTCCGCGGCGGTCTGGCGTTACGCCGGCGAGGCCGAGGCGCGCGCGGACGGTCCGGCAGACGCCGTGGACGTTGCCCGCCGCCAGCTCGACCTGCGGCTCGCAGACGTGGAGGTGAGCCTCGACAGCGTGGCCGCCGCCGCGCACGTCACGCCGGCACACCTGGTCCGGCGCTTCCGTGCCGAGCTCGGCGTAACGCCCATGGCCTACCTGTGGCAGCGCCGCGTGGCGACCGGGGTGGGCCTGCTCACCAACACCGGGCTGCCCGTCGGCGAGATCGCGCGCCGCTCCGGGTTCAGATCGGTCTACCACTTCTCCCGGCGGGTCAAGCAGGCGACCGGACTGCCGCCCACCGAGCTGCGCCGCCGGGGCTGGTCACAAACCGAGCCATCGGCCGAATACGCAGGCGAGTGATGTCTCCCGCGGAGATCGAGGAGCTCTACCGCGATCACGCGCGGAGGCTTGCGGGTTATCTCATGCGTGCCACGAACAATGCCGAGGTGGCGGCCGACCTGACCGCCGAGACGTTCGCTGC
>JBKPBS010000144.1:0-15878 GCA_046726915.1 Actinomycetota bacterium
TCGCCGCGGCGCTCGCGCCTGATGACCGAGTTGTAGATCGCGCCCGCGGTGGCGTTCGAGGCACGGCTCGTGTTCGTGTCGGTGAAGCGCTCGTAGTGGCCGAGGTCAAGGTCGGTCTCCGCGCCGTCCTCGGTGACGAACACCTCGCCGTGCTGGAACGGGCTCATCGTGCCCGGGTCCACGTTGATGTACGGGTCGAACTTCTGGATCGTCACGGACAGCCCGCGCGCGACCAGCAGCCGGCCCAGCGAGGCGGCGGCGATGCCCTTCCCGAGTGCGGAGACGACGCCGCCGGTGACGAAGATGAAGCGGGTTTCCGGGCGGCTCTGCGGCATCAAGTCTCTGGGAAGTCGAGTGTACCCATCGATCCGGCGGAGCATCGCCGCCGGACGGTCACGCCGCCGCGAGCAGCTCCTCGGCGTGCCGGCGGGCGGCAGTGTCGGACGACTCGGCGCCGAGCATCCGGCAGAGCTCGGCGACGACGCCGTCGCCCTCGAGCGCCTCGACGGTGGTGAGCGCCGTGTCGGTCTCGGCGGACTTCTCGATCCGGAAGTGGGCGCTCGCGAGCGCGGCGATCTGCGGGAGGTGCGTGATGCAGAGCACCTGCCTCGCTTCGCCGAGCGCACGGAGCCGCTCGCCGACGGCGCGGGCGGTCTGACCGCCGACGCCCGCGTCGACCTCGTCGAACACGAGCGTGCGCGACTCCCCAGTGCCCGCGATGGTCATGAGCGCGAGCATCACGCGCGAGAGCTCACCGCCCGAGGCCGCGTCGCGGATGGGGACGGCCGGGACGCCTGGATTGGGGGCGAGCATGAACTCGACGCGCTCGGCGCCGGTCGGTCCAATCTCGGGCGCGGGCGGCTCGCCCTCCGCGCCGGCTGCGGCCGCCTCGCGCGGCTCGAGCACGACCTCGAAGGCGGCGCCCTCCATCGCGAGGGCGGTGAGCTCGTCGCGGACACGTTCCGCGAGCTTTGGCGCCGCCTTCTGCCGCGCGGCCGTGACACGCTTCGCGAGCTTGTCGCGCTCGGCGCGTGCTTCGGCGAGCGCCGCCTCCGCCCGCTCGGTCTCGACCTCGGCCTGCTCCAGGCCGGCTCGCTCGGCCCGGCAGCGGTCGGCGTGGGCGAGCACGGCCGCCACGCTGCCGCCGTGCTTGCGTTCGAGGCGGTCGTACAGGTCCAGCCGCTCCTCCACGACGTCGAGCCGTCCCGGCTCCGCCTCGAGCGAGTCGGCGTAGCGGCGGAGCTCCGCGCCCAGGTCCTCGGCCTCGAGACGGAGGGCCGCGAGACGCTCGGCGAGCGCGGCGAGCTCGGGGTCGGCCGCCGAAACCGGCTCCGCAAGGCGCTCGGCATCCGCGAGCAGGGCCGTGACGCCGAGCGTCTCGGCACCGGCCGGGCCCTCGCCGCTCGGCGCGATCGCCTCCGCACCCGCTCCGGCGGCCGCCAGCAGACCGTCCAGCTCGCGCAGCCGCGAGCGCTCGGTCATCAGCGCTGTCCTGTCCTCCTCGGTCGGGTCGAGCGCCTCGATCTCCTCGATCTCGAAGGCGAGCAGGTCCAGGTCGCGGTCGCGCGTGCCGGCGCGCTCGCGCAGCTCCGCCAGGGCCCGCTCGAGTCCGCGCGCTCGCGCGTGCGCGGCCCCCAGCTCACCGCGCACCTCCATGTGCTCGCGCCCACAGAACCCGTCGAGCAGGTCCAGCTGCGCCGACGCCAGCGTGAGCCGCCTGTGCCCGTGCTGGCCGAAGAACGCGACCAACCGCCCGCCGAGCGCGGCGAGGTCCGCCGCCGTGGCCGAGCGACCCTGCACGAACGCCCGCGTGCGGCCGCCTGCGCTCACGCGGCGCGCGAGCACGATCTCGGTGAGCACGGGGGCGCCCGCGGGCTCGCCCGGGTCCGCCGCCGCGTCCGGGCCCGCTCCTTCGTCCGGATCCTCCCCCACCCGCTCTCTCAGATCAGCCAGCTCCGGCTCGTCCAGCAGCCCCGGCGGCAGCTCGAACACGCCCTCGACATAGGCCTCCGGCGCGCCCGGCCGGACGATTCCGGCGCGCGGCTTTCCGCCCAGAAGCAGATCCAGTGCGTGTGCGAGCACGGTCTTCCCGGCCCCGGTCTCGCCCGTGATCGCCGTGAGCCCCTCCCCAGGCCGCAGCTCGGCCTGCTCGATGAGGAGCAGGTTCTCTATGCGCAGCTCCAGCAGCACCCCGCAGGTGTACCAGCGCCACCCGACGGAGAGCGGCTCCCGTAACGCTCTAGTAGGCCAGGCGCCCGAACTTGTCGCGCATGCGGTGGTAGAAGCTCGCGCCGGGGAGCTGCGCGAGCAGCGCGCAACGCGGCTCGAAGCGGATCTCGATCGTGCCCTCGCGCGGCAGGATGCAGACGCTCCGCCCGTCGGTGGTCATCTCGACGTCCTCCTCGCGCGAGCGGTTCTTGACCGCCAGCGTGTCGCCCGGAGCGACCACCAGGGCGCGCGCGGTGAGCGTGTGAGGCGCTATGAACGACACCACATAACCCTCCACGCCCCATGCGAGGACCGGCCCGCCGTTGGCGAGGTTGTAGCCGGTCGACCCGGCCGGCGTGGCTACGACCAGCCCGTCGCAGCGCACCTCGCCGAGCTGCTCGCCCTCGACCGAGTAGGCGAGCTCGGCGACCCGCCCGGTGTGCCTGCGGTGGAACGAGATGTCGTTCATGCCGACCTGCTCGCCCTCGGACGTGTCCGCCACCAGGCCGGGGATCGGCATCAGGTCGAACTCCCGCGCGAGTGCCAGCCGCATGCGCTTGTCCAGGTCGGCGGGCTCGATCGTCGCCAGGAAGCCGATCGTGCCGAAGTTGACCGCGAACACGGGGACATCGCGGCGGGCATACAGGCGCAGCGTCGAGAGGATCGTCCCGTCGCCGCCGAGCACCACGGCGAGGTCTGTGTCGCCGGCCGGATCCGCACCCAGGACGACGCCCTCCTGCTCCTCGATCCCGTGCTTTCTCACCTCGTCCTCGGGCAGGCGGACCTCGATCCCTGCGTCGCGGGCGAGCTCGATCACGCGGCGCATGGCCGCACCCGTCTGCGTCGGGCGTGCGTGCGTGAACACGGTCAGGCTGGTCATGGCTCCGCCCTTCGCGCGGCGGCCTCGAGCTCCTCCAGCGCGCCCGCGCGCCCCGGCTCGGCCAGCCAGACGAACGTCTCGCGGTTGCCCGCCGGGCCCGGCAGACCCGAGGGTGCGTAGCCCAGCACGGACAGGCCGAGCTCCGAGCGCGCGAACTCGCCCACCTCGACCAGCGCCGCGCGCCTGTCGTCCGCCGAGCGCACCACGCCGCCCTTCCCGACGCGCTCGCGCCCGACCTCGAACTGTGGCTTGACCATTGCCAGCAGGTCGAAGCGAGGCGCGGCCACGCGTACCAGCGCGGGCAGCACCTTCGTCAGCGAGATGAAGGAGAGATCGGCCACGACCAGGTCCGGCTCGTAGGGCAGCTCGCCGGGCTCGAGCGAGCGCGCGTTGCGGCGCTCGATCACGGTCACCCGCTCGTCGTTCCGGAGGCGCCAGTGGAGCTCGCCATAGGCGACGTCGAGGGCGATCACGGACTCCGCGCCGCGCTGGAGCAGCACGTCGGTGAAGCCGCCGGTCGAGGCGCCCACGTCGAGCGCGCGGCGCCCGGCCGGATCGAGCCCGAAGGCGTCCAGAGCGTTCGCGAGCTTCACGCCCCCGCGCGACACGTACGGCGGCGCCTCGGCCACCGCCACGTCCGCCTCGTCCGGCACCAGCTCGCCCGGCTTAGTCGCCGGGCGTCCGCCCACGCGAACGTCGCCGGCGATGACGGCGGCGGCGGCACGCGAGCGCGACTCGTACAGGCCGCGCTCGGCGAGCAGGGTGTCGAGCCGCCGCTTGGCCACGCGCGGGAGAGTACCCCGCGACGGCGAACTATCCGCCATGACGACGCTGTCCGTCGTCGGCGGCATTGCGGCGGCCACGGCCGGCTATGTGCTGGGCCGCAAGCTGGCCTAGGTACATGTGTGATCCACCTCACACACCGCCCGGGGGGTGGGCGTAGCCTCGATTCAGATGAGCGGATCGCACGTCGTCCACCACGCTCTACGGGCCGCGCTGCTGGTCATGGCCGGCAGTGCGCTGATCGCCGTCCCATTCCTGCTGGCGCTCGACGCGGCGCCACTCGTTACCGGCGTGATCGTCGGTTCGCTCGCGATCGCCCTGGGCGTCGCGGGCACCGAGCCCGGCAGCCGCGGCAGCCTGTCGCTGTCGACCCAGGCGGTCTACGACCGCGGCCTGGCGCTCGGCCTGATCGTGTCCGCCGGCCTCTTCGCCCTCTTCGGCGAGTGGGAGGCCATGGCCCTGTTCGCCGCCGCCGGCGTCGCCGCTCTGATCATGACCTCGGTGACGCGCTACAGCGCGGGCACCGTCTGAGACTTCCTCGCACAGAACACATACGCAGAACTCCTCCCTCCCAGAAACGGCTCCGCTCTCCCAAGCGGGGCCGTTTCTCATTGGAGGGCCGGACCCACCGCCTCGAGCGCCTGCTCGACCGTCCGGTACTCGTCCACGCGCCTGATGCGGCCGTCCTCCACGAGCACCGCGTAGGTCTCCCACACGTCGATGTCGATTCCGCTTCCGTGGCCGTGCAGGCGGGCGCTCCACGGCGCGAGGACCCAGTCGCCGCAGTCGATGAAGTCGTCGAAGACCACGGCGGGCCCGAACCGGTTGCTCCACGGCTCGGCCAGGTGGGCCACGAAGCGGCGCAGCGAGGGAATGCCGACGTACGTGTGCGAGTCGGGCTCGTCGTCGGCGGTGCGCCACTCGGCGGCCGGGTCGTAGACCGCGAAGGCCTGGTCGAAGTCGCCGCGCCCGAAGGCCTCGAAGCTGGACCGCACGAGCTCGACGTTCTTGCCCGACATGGCTCCTATTCTCCCCGGATCGCGACCCACCGCTACGAATCGCGCCTCCGCTGGACCGGCTCGACCGGACTCGGCTGGGATCACTACGACCGCACGCACTCCGTCACCGCGCCGCCCGCGGAGCAGGAGCTGCGGGTCACGACCGGCGAGTCGAAGGGCGACCCCGGCGTCCTCAATCCCGAGCAGCTGCTGCTCATGGCCGCTTCCTCGTGCCAGATGCTGTGGTTCCTCCACCTGGCGGCGAAGGCGCGCATCGACGTCGTGGCGTACGACGACGACGCCGTCGCGCTCATGCCGGAGGACGAGCTGCCGGTACGGATCACCGAGATCGAGCTGCGGCCCCGGATCGCCGTGACGGGCGACGCCAGCGAGGAGCGCATCCGCAAGCTGGTCGAGACGGCGCACGGGTACTGCTTCATCGCGAACAGCCTGAACAGCGCGATGACCGTCGAGCCATCCGTCGAGCGGCGCTAGCCTCTCGCGGATGCCTGCCCCCGAGCTGCTCCACGACCTGCTCACCGCGCCGGGCCCGCCCGGCCACGAGAGCCAGCCCGCCCGCGTCTGGCGAGAGGCCGCAGAGGAGTTCGCAGACGAGGTGACGACCGACAGGCTCGGCACCACCGTCGCGCACGTGAACGGCCGCGGTGATTCCCCGCTTATGGCGGTTGTCGGGCACATCGACGAGATCGGGCTGCTCGTGAGCCACGTGAGCGACAAGGGCTATCTGCACGTCGTGCAGTCCGGCGGCTGGGACGCGCAGGTGCTGGTTGGCCAGCGGGTGGAGGTGCTCACCCGCAACGGCAACCTGCGCGGGGTGGTGGGGCGGAAGCCGCCGCATCTGACCGACGCCGACGAGCGCAAGAAGGCCATGGAGCTGAAGAAGCTTCATGTGGACATCGGCGCGAAGGACGGCGACGAGGCGCGCTCGATGGTCTCCCCCGGGGACCAGATCGTCATCACGGGCGAACCGGTAGACCTGCCCAACGGGCGGATCGCGTCGCGCGCCCTGGACAACCGGCTCGGCGTGTTCGTGGCCATCGAGGTGGCGCGGCGCGTGAAGGAGGCGGGCGGCGGCGCCGGGCCGGTGGCCGGCGTGGCGGCTGTGCAGGAAGAGATCGGCGCCCACGGCGCGCGCGTGATGGCGTACGGGCTCGAGCCCGACCTCGCGGTCGTGGTGGACGTGACCCACGCCACCGACGCCCCAGGCGTTGACCCCGGCGAGCTCGGCGACCACGGGCTCGGCAGCGGCCCCGTGATCACCCGCGGCGCGATCGTGAACCGCGCGGTGAATGATCTGCTGGACGAGGTGGCTGCCAAGGAGGGGATCGAGTGCTCGACGGAGGCGGCCGGGCGCCAGACCGGCACCGACGCCGACGTCGTCCACTTGAGCCGCACGGGCGTGCCGACCGCGGTGGTGTCGATTCCGCTGCGCTACATGCACTCACCGGTCGAGCTGGTCGACCTCGCCGACGTCGAGGCGACCATCAAGCTGCTCACCGCGCTGGCCCTGCGGCTCGAGTCCGACACCAGCCTCGCCCGCTGGTAATGCGCTAAGCGAGCGAGGGCTCGAGCACGGCCCGCGCCACCCGCTCGGCCACTGCCGTTGGGGTTAGCCCGACCTCCTCGCGGAGGAGCGCGGGCTTGCCGTGCGTCACGTAGCGGTCCGGCAGGCCGAAGCGCAGGACGCGCGTGTCGCGCAGGAGGTCGTGGTCGGCGAGGTGCTCGAGCACTCCCGAGCCGAAGCCGCCGGACAGCACGTTCTCCTCGACGGTCACAAGGACGTCGTGCTCGGCGGCGAGGCGCTCGATCAGGTGGCCGTCCAGCGGCTTCGCGAAGCGGCCGTCGGCCACCGTGGCATCCACGCCGTGCTCGTCCGCGAGCTCGTCGGCGGCTCCCAGCGCAACGCTCACGCCGTAGCCGTAGCCGAGGAACGCCACGGTCTCCCCCTCGCGCAGCAGCTCGCCGCGCCCGATCTCGATCGGCTCGGGCCGCAGCGGCAACGGCACGCCCTCCGCCTCCCCGCGCGGGTAGCGGAGCGCGACGGGCCCGTCGTCGTACGCCAGCGCCGTGCGCAGCATGTGCACGAGCGCGGCCTCGTCGCGCGGCGCCATCTGCACCATGTTCGGCAGGCAGCGGAGGTAGGAGATGTCGAACGCGCCGTGGTGGGTGGGGCCGTCGTCGCCCACGAGCCCGGCGCGGTCCATCGCGAACACGACGTTCAGCTTCTGAAGGCAGACGTCGTGGACGATCTGGTCGTAGCCGCGCTGGAGGAAGGTCGAGTAGATCGCCGCGACCGGCTTTGCTCCCTCGAGCGCCAGCCCCGCCGCGAACAGCACGGCGTGCTGCTCGGCGATGCCCACGTCGTAGTAGCGCTCGGGGAGGGCCTTCTGCAGCAGGTTCAGCCCCGTGCCCGTGTTCATCGCCGCGGTGATGCCCACCACGCGGCTGTCGCGCCGGGCCTCCTCCACGAGCGCCTCGCCGAACACGGTCGTGTACTGAGGCGGCGCGGACGCCGCGGGCTTCGCCTTCGCGGCCGGCTTCTTCTTGGGCGCGGCGATGCCGTTGACGACGGACCCGGGCTTCGCGGCATGCCACTTCTCCATGCCCTCGAGCCCGCCCTCCTCGGCCGGCACGAAGCCCTTCCCCTTGACGGTCTTGCAGTGCACCACGACCGGGCGCTCGGCCTCGAGCGCGGCGCCGATTGCCTTGCGCAGCTCCTTCACGTCGTGGCCGTCGATCACGCCGACGTAGGCGAGGTCGAGCTCCTCGAAGAACAGGCCGGGCGCCCAGTACGCCTTCAGCGACTCCTTGAGGATGGGGCCGAGCCGCTCGATCTTGCTCCCGATCCCGGCGGGGAGCCTCGTGAGCGTCTCCTCGGCATCCTCGCGCGCGTGGTAGAGCTTCGGATTGAGGCGCATCCGGTTGAAGAGCCGCGACAGTGCGCCGACGTTCGGGGCGATCGACATGCCGTTGTCGTTCACCACGATCACGATCGGCAGGTCCATCCCCCCCGCGTTCAGCAGCGCCTCGAATGACACGCCGCCGGTGAGCGCTCCGTCGCCGATCACAGCCACGACCTTCCCGTCCGGCGCGATGCCCTGGCGCATGGCCTCCTTGATGCCGACCGCGTAGGACACGCTCGTGGAGGCGTGACCCGCTCCCATGACGTCGTGCTTCGACTCGTGGATCGCGCAGAAGGGCGCGAGGCCCCCGTACTTGCGGATCGTGTGGAGCTCGTCGCGGCGGCCGGTGAGGACCTTGTGCGGGTAGGCCTGGTGGCCCACGTCCCAGAGCACCTTGTCCGCCGGGGAGTCGAGCAGCGAGTGGATGGCCACCGCGATCTCGCACGCGCCGAGGTTGGCCCCGAAGTGCCCGCCGATCTCGCCGATCGTCTCGATGATCAGCTCGCGGATCTCCTGCGCTACCTGGACCAGCTGCTCGTCGTCGAGGCCCTTCAGGTCGGCCGGGCCGTCGATCTGGTCGATGAGCTTTGGGGTCATGTCGTGCGCGTGAGGATGTAGTCGGCGATCTGCCCGAGCCGTCCGGTGGCCCCGTCGGCCTCTGCGAGGGCGGCTCGCGCCGCCGCGTGGCTCTCCTTGGCCAACTCTCGTGCCCGGTCGAGGCCGAACACACTCACATAGGTCGCCTTGCCATGGCGCTCGTCGGAGCCCCGCGGCTTCCCTAGCTCTGCCTCGTCGCCGGTCACGTCGAGGATGTCGTCGACGATCTGGAACACGACGCCGAGCTCCGCCGCGAAGCGCCGGAACGGCATTGTGGCAGGTCCGTCCAAGCCCTCGAGCGCCAGGACCGACCCGACCGACGCCGCGATCAGCGCGCCCGTCTTCAGCTCGTGGAGCCGCCGCAAGTCCGGCTTGCCCGCCCCGGCCACATCGAGGAACTGCCCGCCCACCATCCCGTGGGTCCCTGCGGCGCTCACGACTTCCCGCACGGCGGCTATCACGTTGGCGGGCTCACCCTCCTGCTGGTCGAGCACGAGGTGAAGCGCTTCCGCGAAGAGGCCGTCGCCCGCGAGGATCGCCACGTCCTCGCCGAACGCCACGTGGCAGGTCGCCTTGCCGCGGCGCAGCTCGTCGTCGTCCATCGCCGGCAGGTCGTCGTGGATCAGCGAGTAGGTGTGGATCATCTCGATGGCGGCGGCGAGTGGAAGCACCTCGTCGGGCGGGCGGTTCAGCGCCTCGGCGGTGGCTAGTGCCAGGACGGGGCGAATGCGCTTGCCGCCCGCGAGCAGCGAGTAGCGCATTGCCTCCTCGAGACGGGCGGTGCCGGGCTCCGCCGCGAACCGGAGTGCCTCGAGGTAGGCGTCGACCTTCTCCTGGAGCTCGACCGGGTAGGCCGCCGTGTCGGTGGCGCTCACAGCAGGCGCTCCTGGCCCTCCGACTCGGCCGCTCCGCGCGCGCGGGCGTCGATCTCGGCGCCCAGGCGAGCTGCCGTCTCGGCGCAGCGCTCGACGAGGTCGGCAGCCTCGTCGGAGTCGACCGCGTCGGCGCGCAGCTTGTCGGCGACAGCCTCGAGCTCCTCGGCCAGTGCGCTCAGCGAATCGGGAGAGTTCACGCCGGCCCCCCATTCTCCCTCTGGACCGCGCCCAGGACACCGTTGATGAAGCCGGGGGCGTCGGCACCGCACAGCTCCTTCGCCGCCTCCACCGCCTCGTCGATCGCAACCTCAACCGGAATGTCCGGTCGGTTGCGCATTTCGTGAACCGCGACGCGCAGGATGTTGCGCTCGAGCGGGGCGATCCGGTCCAGCGTCCATCCGCTCGCATGCTTCGCGATCGACTCGTCGAGCGCACCGCGCTCGGCCTCGACGCCCTCGACGAGCTCGCGCGTGAACGGGCTCGCCCCGCGCTCCACGAGCTCCGGCGCAGGCCGGCCGGTCACGTCGGATTGGTAGAGGGCGACCACCGCGGCGCGTCGCTGCTCAGTCCGCCTCGCCACGACCGCTCACGCGCGTGAGACGTACTCGCCGGAGCGGGTGTCCACGCGGATCCGGTCGCCCACGTTCACGAACAGCGGCACCCTCACGACCACGCCCGACTCGAGCGTGGCGGGCTTGTCGCCGCCGCCGCTCGCGGTGTCGCCGCGCAGGCCCGGCTCCGTCTCGGCCACGCTCAGCTCCACGGCGCTCGGCACCTGCACGTCGCTCGGCGAGTCGTCGACGTAGAGCATGTCGACCTCCTCGTTCGGCACCACCCACTTGAGCGACTCGGCCACGGCCTCCTCCGGCACAGCCATCTGCTCGTAGGTCTGCGTGTCCATGAAGTGGGCGTCGGTGCCGTCCGAGTAGAGGAAGGTCATCTTGCGCGACTCGGTGCGAACCGGCCTGAACTTCTCGCCGGCGCGGAAGGTCCTGTCGATCACGGCCCCGTCGTCGGACCGCTTCAGCTTCGTGCGAACGAACGCCCCGCCCTTGCCGGGCTTCACGTGCTGGAACTCGACGATCTTGAAGACCGTGCCGTCCACCTCGATGTGGGTGCCGTTCTTGAACTGGTTGGTCGAGATCATGTGCGCCGGGAAGGCTAGAGCCTGCGCTAGAACCCCGTCTCGTGCGCGGCCTGGAGCGGCAGCGCTCGCCGGCGAGGCGGCCGAAGGCGCTCACGGCAGACGGCCCTCCTCCGCCAGCTTTTCCAGATGCGCCTCGAGGGTGAGTCGAGCGGCGCCTCGGAGCTCGTCCGGCACCTCCGGCCACGCGGCATCGAGGAGCTCCTCCTCGCTGCGAAGTCCCGACTCCAGCGCCTCGACCAGCCGCCGCTCGCGGTCCAGGCGGTGTGAGATGTACTCGTCGAGCTTCGCCGCGGGGTCCCACACGAAGGGGCCGTGGCCCGGGCACAGCACCTCCAGGTCCAGTGAGCGCAGGCGGCGCAGCGAGTCGAGGTACGCCGACAGCGAGCCCTCGCCCGGGGCGATGAACACGCTCCCCTCGCCGAGCACGGTGTCGCCCGTGAAGCAGACGCCCCCCATGAGAAGGCAGACGCTGTCGGGCGAGTGACCCGGCGTACCCAGGGCGCGAAACGGGCCGATGGCGTCGCCGTCCGCGGGAAGCGTGACTGGCCCGTCGAGCAGCTCGGCACCCTCGGAGTGATCAAGATGCGAATGCGTCAGCACCACTCCCTCGATGCGGTCGCCGGCGGCTCGGCGCACGGCCTCCAGGTGCGCCGGGAGAGCAGGTCCCGGATCCACCACCCACCCGCCGATGACATACGTGTTCGTCCCGTCGAGCGTCAGCGGCGACGGGTTCGGGGCGCGTACGCGCATGACGCCCTCCGGAGCGGGCACACCCCGCTTTGTACCGGAGTAATCTCGCCCGAGTTGGGCTCGCGACTGAATACGGGGGACCCTGCCAGGGAGCGGCGCGCGTTCCTGCTCGCGCTGGCCGCGATGGCAGTCGTCGTGATCGTCGACCTCGGTGTCGACACCTACGCGTTGCTGATTCAGCTGCTGCTGGTGGGCCCGCTCATCGCGGCCACCGGCGCAACGGTTCGCCAGACCTGGCTGGTGGCGATCCTCGCGGTTGCGGTGTCCGTGCCGCTCGTGGCCGGCACCGACGCGTTCGGGAGCGGAAGGTACTTCGTGGCGACCGCCGTGCTCATCCTGGGCGGCACGATGTCGGTGATCATCGCCCGCCTTCGCGCGCAGCGCGAGCGCGACGCGGCCCGGCTGGCGGCGCAGTACGGGGTGGCACGCGCGATCGCCGGCGCGGCCGGCTTCGACGAGTCCGCCCCGCGGCTGCTCGCCGCCATCGCCCGTCCGCTGGGCCGGCAGGTCGCGCAGTTCTGGTCGATGGATCCCGAGGCAGGGGTGCTGCGCTGCGCGGTCCACTGGCGTGAGGACGGCGTGGGCGTTCCCGATTTCGAGCGCGCGAGTCGGGAGCGCGAGATACGGCGGGGCGAGGAGCTGCCGGGCCTCGCCTGGGAGCTGATGCGCCCCGTCTGGCTCCGTGACGCCGTCGCGGCCGGGACGTTCGCGCGCGGGCGAGAGGCGGAGCACGCCGGCCTCCACGGCGGCGTCGCCTTCCCGGTGACGCACGGCGACGAATGTCTCGGCGTGATCGAGCTGTTCTCGCACGAGGTGCGCGAGCGCGACCCCGAGACCTATGCCTTCACCGACGTCCTCGGACGCCAGATCGGCGAGTTCATCGAGCGCCACCGAGCCGAACAGGAGCGCGAGGAGGCGCGCCTTCAGGTCGAGGCGATCCTCCGCGGCGTCGCCGACGCCGTCACCGCCCAGGCGCCCGACGGCCGCCTGCTGTTCGCGAACGATGCAGCGGCGGCGACCATGGGCTTCGAGTCGCCCGAGGCGCTGATGGATGCGCCGCTCCCCACCATTCTGGAGCGCTACGACATCCTGGACGAGGAGGGGCGGTCGTTCCCGCTCGAGGCCCTGCCCGGCAGGCGTGCGCTGGCGGGCGAGGAGGGTGCGGAGTCGGTCGTCCGCTTCCGCATCCACGCAACCGGCGAGGAGCGCTGGTCGGCGATCAAGGCCACGCCGATCCGAAACCAGCGCGGCGAGGTGACGATGGCGATCAACGTGATTGCGGACATCACAACGCACAAGCGCGCCGAGCTCGCGCAGCGCTTCCTGGCCCGGAGCGGCGAGGTGCTCACCTCCTCGCTCGATCCCGACGGGCTGCTGGCGGAGATCGCGAATCTGGCGGTCCCGGAGGTCGCGGACTGGTGCTCGGTAGAGGTCGCGAACGCGAGCGGCGTTCTCGAGCGCAAGGCGCTCGCACACGTCGACCCGGAGGTCCGCCAGCGCGCGATCGAGCTGAGCCGGCGCTATCCGCCGGATCCGGAGGCCCCGATCGGGCTCTACCAGGTCGTGCGGAGCGGGCAGCCGGAGCTCTATCCCGAGATCTCGGACGAGATGCTCCGCGAGGGCGCTGTCGACGAGGAGCACTACCGCGAGCTCGTGGCGATCGGGATGCGCTCGGCAATCATCGTCCCCATGACGACGCGCGGCCGGACGCTCGGAGCCCTCACCTTCGTGAGCGGCCGCTCGGGCCGGCGCTTCGACGAGCAGGACGTGGAGCTCGCCCAGGAGCTGGCGCGCCGCTGCGTCACCGCGGTCGAGAACGCCCGCCTCTACAGCGAGCGCGCCTACATCGCTCGCACGCTGCAGCAGAGCCTGCTGCCCGTCGAGCTGCCGGACATTCCGGGTGTCGAGGCGGCCGCCCGCTTTCGCCCCACCGGCGAGGGCAACGAGGTCGGTGGCGACTTCTACGACATGTTCGAGACCGGCGACCGCGGCTGGACGGTCGTGATGGGCGACGTGTGCGGGAAGGGCCCGGACGCGGCAGCCGTGACCGCGCTCGCGCGCTACACGCTCCGCGCCGCGGCCATGCGCGAGCGCCTGCCGAGCCGCAGCCTCGCCGTCCTGAACGAGGCGCTGCTCCGCCAGCGCGAGGACCGCCGCTTCTGCACGGTGGCCTACGCCTACATCGAGAAGCTCGACCACGGGGCGCGCGCGGGGATCTCGTCGGGGGGCCACCCGCTTCCGCTGCTGCTGCGCGCGGACGGCAGCGTGGAGCAGGTCGGCGCGCCCGGGACCCTGCTCGGCGTGGTCCCCGATCCGGACCTCGAGGACCGGGCGGTCACGCTCGAGCCCGGCGACGCGCTGATCTTCTACACGGACGGCGTGATCGAGAGCCGTGTCAGCTCCAACGGCGTGCTCGACGAGCGCCGCTTGAGCGAGCTGGTGGCCACCTGCGCCGGGGGCAGCGCGGACGCGATCGCCGCGAAGGTGGAGGAGGCCGCGGTCCTGTCGCAGGACGGGCGTCCGAAGGACGACATCGCGGTTCTGGTGCTTCGGGTGGCGGAATAGTCGTCCTTTCGGCCAATTTCGATTTGCAATGGGTTGGGCCCTATCGGCGTCCGGGTACAGACGGATCATGCCCACCGAGACGCAGGGGACCAACGGGCGCGGGGTCGAACGTCACGGCCCGGATGGCCTGAGGATGCGGCTTGGGAGCGGCCCGGATGCCGCTGCTGAAGCCCGCCGCGCGATCGCCGAGCTGCGGGCGGACCTCGATCCGCCGCTGATGGAGACGCTGCGTCTCCTCGTTACCGAGCTGATCACGAACAGCGTGCGGCACACGGACTGCGACTCGCTCACGCTCAGGATCGCCATCGGCAAGTCCGCCGTGCTCACCGAGGTCGCGGACGAGGCTCCGGGCTTCGACCTGGAGCCCTTCGAGTCCCACGCGGCGGAGTCGCACGACCCGGACGTCGGCTGGGGTCTCTTCCTCGTCCAGCGGCTCGCCCGCAATTGGGGCGTCAAGGAGGAGGGCCCCACCAAGCGCGTCTGGTTCGAGCTGGGCCGCGCCTAGAGCGTCAGCTGCGGGTCGTCGGGCGCCGGGATCTCCTGCCCGAGCAGCGCGCGGAAGCGCTGCGCCGCCGTGGGAGCGTCGTCGCCGCGGTTGTTGTTGAAGGCCACGTGCACCTCGCCCGCGCTCTCCGCCAGTGTGCGCGCGCGGCCCGCGATCTCCTCGAGCTCGTCATCGGTGTACTGCCAGGCGAAGCGCTCGGCCACGGACCGCCCGGTGAGGTAGCCCTTGGTGTTGCGGCCATGGGCGCGGAGGTACGCGACCCGTGGGTTCGTGACCGCGTCCAGCGACGGCATGATCTGGAAGTTGTCGGCGGGCGGGGCATCGACGCCTACGAAGGTCACGCCGCGGTCGGCGTACCAGTCGAGCGTCGCCTCTCGCTGGGCATCCATGACCCAGTTGCGGTTGCGCAGCTCGACCGCAAGTCCCGGCGGGCCGAGGACGTCTACGAGCGTGTCGAGCTCCTCGAGCCGGTGCTTTCGCGGCGAGAAGGCGGGCGTGAGCTGGAGCAGGTAGGTGCCGAAGCGGCCGGCGTCCCTGAGCGGCTCGGTCTCCTCGACGAGCCGCTCAGCCAGCGGACGCTCGAGCTCCGGCGTGCCGTGAAGGCCGCGCAGGTCGGGCGGCAGCGACTCCGCCTTGGCCGAGTGCCGCGACAGCGCGCGGTGCACCTTCACGTCGAAGGTGAAGCCGGGCGGCGTGACCTCCACCCAGCCATGGACCGTGCTGCGGTCCGGGATCGCGTAGAAGCTCGAGTTCAGCTCGACGAGCTCGAAGCGCTGCGCGTACCACGGCAGGCGCTCCTTGGCCGGAAGCTTCGGCGGATACCACTCCCTGACGAAGCCCGGATCGGCCCAGCTCGAGGTCCCAACGAGAATTCGACCTGCCATGGGTCAAAGGTAAAGGCCGCGGGCGGTCGAGCCGATTGCTGAAGAGTGCCTGACTGGCTGGGCTTTCTCCTGCTAGGGGTCGCGTGGGCCCCGATTCTCGTGCTGCTCCACGAGGCGGGGCACGCGTTCGCGGCCCTCGCTCTCACCGACGGCGAAGTCTCTATCAGCCTGCGGGGAGTGGGCGTTCTGGGGGGCAGCGTGACCTACGAGGAAGCCCGGCTGCGCCGTGCCCGCGACGCAGCCTGGATCGCCGCGGCGGGTCCCGCGGTGACGCTTGTCGCCGCCGCTGTCCTGTGGCTCGTCTGGCTGGGTAGCGGGGCAGAGTCGCTTGAGACGGTGCTCGGGGCCGGGGCGTGGGTCGCGACGCTGCAGTTCGTCACGAGCGCGCTACCGCTTCGCTACGGGGCGGGACTTGGCGGACCGGCGGACAGCGACGGGCGGGTGATATGGAGGGTCTTGACGGGCGCACCGCCCGGCGGGATCGAGCGGGAGATCGCCCGGCTCGGCAAGCCCGATCGGGCGATGCGCCCCGGATTCGTCGCAGTACTGGTGCTCGTCGCTGCGCTCGGGCTACTCGTAGATCCAACGGTCGTATTGGTTCTCGCGCTGCTATTCGGCTTGGGCGTCGTTCTTCAGCGAAGCGAGGCGCGCAGGTAGCTCAGCCGCGGCGGCCGAAGCTGTGGGCGGTGGGCAGGACGGCGCTCAGCTCGCCCGCGTCGCTCGACCACACGCGGCGCGGTTCGATGTGGGTGACCTTCGCCG
>JBKPBS010000145.1:0-8921 GCA_046726915.1 Actinomycetota bacterium
CCCGTGTCCGCATGCACCATGACCGACCCGTCCGACTTGAGCATGAGGAGCCGAAGGGCCTCGGGAAGGACGGTGGACAGGCGGCCGGAGTAACGAACCTCGCACCTGGCGACGATCAAGCGCACGTTGTGAACCTAAAACGCGCACCGGACGCCGACGAACGACGGCATTGAGGGGTGCTCCCTCAGGGGGTGCTCTTCACGTTGACCGCGTATTACGCGGTTAAGTCGAAGAGGACCCCGCACGGTCGGGCGCAGCGTGGGTGCCCAGCCCCTTCACCGCCGCCGTTTACGCCTGGCCAATAGCCCGCCGCCGATTCCCAGCGCCGCCAGCCCCGCCGCTATCAGCGTCGGCCGGGCGCGCAGGCGGCGGTACGAGCCCTCCACCTCCGGCCACACCGTTCCCTCGATCAGCTCCGATGCCGCCTCCGGCGTCGGCGCCAGATCGGCGACGTCGATCGGCGGTGAGAAGGCCACCTGCACGCGGCGGGGGATCGGGAAGCCGCCTCGGAAGATCTTCTCGGTGCCGGTGATCGCGCAGGGCACGAGCGGCGCGCCGGTTTCGAGCGCGAGGCGGCCGGCGCCGCGCTTCGGGTGGCCGAGGTTGTCGGGGTCGCGTATGCGCGTGCCCTCCGGGAAGAGCGCCAGGAGGCCGCCCTGCCCGAGGATCGTCCGGGCGGTCTCGAGAGCGTCCTCGTCCGCCTGGCCGCGTCGCACCGGGAACGCGCCGAGCCGCACCAGCAGGCGCCCGTAGCGGGCCTCGATCAGCTCGGTCTTCGCCATGAAGCGCACGTGACGGCGCGTGCACACGCCGATGAAGAACGAGTCCCAGAAGCTCTTGTGGTTCGGCGCGACGATCGCCGCTCCCTCGGATGGGATGCAGTCGGCGCCCGAGACGTGCATCCGGAAGTAGAGCCGGAACAGCGGCGAGGCGATCCCGCGCACGAGCGCATACAGCCACCGGGAAACGCCCCTTTCACGAGCAAGCCGGTGGGCTTCCTCATTGCTCACGCGCCGGAAGCTATACGCGTTTCCGGTCGCCAGAAGCGGGTAATCGCAAGCCTCATGAGCATCATCGACAAGATCACGGGACGTACCAAGAAGGCGGCAGGTGACATCACCGGTGACAGTTCCCTGCGGTCGGAGGGCCGGCGCGAGGAGCGCAAGGGCGAGGAGAAGGAGAAGCTCGCGGAGGCGCAGGATCGCGTCGAGGACAAGGCCAAGGATGTGGCTGATCTCGAGCGCCGCACCTGACAGCGGCGTTCACCCTCGGAAAACTGAGGTTTCGGACGGGCGCCATGAGGGCGCCCGTCCGTCGTTTGTGCGGCGTACCGTAGGGGCGACGGCATGAACGGGGATTCACAGATCTCGTCCGCTCACATCGCGTACCGGACCGTGATGCTCGCGGCCGGGCTGCTCCTCTTCGGCCTGCTCTTCCGCCAGCTTGTGACGCTGCTGCTCGCGATGCTGGTTACCGTCATCCTCGCGATCCCGCTCGCGGCGGCCGCGACGCGACTCGAGCGCTACAGGATCCCGCGGCCCGCCGGCGCCCTCCTGACCCTGCTCGGCGGGATCGGCGCCCTCGTACTCGTCATCTACCTGCTGATCCCGCCGTTCGTGGACCAGACGAACCAGTTCGTGGACGACGTGCCCTCGATCGTCCACAACCTCGAGGACGTGTACGCCGACGTGACCGGCCAGAAGTCCAGCGAGGTCGGCGACAAGGTGCAGAACTTCGTCGAGCGATACACCGACGAGCCCGACAGACTGATCGGCCCGCTCACCTCGATCGGCCTGAACGTGGCGGGCATCGTCGGCGCGCTCGTCCTGATCCTCATCACCTCCTACTACATGGCGATCCGTCCCGACCCACTCGTGAATGGGCTGGTGCGACTTGCCCCACCGCCGCGGCGCGAGCACGTGCGCCACGTGCTCGGTCGCATCCGCCAGTCGTGGATCGGCTGGATGGAGGGCGTGGTCATCGACATGCTCGTGACCGGCGTGATGCTCTACGTCGCGCTCACGATCGTGGGCCTCGACTTCGCGATCTTCTTCGCGGTCCTCTCGTCGCTGCTCGTGGTGGTCCCCTACTTCGGCGCGATCGCGGGAGCGATCCCGCCCACCCTGTTCGCGCTCACCGACTCGCCCGGCAAGGCCGTGCTCGTGCTCGGCGCCTACGTCCTGGTCCAGCAGCTCGAGAGCAACGTGACCATCCCGATCATCATGGCCCAGCGCGTGCGCCTCCACCCGGCGGTGATCGCGATCGGCGTCGTCGTGGTCGGCCAGCTGTTCGGCTTCGTGGGCCTGTTCGTGGCTGTGCCGATCCTCTCGCTGATCATCATCACGATCGAGGAGTTCTGGGTGAAGCCGGTCGAGGAGGGCCACGCCGAGACCCGAAGATCCGAGCTCGAGTTGCCGGAGCCGCTCGAGCGGGAGCTGGAGCCGGACGAAAGCGAGGCGCCGCCGCTCAGGCCAGCTTCGTGATCGCGATCACCATGCCGATCAGCACGAAGATCACGATCAGGACCTGCATGACGATCCAGAAGCGGGGCAGCTCCACGACGGGCGGCGGCTACTCGATGATCGCCTGACGCAGCGCTATCGCCACGGCATGCACGCGCGTGTCCGCCTCGAGCTTGAGGATCGCGCGCTTCGTGTCCGACTTGACGGTCTCTGTGCTCAGGCCAATCCGCCGCGCGACCTCCTCGGTGTGGAGCCCCTCGGCCAGCAGCTGGAGGATCTCGCGCTCGCGCTCGGACAGCGGCGCGTCCGGGCCGACCTGCGACATCAGGAGCGCGGGCGACAGCGACGGGTCCACGAACGGCTTGCCCGCAGTCACGGTCCGGATCGCACGAAGCAGGTCCTCTGGCGGCGAGCCCTTCATGACGTAACCGCGCGCACCCGCGGCGATGGCGTCGGACAGAAGCCGCTTGTCGCCGTACGCCGAGAACATGACGGTCTTGACCTCCGGCGCGGCCTCGGCGATGCGCTTGACGGCCGAGATGCCGTCGATGCCCGGGAGCCGGACGTCCATGATCACCACCTCCGGGCGGAGGCGCTTCACCGCTTCGATGACGTCCTCGCCGTTCTCGACCGACCCAACGAGCTCAAGGTCGGGAGCCAGTCCGAACATGAGGCCGAGTCCTTGCCGCACCGTCGGATGATCGTCGACGGCGAGGCAGCGGGTTGTCGATGACATGACCCCCAACCCTAATGCCTGGACACACAAAGGGCCATCGTCTTTATGATGCCCGCGATGTTCTCCTCCATGGTCGTTGGGACCGACGGCTCGGAGACCGCCGGCGAGGCGGTCCGCCAGGCAAGCGAGCTCGCTCAGTCGGTGGGCGCGAAGGTCCACCTGGTGAGCGCGTACGAGCCCGTGCCCGAGGGTCGCCTCCGCGAGGAGCGCCAGCAGGTGCCCGGTGACCTCCAGTGGATGGTCAATCCGCGCGAGGACGTGAGCGAGACGCTCGAGGAGGCGGCGACCCGGCTACGCGAGGCGGGCGTCGACGTCGAGACTCACGCGCGCGAGGGCGATCCCGCCGACGCGATCCTCGACGTGGCGGAGGAGGAGGGCGCCGACCTGATCGTCGTAGGCAACAAGGGCATGACCGGCGCCAAGCGCTTCCTGCTCGGCAGCGTGCCGAACAAGGTCTCGCATCACGCTCCCTGCAGCGTGATGATCATCAGGACAACCTGAGGCGGCGGGCAGCTAGCGCAGCGCGTTGGCGGCGTCCACGAGCCCGTGGCCATAGCGGTCGGGCCGGTCCGTCGGCCTGGCGGTGGCCTCGATGTGGGCCTCCACCTCGCGCGGGCTGGGGTGCGGTCCGAGCCGCTTGGTGGCGATGATGAGCGCGGCGATGGCGGCGACGTGCGGGCTCGCCATCGACGTGCCCTCGTAGATCCGCGGCAGCCCGAAGTGCTGGACCCCGCGCGTAAAGGTCTGCTGAAGGATCGGCTTGCCAAGGGAGTCGGGATTGCAGTGCGCCGCGTCCCAGTCGCTGTCGGTGTTGGGAGCATCGGCACCGCCCCCGGGCGCCGCCACGTCGAGGTCGTCGCCGGCGTTCGAGTAGTCCGCCTGGCAGCCCGTGATGGTGGTCGCGCCCACCGCGATCACCGACTGGACGCGCGCCGGGTAAGCCACGGCGATGTCCGTCTGGTTCCCGGCCGCCGCCGTCACCACGACCCCGCGCCGGTACGCGAAGTGCAGCGCGCTCACCACGTCCGGGATCTCCGCAGCGCGCACCTCGGGCGGGAACTCGAGGGACAGGTTGATCACGTCGGCGCGGTAGCGCACCGCGTAGCGGATGGCGCGGGCGATGGCGGCCGAGTCGCCCTCGCCGTGCGCGTCGAGCACCCGCAGCGGCATGATCTTCGCGTTGTAGGCGATCCCGGCGGTGGCGATCCCGTTGTTGGTGGTCTGGGCGATGGTGCCCGACACGTGCGTGCCGTGCCCGTAGACGTCATTCGGATGCCCGTCGCGCTGGATGAAGTCCCAGGGATGCACGAAGGTCTTCCGCCGAAGGTCCGGCGCGCGCCGGTAGCGCCCGCGACGCTCGTACGCCACGCCGCTGTCGAGCACCGCGACGACGGCGCCACGGCCACCCGGAGCTCCGAGCCCTTCGGCCAGCGTCCACGCCTCGACCACATTGATCCCATACGGGCCGAACAGGTTCCACTGGAGCTTGAACGCGGGATCGTTCGGTGCCTCGGCAGCGGCGTGGGCGCGCCAGTTGGGCACGGCGTACTCGACGTTCGGATCCTGCTTTAGCTCGGCGATCGTCTCGCGCACCGAGTCGCCGTCCTCGATCTGGAGCTGCTCCGAGCCGCCAGGCAGCCCGGCGACCGGCGCGGCGCCCGCATCCGCGGCCACGCTCGCCGCCACACCGCCGCCGGTTCCCTCGGCATAGCGCACGATCACCTCGTCCGGCACGTAGTCAGCCGCGCGCGCGCCCGCGGGAATAAGCATCAGCAGCCAGAGGGCGGCGATCAGGGGGAGGAGGCGTATCGGCATTGGGTTAGGTTGCGCACCGAGTGTACGAACGCACGAACAAATTGCCCAGACGGAAGTTGTGACGGCCTGCGTTACGGGCGCCACGGGTTTCATCGGCGCGCACGTGGCACAACTTGCGTCCCAATCGACTCCCGTGCGCGCGACATACCGGGAGGACGTCCGTCTCACGCGCCTCGGCGAGATCGACGCCGAGCACGTCAAGGCGGACGTGCTCGACCGCGCCGCCCTTCGCCGCGCCTTCCGCGGCTGCGACACGGTCTTTCACTGCGCCGGCTACGTCGGCTCGCATCCGGCCGACCGAGTCTGGCGCGTGAACGCTCTCTCGCCGCGCATCGCGGTCGAGGCGGCCGCGGCGGAAGAGGTGCGCCGCGTGGTCGTGACCTCGAGCGTGGCGGGCATTGGGCCGGCCGCGCCGGGTGAGACCGGCACCGAGGACGACTTCTACCGCGGCGGCGGGCTCGGCCTCGCCTATCCCGACGCGAAGCACGAGGGCGAGGCCGAGGCGCTCGCGGCGGGGGTGCGGCACGGCGTGGAAGTTGTGATCGTCAACCCGTCCTACGTCTTCGGCGTGCCGGTGGACGACACCGCGCCCGGGGAGACCTCCACTCGCATGATCGGCAACTACCTGCGCGGGCGCCTGCCTGCGCTGGTCGACGGCGAGACGAACGTCGTGGACGTGCGCGACGTGGCGAAGGGCCACCTCCGCGCCGCCGAGCGCGGGAGGCCCGGCGAGCGCTACGTGCTCGGCGGCCACGACACGAGCTGGGTCGAGCTGTTCGAGCGCGTGGCCGAGCTCTCAGGCGTCCGGCATCCGCTGCTCGTGCTGCCGCGCGAGGCAGGCAGGCTGGCGCGAGCGGCCGAGGCGGCCGGCCTGCCCAGCCCGGTCTCGGCGGAGGGCCTCGTGCTGATGGCGCAGAACTGGCGCTACTCGTCGGCCAAGGCGCGCCGTGAGCTCGGCTACAGGGCGCGGGCTCTCGACCGCACCCTCACGGACACGATCGACTGGTACCGCGACCTGATCGACACCGGCACCCTCGGCGGCGGGCGGCCGTCCGCGCTCTCGCTCGCTGCGGCCGGGATGCGCGTGGCGGACCGGACCGGCGCGCTCGGCGCGCTGCGGCTGGCGGAGCGCTACGTGGGCCGGCGGCTGGTGGCGCCGTGAGCGCGAGCATCGGCTACTTCCCGCGCGACGAGTACTTCATGCGGCTCGCGCTCCGCGAGGCAGAGCGCGCCCTCGAACACGACGACGTCCCGATCGGCGCCGTGATCGTGCGCGACGGCGAGGTCATCGCCGCCGCACGCAACGAGCGCGAGCTGCGCGGCGACCCGACGGCCCACGCCGAGGTGCTCGCGCTGCGCGAGGCGTCCTCGCGCCTCGGCACCTGGAGGCTGCTCGACACGGTCCTCTACGTGACGCTCGAGCCGTGCGCCATGTGCGCAGGCGCGATCGTCCTCGGACGCGTCCCGCGGGTGGTCTACGCGGCCGACGACCCGAAGGCCGGCGCGGCTGGGAGCGTCCTCGACGTGCTTGCCGAGCCGCGGCTCAACCACCGGCCCGTCGTGGCCGCCGGTTTGCTCGCCGAAGAGGCCGCTGAACTCCTGCGTGCATTCTTCGCTTCGAAGCGATAGGTCCGCGCACTAGCTGCCGATAAGGAACACGATGTCCGTGGATCCCAAGGCGGTCCTGCAGCGGATCGAGTCGACATACGGGCCCCTGGCCGAGGGCGTGCCCTCCGTCGCGTACGTGTACGAGCCGGGCGTCAACGGCCAGTGCCTCTACATCAGCCCGTCCATCGAGCGCGTGCTCGGCTACACGCAGGAGCACTGGATGGTGGACGGCGGGCTCTGGGACCGACTGCTGCACCCCGAGGACGCCGACCGGGTGATAACGAACGAGGCCGAGTGCGCGCGCTCCGGCGAGGCGCTCGTGCAGGAGTACCGGATCAGCCGCGCCGACGGCAGCGTCGTCTGGATCCGCGACGAGATGACGGTCGTGCGCGGCTATGACGGCAAGTCGGAGCCGCTCTTCTTCGGCGTCTTCCTCGACGTGACGGACCGCAAGCGCATGGAGGCGGAGCTCGAGCGGCTGGCGCTCTACGACTCGCTGACCGGGCTACCGAACCGCGCGCTCTTCAACGATCGGCTGAGCCACGCGATCGAGCGCCGCGGCAGGGAACAGGCCACGGCCGTGTACTTCCTCGATGTCGACCGCTTCAAGCGCATCAACGACAGCCTCGGCCACAGCGCCGGCGACGAGGTGCTCCGCGAGGTCGCCGCGCGCATCCAGCGCATGCTGCGGCCGCACGACACTGTCGCCCGCTTCGGCGGCGACGAGTTCACCGTTCTCTGCGAGTCGGTCGGCGGCGTGCTCGAAGCGGTCGGCGTGGCGGACCGGCTCCGGCGCGAGATCGCGCTGCCGCTGCGCGCGGGCGGCGCCGAGCTGCGGCTGACCGCGGCGATCGGCATCGCGCTCGCCGAGCCCGGGGAGGACGCGGATTGCTCGCGGCTCGTGGAGGACGCCGACGCCGCGATGTACCGCGCCAAGGAGCGCGGCGGCGCTCGCACGGAGCTCTTCGACGTGGCAATGCGCGAGCGGGCGGTCGACGCGCTCTCGATCGAGCAGGAGCTCCAGCGGGGGCTCGAGCGCGGGGAGCTGCGGCTCTTCTACCAGCCACTCGTGAGCCTCGACAGCGGCGAGATGGTCGGCGCCGAGGCGCTGATCCGCTGGGAGCACCCGGAGCGCGGGCTGCTCGCTCCCGACAAGTTCCTCCCGGTCGCCGAGGAGAGCGGCCTGATCGTTCAGGTCGGCGCCTGGGCCGTCGGCGAGGCGTGCCGCCGGCTGCGCGATTGGGACCGCTTGAGCGGCGGGCCCTCGGCCTTCAGCCTTGCGGTCAACCTGAGCGCGCGCGAGCTGACGCATCCGGACGTGGTCTCGACCGTGCTGAGTGCGGTGCGGCGCTCGGCGCTCGACCCGTCCCGGCTCACGATCGAGGTGACCGAGAGCACCGCGATGGCGGACCGCGACTCGGGCTTCCGCGCGCTGCGCGAGCTCAACGACGCCGGCGTGCGGATCGCGATCGACGACTTCGGCACCGGCTATTCCTCGCTTGACCACCTGCGCGAGATGCCGGCGGACATCCTCAAGATCGACCGCTCCTTCATCGCCGGCATGGCGGCGAACTCACCGGACTCGGCGCTGGTTGCCGCGGCGGTTGCAATGGGCCGCGCCCTCGAGATGGAGGTCGTGGCGGAGGGGATCGAGACGAGCGAGCAGGTCGCCGACCTGCGCGAGCTCGGCTGCCCGCTCGGCCAGGGCTTCCTCTTCGCCCGCCCGCTGCCACCGGAGGAGCTCGACGGGCTCCTCGAGACGGACGCGCACTTCTGAGCGTCCGGCGCGCGCCGACCGCCCTATCATCGAGGGTCTCGGAGGGGTGCCGGAGCGGTTGAACGGGGCGGTCTCGAAAACCGTTGTCCCCCGTTTGGGGGACCGTGGGTTCGAATCCCACCCCCTCCGTTAGCAACCGACGGCGCAGGATCGGCGGAAATCCCGCCACACGGAGTGTGCTGCTCCCATGGGCAAGCGGACGCTTCTATGAAGTCAAGGGGATGGTGATGAGGCGCTTGTAGAGGGTGCGGGAGAGGTGTCGTTTGAGCGCGCGCATGGCTTCGCGTTTGGTCTTGCCCTCGCTGGTGCGGCGCTCGAGGTATGTGCGGGTGCGCTGGTCGTAGATCGAGCGGTTGAGCGCGATCGTGTAGATGGCGTTGTTGGCTTGGCGGTCGCCGCCGCGGTCGAGGCGGTGGCGGATCGTCTGGCCGGAAGAGGCGGGCTTCGGTGCCGTGCCGTTGCAGCGCGCGAACGCGGCCTCGCTCTTCAGCCGGGCGGGATCGCTGACGATCAGCTTGGCGGC
>JBKPBS010000146.1:0-10736 GCA_046726915.1 Actinomycetota bacterium
GACATCGAGTTCGAGGACCGCATCATCGACAACCTCTGCAACCAGCTCGTGTCCCGCCCGGAGGAGTACGACGTGATCGTGCTGCCGAACCTCTACGGCGACATCGTGTCCGACCTCGGGGCCGGCATGATCGGCGGCCTCGGCCTGGCGCCGGGCGCCAACATCGGCACCGAGGGCGCGATCTTCGAGGCCACTCACGGCTCGGCCCCGAAGTACAAGGGCCAGAACAAGGTCAACCCAACCGCGCTCCTGCTCTCCGGGGTCCTGATGCTGCGCCACCTCGACGAGATTGAGGCCGCCGACCGGATGGAGAAGGGCATCGCCGAGGTGATCCGCAAGGGCGACAAGGTCACCTACGACCTGAAGCCCTCGCGTGACGATCCGTCCGCAGTGGGTACGAGCGAGTTCGCCGACGCAGTGATAGACGCGCTATAACGCGCGGAAATCGGGGATGACAGAGATGAACGACTGATGGCAACCACAGTCACCGTCACCGGCGCGGCCGGCCAGATCGGCTACGCCCTGCTGTTCCGGATCGCGAGCGGCCAGATGCTCGGCCCGGACGAGAAGATCGACCTGCGACTGCTCGAGATTCCCGACGCCGTCAAGGCGGCGGAGGGCACCGCCATGGAGCTCCAGGACTGCGCCTTCCCGCTGCTCGCCTCGACCGAGATCTTCGACGACCCGGGGAAGGCGTTCGACGGGGTGAACGTCGCGATGCTCGTCGGCGCGCGGCCGCGCTCGAAGGGCATGGAGCGCGCGGACCTGCTGGAGGCGAACGGCCAGATCTTCAAGCCGCAGGGCCAGGCGCTGAACGAGGGCGCTGCCGACGACGTGAAGATCCTCGTGGTCGGCAACCCCGCCAACACCAACGCGCTGATCGCGATGAACAACGCTCCGGACATCCCGGCCGATCGCTTCAGCGCGATGACCCGGCTTGACGAGAACCGGGCCGTGGCTCAGCTCGCGGAGAAGGTGGGGGCCGGCGTGGAGGATGTGGAGGACCTCGCCATCTGGGGCAACCACTCGCCGACGATGTTCCCCGACCTCTTCAACGCGAAGGTGAAGGGCGAGCGCGCCGTCGACCATGTCGACATGGACTGGTACGAGAACGAGTACATCCCGCGGGTGGGCAAGCGCGGCGCGGAGATCATCGACGCCCGCGGCGCGTCATCGGCTGCGAGCGCGGCGAACGCCGCGATCGACCACGTGCACGACTGGGTGCTCGGCGCGACCGGGCTGCGCTCGATGGCGGTCGCGTCGACCGGCGCCTACGGGGTCGAGGAGGGGCTCATGTCGAGCTTCCCCGTGCGCGTGAGCGGCGGCTCGTACGAGATCGCCGAGGGCCTCGAGGTCGGCGACTTCGCACGCGGCAAGATCGACGCCACGGTGAACGAGCTCAAGGAGGAGCGGGACAGCGTGCGGGAGCTCGGACTGATCTGAGCGCTCAGGCGGGGTGCCAGCCGCGGTCGCGCTTCTTGACCTGGCCTTCCGACTCCAGCGTGGGCATCACGCGGTACAGGTAATTCGCGTGGATTCCCATCGCATCGGCGAGCTCGCGGATGGTGATTCCGGGCCGCGCCCGTACCAGCTCCAGCGCCTGCTTGGCCCTCGTACCGCTGCCGCGAGGGCGGCCGCGCGCGCGCCGGCGGGTCGCGCGTGCCGCGCGGGGAGCGCCGCTGTTGCCCACGCCCCTGAGCGCGTCAGCCGCCTTCTCTAGCCGGTTGTACTCGTCCACGAGGGGGCGCAGCTCCCTCAGCCGCGCCTCGATCTCACGACGCTTTTCATCAAGAAAATCTGCCATTAACGAGTAATCATAAAGGGTTACTCCGCGCCGGTCACCGCCCGGCGCCTCGTGCGCGACGATTACTCGGTAATGCGCTTGAGTTTCTGCAAGGTGGCGTCCAACTCTTTTTGAGTGACACGTGCGACGCCGCGGCCCGCGATGCGGCCCAGCGGGCCGCCGGGAAGGTCGTACTCGTTCATGTAGTGGAAGTCCGTGCAGGCTCCGTTCGACGAGTCGCCGAACTCGTAGATCACCTTCGCGTGCGAGCCGACCGGCCCCCTGCCCTCCCAGACCACTCGCTCGCACGGCTCGTTCTCCACCACCGTCCAGCGCACGTGGAACCTGCGACCGGCGAGCTTCAGGACCTGGGTGAGCTTGGAGCCCTTCTTCAGGGCTCCCGAGGGCGCGTCCTCGAGGTGGTCGTGGATCGTGACCCAATCCTGGAGCCGCTGCGGGTCCATCACCACGTCGTAGACGCGCTGGGGCGGCGCGTCGATCACGATGTCGCGCTCGACCTTCAGCGCGCCCCCAGCGGCTCGAGCTTCTCCCACTCCGCGAGCGCGTGGTCGAGCGCGCGTCCGAAGCGGCGCGGGCGCAGACCGTACAGGCCGGGCGCCTCGTCGCCGTCGCGCGGCAGGAGGTCGGTCTCGAGACTCTCCATCAGCGGGCGGACCAGCTCGAGCGGCTGGCCGGTCACGGCGGCGACGACCGCGCTCGCCGGCGGGGTGAGCGACCGCTTCAGCGCGATGGGTAGCCGCCCGACGCCCAGGGCGTCGGCGATTCGCTCGATCATGTGGCCGTAGGTCATCACGTCCGGCCCGGCCACGTCGAGCGATCGTCCGGCGGCCGCGGGCACCTGCGGAGTGCGCGCGAGGAACTCGATCACGTCGCGCTCGTCGATCGGCTGGGTGCGGTTATCGCGCCACCCCGGCATCGGTAGCACGCGCAACCGTTCCACGAGACGAACGAGAATGCGAAAGGACGACGACCCCGCGCCGATCACGATCGACGCGCGCAGGGCGGTGGAGCCGGGGACGGCGGCGAGCAGGATCTCCTCGACCTCCAGGCGCGAGCGCAGATGGGGGGAGAGCGCGGAACCGGTTGGGACGATCCCGCCCAGGTACACGATGCGCTCCACGCCGGCGCGGGCGGCGGCCTCTCCGAAGCTCTCCGCCATACGGCGGTCGCGGCCGGCGAAGTCGCCGTTGCCCGAGGCGGCCTCCATCGAGTGGACCAGGTAGTACGCGGTCGAGCAACCCTGGAGCGCCTCCTCGAGGCCCGAGCCCGTCAGCAGGTCGCCGCGCACGACCTCGACCTCGGTCATGAGCTCCGGCTGGCGCGCCAGCGCGCGCACCGGCCTTCCCTCGGCGATGAGCTGGCGGACCAGGCGGCCGCCCACGTATCCGGTTGCTCCGGTGACCAGTTCCATCGGGCGAGCACACTACTTATCCAAAATTCGCCCCCCTGAAAAATGCGCTCCTAGCGGGGCTTCGAAGAGCGACCCTGCAAACACCGGAAAACCGTGGGTGGCGCCGCGCGCCGAGTTGGTGTTCGATGGCTCCGATGCCGAAGACGAAGCCCGCCCGCTGCGAGGACTGCTACTTCCAGCAGAACATGCTCTGCGCGCTCAACCTCGGCAAGCCATGCACCACCTTCCGCCCCGCCGAGCGCGGCCTCGCCCCGGAGCGCCAGCTCGCGTTCGTCTTCCGCACCGAGCGGACGACGGCCGCGTACGCGTTTCCTCAGCCGCACGTGTAACGGCATCGCTGCGCCGCGGGCACCGCCCGCGGCTTGCGCCACTCCAGCGGAGTTAATCTCCGCATTATGCGGCTAACGGTGCTCGGCAAGTCGCCGTCCTGGCAGGACGCGGGCGGCGCCTGCTCCGGCTACCTGATCGAGGAGGACGGCACCGCGGTCCTGGTGGACTGCGGCAACGGCGTCTTCGCGAAGCTGCGCGAGCACATCGACTACGTGGACGTCGACGCCGTGGTCATCTCGCATCTCCACGCCGATCACTTCCTCGACCTCGTGCCGTACGCGTACGCGCTCACCTACGCGCCGCGCCAGCAGCCGGTGCCGGTCGACCGCTGGCCCGGCACGGACTGCCCCGCCTGCCCGACCCTCCACGTGCCGCCGGGCGCGCAGCAGCTGTTCCGCCGCGTCGTGGGCTCGTGGGGCAACGAGGACCTGATCGAGAAGGCGTTCGACCTGCACGAGTACGACCCGACGAGCGAGATCGAGATCGGGCCGATCCGCATCACGTTCCAGCCCGTTCCGCACTTCACCGAGACGTTCGCGATGAGCATCAGCTCGACGAACGGCTCCGGCCGGATCGTCTACGGGGCCGATTCGAGCCCGACCGAGGCCCTCGCGGACTTCGCGCAGGACGCCGACCTGATGCTGCTAGAGGCGACACTCCCGCGCCCGGAGCGCACGGGGATGCGCGGCCACCTCACACCCGGCGAGGCCGGCGGCTGCGCCCGCGGCGCCGCGGCGAAGCGCCTCCTGCTCGTGCACATCTCGGACGAGCTCGACGCGAGCTGGGCGCGCGAGCAGGCGGCGGACGCCTTCGGCGGCCCCGTCGAGGTGGCGACCGAGGGCGCTGTCTTCGACGTCTAGGGCCGGGCGCTGTTGCCCAGACCCGGTCGCGGTCTATTCTCGGTCGCCGTGACCTCACAGCGCGACCTGTTCGCGAACTTCGAGCGCATGAGGCGCGAGATGGACGAGCTGTTCGGCGACGTCCTCGAGCGCCGCCGCGGCCTCAGAGGTCGCGGCTTCTCGCCCCGCGTCGACGTCTATTACATGGACGATCCGCCGCGCGCGGTGGTGAAGGTCGACCTCGCCGCCGTGGACCCCGCGGACGTGGCGCTCGAGATCCGCGGGCGGCAGCTCATGATCGCGGGCGAGCGCCGGCCGACCGAGGCGGGCGGCCGCCTCTACCAGCAGATCGAGATCGAGCACGGCCCCTTCCGGCGCGTGGTCGAGCTGGGCGCGGACGTCGTGGCCGACAAGGCGAGCGCCTCGTACGTCGACGGCGTGCTACAGGTCGAGATACCGCTCGCCGAGCCGGAGCAGTCCGTCCGCCGCGTGCCGATCTCGGATCCATGACCATCCACGTGCCAAGCGTGGACGGCGAGCCGGTGGACGCCGGCGTCCAGTCGCAGCTCCCGGATGCGCTGCCCGTCCTTCCGCTGCGCGACAGCGTCGCGTTCCCCGAGACGATGATCCCGCTCGCGGTCGGCCAGGAGCGCTCGGTCAAGCTCGTCGACGACGTGCTCGGCGGAAACCGGATGATGGTGATGGTCGCCTCGAAGGACCCGGAGGTCGAGGAGCCGGGGCCGGACCAGCTCTATCGCGTCGGAGTGGTCGGTCTGGTCGCGCGGATGATGAAGGTCCCCGACGGCTCGGTGCGGATCCTCGTGCAGTGCGGCCAGCGCGTCGAGCTCGGCGAGTTCGTGGCCAGCTCGCCGTATCTCGTGGCCCGCATCACCGAGGCGCCCGACGAGCTGGAGCAGTCGGAGGAGCTCGAGGGGCTCCGCCGCAACGTCCAGGCCACCTTCTCGCGGATCATCGAGGAGCTGCCCTACCTCCCGGAGGAGCTGCTGCTCGCCGTCGCGAACCTCGACGAGCCCGCGGAGCTCGCGCACCTGATCGCCGGGGCGCTCCGGGTGAAGACCGAGGAGAAGCAGCGGCTGCTCGAGGAGCGCAACGTCACGAAGCGGCTGCGGCTCCTCTCGGAGATCCTCGCCCGCGAGCTCGAGCTGGTCGAGATCGGCAGCAAGATCCAGACGCAGGTCCAGTCCGAGATGGAGAAGGGGCAGCGCGAGTACTTCCTGCGCCAGCAGCTCCGCGCGATCCAGGAGGAGCTCGGCGAGGTCGACGAGCAGCAGGCCGAGGCCGAGGAGCTCCGCACCCAGCTCGAGGAGGCGAACCTGCCCGAGCATGTCTCGACCGTCGCCAAGCGCGAGCTCGGCCGCTTCGAGCGCCTCCCGCCGCAGTCGGCCGAGCACGGCGTGATCCGCGGTTACCTCGAATGGCTCGCGTCGCTGCCGTGGTCCAAGTCGACCACGGACAACCTCGACCTGAAGCACGCGCGCACGGTGCTCGACAGGGACCACTACGACATCGAGCGCGTGAAGGACCGCATCCTGGAGTTCCTCGCCGTCCGGAAGCTGAACCCGGAGGCGCGCAGCTCGATCGTCCTGTTCGTGGGCCCGCCGGGCGTCGGGAAGACCTCGCTGGGCCGCTCGATCGCCTCCGCGATGGAGCGCGGGTTCGAGCGCATGTCGGTCGGCGGCGTTCGCGACGAGTCGGAGATCCGCGGCCACCGCCGCACCTACATAGGGGCGATGCCCGGCACCATCGTCCGGGCGCTCCGCGACGCCGGCTCGAACAACCCGGTGCTGATGATCGACGAGATCGACAAGATGGGCGCCGACTTCCGCGGCGACCCCGCGAGCGCGATGCTCGAGGTGCTCGACCCCGAGCAGAACTCGTCGTTCCGCGACCACTTCCTTGACGTTCCGATCGACCTGTCGAACGTCTTCTTCATCTGCACCGCGAACCAGGTCGACACGATCCCGCCGGCGCTGCTCGACCGGATGGAGGTGATCGAGCTCTCGGGCTACACGCACGAGGAGAAGGGCGAGATCGCAAAGCGCTTCCTGGTGCCGCGCCAGATGGAGCGGAACGGGCTCGGGCGGTCGAGGATCGGCCGTGGGCAAGCCGCGGGCGGTGCCCGCGGCGCAGCCATCGCCTTCACAAAGCCGGCGCTCGACCGGCTGATCGACGGCTTCACGCGCGAGGCCGGCGTGCGCTCGCTGGAGCGCGAGATCGGCTCGATCTGCCGCAAGGTCGCGCGCGAGTTCGCCGAGGGGTCGCGGCGCTCGAAGCGAACGATCCGTGCCGAGACCGTCGCCGAGCTGCTCGGCAAGCCGCGCTTCCAGCCCGAGGTGAGGCGGCGCACGAGCGAGCCCGGCGTGGCCACCGGGCTCGCGTGGACGCCGGTTGGCGGCGACGTGCTGTTCGTCGAGGCGATCGCCTACCCGGGCGACGGCAAGCTCCAGATCACGGGCCAGCTCGGCGACGTGATGAAGGAGTCGGCGGCCGCGGCGCTCTCGTACGTGCGAAGCCGTAATGGCGATGTCTCAGCGAACTGGTTCTCGGAGCACGACGTGCACCTGCACGTGCCCGCCGGCGCGATCCCGAAGGACGGGCCGAGCGCGGGGATCACGATGGCCACCGCGATCGCATCGCGCGTGAGCGAGCGGCCGGTGCGCTCCGACACCGCGATGACCGGTGAGATCACGCTTACCGGCATGGTGCTACCGATCGGCGGCCTGAAGGAGAAGGCGCTGGCTGCCCAGCGCGCGGGCATCAACCGGCTCATCATCCCGCGCCGCAACGAGCGCGACATCGACGACATCCCGGAGCCGCTTCGCAAGAAGATGAAGTTCACGCTCGTCGATTCGGTGGACGAGGTGCTGGATGCTGCGCTGCAAAAGCGCGCACGGCGTTCGCGGCCCGCCGAAGCCGGGTAGAGTGCGCCCCTGGCAAGCGGATCGAGGAGACAAATGGCAGCAAAGAAGAAGGCCGCAAAGGCCGGAGCCGGAGCGTACGCCGCCGGCAAGGCGGTCCGCTCGAACACCTACGTGCAGCGGCTCGTCGAGGACGACGAGCTGCGCGACAACCTCCGCAACGCGTTCGAGTCCGCCCGGAAGGCCTACTCGCGGATGTCGAACGGGAAGGGCCCGGTCAAGGCCG
This sequence comes from Actinomycetota bacterium, assembly GCA_046726915.1. Taxonomy (GTDB): domain Bacteria; phylum Actinomycetota; class Thermoleophilia; order Solirubrobacterales; family Thermoleophilaceae; genus JACVRW01. The sequence continues at coordinate 7,550 of JBKPBS010000146.1, forward strand.
TCACGGAGGACAAGAAGGTGCAGCGCGAGCTGCGTGAGGCTGCGACGTCTCTGAAGGACGCTGCGGACTCGCTGCGCGGAGCCAAGAAGAGGAAGCGCGGCAAGGGCCGTCTCCTCGTGATGGCGCTCATCGGCGGGGCCATTGCGCTCGCCGCGAGCGAGGGCCTTCGCAAGAAGGTGCTCGACGCGCTCTTCGGTGCCGAGGAGGAGTTCGAGTACACCGCGAGCACGACCCCGGAGCCCAGCAGCACCAGCGAACCGGTGGGCACCGCCTAGCGGTCCCCACCGTGAGCTTTGGAAAGGGCGCCCGGGGCGGCGCCCTTTTCGTTGCGCGGCCTTGGCCTGACTGGCCAGCCAACTAAGATGCGCGTGGGATGGAGGCTGCGACCCGCGCGGATCCTGCGCGCAAGCTCGAGGGCGACAAGGCCCAGCGCATCATTGCCGCGATGCGGGCCAGCGTCGGCACCCGCGGCGCGGCGGCCTCCACGTTCGATCACGTAGCGCGCGAGGCGGGCGTCTCGCGCGGGCTCCTGCACTACTACTTCGGCTCGAAGGAGCGGCTGCTGGTCGAGATCGTTCGCCACGACGCGGCCGAGCGCACCCGCAGCATGGACGAGCGGCTCGCGCAGGCGCACAGCCCGGACGAGATCGTCCAGGCGCTGGTCGTTGGCTTGGAGGAGTTCCTCGAGGACGACGCCGGCGGGCAGGCCGTGATCTACGAGATGCTGAGCGCGTCGCGCCACTCGGAGGAGATCCGCGCCGAGCTCGCCGAGCTCTACCGCCAGTGGCGCGAGCGGCTCGCCGGCTGGCTGCGCACCAAGGAGCGCGAGGGCGTGATCCGCCTGCAGGCGGAGCCCGAGGCGGTCGCCTCGATCCTGTTCTCCCTGGGCGACGGCTTCGGGATCCAGGTCCTGTCCGACCCCGAATGGGACCAGCAGGCGGCGTTCGACCTGGGCGTCAAAACCGCCCGGCGGCTGCTCGGCGCGGGTTAGAGTCTCGGCATGCGCCGGGCGCTCGTCGCGCTGCCGCTCCTGCTGCTGGCCCTCGTGCCGTCCTCGGGCGCGCAGTCGCTCCCGCCCTGCGGGTCGGAGCAGCTCGTGCCCGACCTCTCCATCGACAGCGTCATGTACGCGACCCACACGTATTCGGGGGAGATCATCTTCGAGCGGCCTGAGGGCGGCACGAAGATCTACGAGCCCGTGAACGTCCGGGTCGAGAGCCCGGCTGGGACCGTTCGAAGGCTCAGGGTCGGCGGCATCCGTGCCGACTTCGACCTGACGCCAGAGGCCGGGGGAGACCTCCCGCTCACCGTGTCGTGGGACCAGCAGGATCTCGCCACGGAGAGCACCGACTGCTCCGCGAGCGCGAGGTTCACCCGGACCATCGGCGACGCGCTGCCGGTGGTGCTCTGGCCCGTGAGGGGGAAGACCGTGTACGGAAGACTCGGCCCCGGCTACGGCTTCTCGCTGCACCTCTTCTTCGCAACGCAGGGGTCGGACAAGGAAGCGTGGGAGAAAGCCGACATGACGCCACTGCGCGTCGAGGCGCGAGCAGTCAAGAGGGCGAGGTGGCCCAGCCGCTCGCTGCCGCCGGCGGCCATCGAGTTCGTGCCTGGGGCGACGAAGGTGCTGCGCTCCACCCAGGGCGTGGTCCAGGTCCGCCGGGCGCACCCGCAGGTCGAGCCCTATGAGGCGGACATCTACGTTACGACCCGGAGGGGGCGCGCCGCGCGCGGGCTCACCGTGGACGTGAGCCAGGGCACGAGGAGCCTCGGGAGCTTCACCCTGGTGGGCAGCTGCACGATACGGATCTCCTACGGAGTCCAGCTCGGGGGTTGCAGGTTCAAGGGCCGACAGCCCTGGTTGCGCGGCCCGCTCTGAGCCAATCCGCGACGGCCGCGCTCACGGCGTCACGGTCCTTCCGCAGGCTGTGGTCGCCGGGCACCGCGACGACCTCGCGGTTCCCGTCCGCCGGCGGCATTCCGAAGCGGTCGTTCTCGCCCTGCACGACGAGGACCGGGACCTTCACCGCCTCGAGCTCGTGGAGGCGGTCCGGTGCCGGCGGCTTGCCCTTGCGCGCCGGCGGCTGGAGCGGGAACGCGAGGCACAGAACCGCGGCGGCGCCGGTCGCCTCGGCGGTGCGGCACGCCACGCGCGCGCCCGCCGAGCGCCCTCCCACGACAGGCGGCAGGCCCTCCAGCTCGCCCGCCGCCAGGTGCTCGACGACCGCGACCCACGCGGCGTCGAGGTGATGCGCCGGCGGCGATGAGCGCCGCCCGGCGACGCGATAGGGCTGCTCGACGAGCGCCACGCTGAACTCCTGGGCGAGGGCGGCCTCGGTCGCAGCCACCAGGTCCGGCGCCTCGACGCCGCCGCCGGCTCCGTGGCTGAGGACGAGCGCGCCGCGCGGCTCCTGGGCTGGATGCAGATGCGCATTCGCAGGGCCGTGTGGCGTCGGGATCGTGACGGTCGTCACAGACGAGGTGTGCATTTCCGGGTATTCGTTGACCGGGTGCAGGGGCTCATGGACAGACTGGCAGGCTTTTTGGAGCGGCGCCGGTGGGTCGTGCTCGCGGCGTGGCTCCTCCTTCTGCTCGCAGCCCTCCCCTTCGCCGCGAGGCAGACCGATCAGCTCACGAGCGGCGGCTTCGAGGTGCCCGGCTCGCAGTCGCAGGTGGTGGCCGAGAACATCGCGCGCTTCGAGGGCGCTCAGCGCGACCAGCTCGCCGCCGTCCTGGCACGCGGGGAGGGCGCGCGCGCCGCCGACGTGCGCGCCGAGGTCGACCGCGTCGCGCGGATCGCCGCTGACCTGCCTCATGTCGAGCTCACACCAGCGGCCGCCGCACGCGCGAAGCGCGAGGCGACCTCGGCCTCGATCACCGTGGTCCCGCTCGTTCCCAAGGGCGCCCGCGACGAGACGGCCGACATGGCCGTGGACTTCCGCGACGAGCTGCGCGGTGGCGCGTCCGGGCCGGTCGAGCCCCACCTCGTCGGCCAGCAGGCGCTCTGGGCCGGGATGCAGGACCTCACCAAGGAGGACCTCGAGAGCGCGGAGCGCATCGGCTTCCCGGTCGTCCTCGTCATCCTGCTCGCGGTCTTCGGCTCGCTGGCCGCCGCGACGCTGCCGCTGGCGCTCGGCTTCGCGAGCGTGATGATCACCGGCGCGATCATCTTCTTCCTCTCGCAGGC
>JBKPBS010000147.1:0-12675 GCA_046726915.1 Actinomycetota bacterium
CGGCGCGCGCAAGGTCCAGCTCGATCTCCTCTACGACTACCGCACCAACGTCGCGCTCTATCCACAGTGGCAGGCGTTCCTGCGCGAGCGCCGGCCAAAGACGCTCATCCTCTGGGGCGAGAACGACATCTTCTTCACCCCGGAGGGCGGCCGGGCGTACCTGCGCGATCTGCCGGAGGCCGAGCTGCACATGCTCGACAGCGGCCACTTCGCGGTCGAGGACTCGCTCGAGGAGATCGTCGCGCATATCAAGCGGTTTTACGAGGAGAAGGTCGACGGCCGCGCGGGCATAACAGCGGTCGAGGCGGTGGGGAGAACCCGATGAGGGTGCTCTCCGTCAACGTCGGCCTTCCCCGCGAGGTGATCTGGAGGGGGAAACCGGTCACGACCGGGATCTACAAGGAGCCCGTCGCCGGTCCAGTGAGCATCCGGACGCTCAGCCTCGAGGAGGACCGTCAGGCCGACCTGCGTGTCCACGGGGGTCGGGACAAGGCCGTGTACGTGTACCCGTCCGAGTCCTACGAGCTCTGGTCGCGCGAGCGGCCAGAGCTCGACCTCGGCCCGGGCACGTTCGGCGAGAACCTGACCACCGAAGGCTTGCTCGACGAGAACGTCAGCGTCGGCGACCGCTTCCGGGTCGGAACCGCCGAGCTGGTCGTGACCCAGCCGCGGCTTCCCTGCTTCAAGCTCGGTATCAAGGTGGGCCGCGACGAGTTCGTGACCGAGTTCCTCGAGCGCGCGCTCTACGGCTTCTACCTCGCCGTCATCCGCGAAGGCGAGGTCGAGGCGGGCGACCTGATCGTCGAGCTCGGCCGCGACCCGCGCGGCTTCCGGGTCACCGAGATCGCGCGCCTCTACGCCCGCGACCGCGACGACATCGAAGGCATGCAACGCGCGGCCGACCTCGACGTACTTCCGGAGAGTTGGCGCAACTACTTCCGCAAGAAGGTCTACGGGCGAGCGGCGTAGGGACGCAAGGAGCGGACGGCCTCGGACCGCGCATGCAGTCGAGCATCTTATTCGTCGGCAGTGTCATGCGGCCGAAACGGTCGCGGCACGTATTGAGGATCTGGCCGAGATCGCGGAAGGCCGCAAGAGGCGGTTCTTCGTTCGGCAGTTAGCGAGTGGCGGACATCTAGGCGCTCGCCCCTCGAATCTGCTCAGCTGCCCCTCGGAAAACGCGGCCGACTTTTGCGACGCCGGCGCCGTCGGCGCCATCGACCGCAGCGGAACGCTGCGGCGTTCGCTCCCCGCTCATTGAAGTCGAGGCGTAGAGCGTTCGTACCCAGTCGTCCTCGCCGACGTCCCGAAGGTAACCCGCAGGGCACAGCGCCTATCGCGGCCGGTCGCCGGCCTCCTCCACGACACGGTCGGTCACGGCCAACGGTCAGGTCAGAATGGCACGGCCGCGCACCCCGTTAGACGCGATCCGCGGTGCCGAGCGCCGCGCGGACGCGATCGCCAAGTAATTGCAGGCGCTCGACCGGCTCGTTGCTGAACACGAAGCGGATATGACGTTCGGCGATCGCGCCACCCCAACCGCGCATTGGGGTGGCCGCAACCTTTTGCTCGAGGAGGCGCTCCGAGACCTGTTCACAGTCGAGCCCGAGCGAAGCGACATCGAGCAGCAGCGACCACGCACCCGCGGGTCGTACCACCGGGAGGCCGTCGAGCTGCCTCAGAGTCTCGTCGCGGCGTCGCTCGTACTCGACGTTCGCGGCCAGTAGGTGATCGTCGGACAGGCTGAGGGCCACGCGGGTGCCAACCTGAGCGAATCCGCTCGCGACGAGGCCGTTGTAGATGTGGACCCGTGACACGTCGTTGCCGAGGTCGCCGGGTGCGATCACCCAGCCCACTCGCCAGGCAATCATGCGTTGCTCCGCCGAGGGCGCTCCAACGGTGACGGTCCGATCCCGCATGCCGGGCAGCGCCGCGGGATGCCGGACACGGAGACCGTCGAAGAGGACTGCTTCGAAATCGCTCCAGTAGAGCAGCCAGAGGTCGTGCTCGGCGCAGAGCGAGGCGACTGCCTGCCACTCCTCGTCGTTCGCCACCCAACCCGAAGGGAACGATGCGTTGTTGATGAAGACGACGCGCGTTCGCTCGCTGACCGCGGGCGGCAGCGCATCGAGGTCGAGCCGCCACTCGCCGTCGGCGACGAGGAGGGGAACGAGGCGTGGCAGCGCGCCAACGAGACGAACGCGGTTGAGCATGCCTGCGTAGGTCGGGTCGGTGAGGATGACCTCGTCGCCCGGATCCGTCAGACAGAGAAGCGCATCGAGCATCGCATCACCGTCGCCGCTCGTGATCACGATTTCACGCTGCGCGTCGTACCGGGGACCGCCGCGGCGTTCGATGTATGCCGCGACAGTTTCCTTGAGGTCGTCTCGACCGGTGAACGGAAGCCAGCTGTTCGTCTCGTCCTCTCCCACCGCCGCCCGCGTCGCCGCGATTGCCGCCTGCGGGGGCGGGATATCAGTGTCGAGGTTTTCGAGGCGTAGGACGTCTGGGTCGTCACCGGCCGCCGCGGCGACCCGATCGATGTTGAACCCCGGGATGTCCTTGAGACGCGAAACGCTCACTGGCCCTCCTCTCTCGTTCGCGGAAGTCGACGCGCAGGTGCCCGTCTCCCTCGAGTCTTATGTTGTACTCAGTCTCAGCCCCCGGCCGACACGGCGGTATTACCTCGCACTGCTGCTCTGCGGCGGGGCCCATCGCGCGAGGTGATGAGCGCCGATGCGCCCGCTTGCCGACCTGCTCCCGCTATTACTACTCAATCCTTTAGAGCTCCACCGCTCTTCGGTCGCGGTGCCCCGCGATGAACGCCCGAACGAAGAGCACGGTGTCCTCGTCCGGCTCCTCGGCCGTGTGCTCGCGAACTCTGGTGAGGACAGTCACCTCGTCAGGCGGTCCGGCGCTCGTAAGCTCGCGGACGAACCTCTCCGCGAGACGCATCTTCTCAAGATGCACCTCAACCTCCGCCGGCGGTATCGGGGCCTCGCTGTGTCCGTCGACGTAGAGCTCGGCGCCGAAGACGCGGACTGTGTCGTAGAGCGGGAACGCTCGATCGGCCGTGAGGCCGCCGGCGGGAGACTCGTAGAGCGCATCGCCGAGGAAGAGGACGCGATCGGGCTCGACGTACATGACGCACGAGTCGGCGGCGTGGTCGCCGCCGACGTGACGGATGCGGACGGTCGCGCCGCCGAGCTCGATGTCGAGGCCCTCGAGGAACACGATGTCGGCGGAGGCAACGCGGACGTCGCGTGGGGCGGGCAGCTCCGCCTTGACGTTCTCCGCGTGGGCGGCGGAAACTGCGCCGGCCGCCACGCGCCGATCGAGCGCCTCGTCGCTCCAGTCGGTCGCCGCGAGCTCGGTAAGCGTTGCTGCGGTGAGGGCATGTGCGATGACGGGCACGCCGAACTCGCTCGCCCCGAAGACGTGATCCCAATGCGAGTGCGTCAGCGCGACAAGAGCCGGGGGCGCGACGCCCTTCTCCGCGAGACCGTCGAGGACGAGGCGCGCGTGGGCGGCGGATGCTCCGGCGTCGAGCATGAGGGTGCGCCGCTCTCCCGCGACCGCGCAGAGCGACGGCCGGTCCGGCGGGCCCGGCGGCAGCCAGTAGACGCGCTCGCTGATCCTCTCCACGGCCGTGCGCGTTGTCAGTGGAAGCGGCCGTTGTGCTGGAGGAGCGGGTGGAGATCGGCGGCTGCTTCGGCTGAGCGAATCTCGCCGACGACGATGTGGTGGTCGCCGCAGCGGTGCCCTGCGTGCAGCTTGCAGCCGAGCCGGACGGCGGTGCCGTCGAGGACAGGGCCGAACGCGCTAATGCGGTGGGACAGGCCGTCGAACTGAGCGGCGCCAGACGGTCGGTCTCGAGCCGCGAAACGGGCGGCAACGTCGCTCTGACCGGACGCGAGCACGGAGAGCGTGAACGTTTCGGCGCGACGGAGGAGCTCGAGCATGCGCGATCCGTTCGCGAGACAGACGCTCACGAGAGCTGGGCTGCGCGACACCGATGCGAGCGAACTGACCGTCGTCGCATGCACGGCGTGGTCGACGCTGGTGGCGAGGACAGCGACTGCAGTCGGAATTCGCCGCAGCGCTGAGGTGAGATCGACCGGGACGGGAGGGGGCGGGGGTAGGCCTAGTGGGTGGAGGTCGGGCTCGAGCCATTGGTCGCGACCGGCGGCGAGCCGCTCTGGCGAGTAGTAGCGCTCGAGGAGCCGCTTGTCGAAAAGCTCCTCGTGACCGGTGAGCTCGTCGACCGAGGCGATCAGCTCGAACCAGGCGCGGGTGATCGTAACGTGGTACGCGTCGGGGCGGCCGGCGCGCACCGCGATCCTGCGGATGCCCGCGATCAGGCGCTCGAGACCCTCGCTCAGACCGTATCGACGAGCGAGACTCCAGGCAACCCGAACGTGCCGAGCGTGCGGGAACTCATCGGCGCCAAGCGTCCCCGCCTCGAAGGCAGCGGTGAGCTGATGGTTGGTGATCTTCGAATCCATCCGATATCGTAATATACGATATGGGTGAAATACTCGCAAGTCTCGAACGCGCAGCCCACCTGATCGGAGTGCATGCCGAGCGCGCGGGTCGCGAGCTCGGGATCACGCAGGCCGAGGTACACGTCCTCGTCCAGGTCGCGCGTCGAGGTGCCATGCCCATCGCGACCCTGCATCGCGAGTTCGGAACGAAACGCTCCACCTTGACGAACGTGCTCGACCGGCTCGAGGGGCGCGGACTCGTCCGGCGCCAACTGAGGGGTGAGGACCGCCGCTCTTTCACGATCTATCTCACGCGCACGGGTGCCGTCCACGCCAAGCGCCTGGCAAAGGTGATGGACGAGCTCGAAGCGGCTGTCCGCAGCGCGGTCGAAGAGTCGGACCTGCGCGGCGTCGAAGCCGTCGTAGACGCACTCCATGGCGCTACTCGGCAGTAGTCGCGTCCTCTAGCTAGCTGTCAGGAGGTCGCCGGTTCGAGTTCGGCTAGCTCCATTAAAAGCCGCCATCCGGCTTCTTCGACAAACAGCGGCAACCGACCGCAACGGGTCGCGACCGGTTGCCACCGGTTGCGACCAACGGGCTCCATAAGGCTCCATCCCATGTTGTCTACTTGGCCACGAGGCTGCGAGCTGGTTCTGGCCCCGGACTTCGGGCTAGCGGCACAGCTAGCCCGCGGTGCCGGCGACAGTGTTGTCCGAGCTGGCTGGGGCCGCCCGGCGCGAGCGGCCCCAGCCAACGTCACCTAACGCGCCAGTGGATGGACGCCCCAGTCGGGCGACTGCGAGCCGCCCAGGTGCGTCACCTGCGTCAGACCCGTGCCGTCGACGTTAACCGTGTAGATGTTGCCGTCGAGGTCGAGGTTCTGGCCCTTCGCGAACACGAGCTTCTTCCCGTCGGGCGACCAGGCCGGCTGAAGACAGCCGTCCGCGGACGGATCCGAGTTCGCGCCGCCGCACGCCGAGGTCGGGTGCACGGTCACCGGCCGCAGGTCCGTGCCGTCGCTGTGGACGATCCAGAGCGAGCTGTGCACGTCGGGCGTTACGCGCCGCGAGAACGCGATGTCGTTCCCCTGCGGCGACCAGTCGAACGTGCAGCAGTTCGCCTGCAGGGTCGGCGGCAGGATCCGCTTCAGGCCTGTGCCGTTCAGGTTGACCACGAACACGCCGTCGTAGCGCTCCGGCCCGAAGCGCTGGAACACGATCCGCTTTCCGTTCGGTGACCAGCTGCCCGGGACGTCGTCGCCGCCCGGGTTCGAGGTGATCTGGCGAAGCCCACCACCGTCCGACGCGCGGATCACGTGGATGCCGTTCTGGCTCCCATCCTCGCTGAACGTCTCGCAGAGAAGCAGCGTCCCGTCGGGTGACGGAAGGCCGCACGCGTTGAAGAGGTTCGGGTCCTGCTCGCCGACGTCGCGGAACGTCCCGTCGTCCGGGTTGATGATCCGCGACAGACCGACGAGCGAGCCGCACGTGGCGATGTGCGCCCCGTCGGAGAACCACCTCGGGCACTCGCCGGTGTCTGTCGGCCCCTGAACGCGCCGTTCGTGCGTCCCATCCGGGTTGACGACGTACACCTGCGTATCCCCGAGCGCCGGGTTGAACCGCGCGAACGTGATCTGGCCGTTCGTCCCGGCCGGGTTGGCGCCCGCAACGCCTGCGCCCACTGTGAGTGCGAGAAGCAGCCCGCAGATGACCAGCTTGTGCATGGTGATCCTCCTTGGATCGATCGATGCTGTCGCGGACGACGCTAGGAAGCGGCGGGCGTGGCGACATCGCGGCGGGCACGAGTCTTCACCTGTGGCTGGCCACAATGCGGATCCCGCGCGCCCGTGCGACGATCAGGACGTGCGTAGGACCGTCCTGATCGTCGACGACCACGACGACTTCCGGCGGTCGGCCGCGGCGCTGCTGAACGCCGAGGGCTTCGAGGTCGTCGGCGACGTGGCAGACGGGACGGCGGCCGCGAAGGCCGTGGAGCGCCTGCGGCCTGACGTGGTGCTGCTCGACGTGCAGCTGCCGGACGTCGACGGCTTCGCAGTCGCGGACCAGCTCGCCCAGACGCCCGATCCGCCGGACGTCGTGCTCATCTCGAGCCGCGAAGCCGCGGCCTACGGCGCGCGCGTCCACACCGCGGGCGCGCTCGGCTTCCTCGCGAAGCGGGAGCTCTCCGGTGCAGCGCTTGCGGCGCTCGTGGGCTGACCCCGCGCTCGTCGCGGCTGCCGTGGCGGTCGGGCTTGCGGCCGAGGCACGCTCGTACGACTGGAGCGACCTCGGCGCGTGGATCCCCGATCTGCTCACCGGCTGGACGCTCGTCGCCTTCGGCCTCATCGCCCGTGGGCGCGCGGGACTGTTGCTCGGAGCGAGTGGCTTCGCGTGGTTCGCCGGCAACTTCACGTCCGCTGCGCTGCTGCTCCACCGCGCCCCGTTCACCCAGCTCGTCGTGACGTACCCGAGTGGACGCGCAGCCGGACCGCTCGACCGCGGCGCAATCGCCGCCGTCTACGCGGTGTCGGTCTCAGGCGCGATGTGGTGGGGCGACGCTGCCACCTACGTGCTCGCGGCCGTGCTGCTCCTCACGGTGGGAGTCCACTACCTGCGTGCAGTCGGGCTCCGCCGCCGCGAGCGCGCGTATGCACTTCGCGCCGCGGCGTTCTTCGCCGCCGTCCTCGTGGCCGTCGCGAGCGCCAACCTGATCTGGGACACCGCCGGCGAGCGCAGCGCGCTGCTGCATTTCTACGAGGCCGGGCTCGTGGCGACCGCGGCTTTCCTACTGTACGGCCTGCTGCGCGAGCCGTGGCAGCGCGCCGGCATCGTCGACCTCGTCGTCGATCTCGCCGAGACGCCTTCCCGCAGCGTCCGCGACGAACTCGCGCATGCGCTGGGCGACTCGACGCTCGACGTCGCCTACCGCGTCGACGGCGGCTACGTCGACGCCGCCGGGCGACCGATCGACCTGCCGCACGCGGATAGCAGACGGCAGCTCACGCGCATCGAGCGCGACGGAGCAGAAATCGCCGTTCTCGTCCACGACGCCGCGGTGCTCGACGATCCCGCGCTGCTCGAGGCGGTGGCGACCGCGACGCGGCTCGCGGCGGCGAACGCGCGCTTGCAGGCCGAGGTACGGACGCAGGTCGCCGAGCTCGAAGCGTCGCGCCGGCGCCTGCTCGAGGCAGGCGACACCGAGCGCGGCCGGCTCGAGGCGAGCCTGCGGGAGGGAGCGCTCCGGCGGCTGACGCGCCTCGACTCCCGGCTGGCCAACGCCCGGGTGACGGCGCCGCCCGCGACCGCGGCAAGGATCGACGCGGCTCAGGGTCAACTAGCGCGCACCTCGTCCGACCTGCGCGAGCTGGCGGCCGGACTGCACCCACGCGACCTCGAAGAGCACGGCCTCGGCCCTGCGCTCGCCACGCTCGCGGAGCGAAGCCCGGTCCCGGTCGAGCTGACGTTGCCACCAGAGCGCCTGCCGGAAGCCGTCGAGCTGACGCTCTTTTTCGTTTGCTCCGAGGCGCTCGCGAACGTCTGGAAGCACGCCGCCGCGTCACGCATCGCGATCACGGTCGAGCGAACGGGAGAGATCATGCGGGTCGAGGTGCGGGACGACGGGGTCGGCGGCGCGGAGCCGCGCTCCCTCGCCGACCGCGTCGAGGCCGTCGGCGGCACGCTCGAAGTCGACAGCCCTCGCGGCGTCGGCACGCAGCTGCGCGCGGAGATCCCGTTCGCTTAGCGCTCGAGCCGAGTCGGCGGGCCGATCCGCTTCCACGGCTCAAAGGCCCAGATGAACTGGTCGCCCTTGTCCATCGGCGGCACCGGCTTCAGGTGAAGCGTGCCGTCGGCGTCGCGCCTGAACCGGAACACGAGGATCGACGCGGTGCGCGGCCACACGAAGCGCAGCCGGTCGCCGCGGATGCTGTACGTGCCGCGGTCGTGGTCGGCGCCGGCGAATGCCCACGTGCCGTCGCGGAGGACGGCGGTGCCGATGATCGGGAAGACGTCGCCCGGGTGGGGTTCGCCTGGGCCGCCCTTGCGCGCGTCCGCACGGGTCAGCACCCAGCGGTACGTGCCGTTGAGGAGCGAGGCCGGCCGCGCCGCGCCGGGGGCCCGAGCAGCCGACTGTGTGCGCGTGCAGCGTCTGGCGAGGACGAGCGGAGGATCTGCCGGGGTCGTCCGCTTCCACACCTGGATCTGCTCGATGAAGCGCCGTGTCTGCGGATCGGCCTCGAGCATGCGGTAGACCGGGTGCGCCATCCGAAGGAGCGCAGCGCGCTCGGCTGCCGTCGCAAGCACGAAGCGCCGCCGATTGAGGCACGAGTTCCTCGCGATGACGGCGTCCGGGGGATAGCGAGCGATGACGTGGCGAACGGTCTCCGCGGCGGCTGCCCGCAAGATCCGTCGCTGATCTTCATCGAGCGGGTCGAAGCTCCGGCGGCTGGCGAACAGCGTCATGGCCTTCGGAAAGAAGACGAGGTTGGCCGTAACGATCGACGGCGAGAACCCGTTCACGAGCGAGAGCTCCTGCGCGTCGACGCGCATCCTGCCGATTGCGTAGCCGATCTGCTGGTTGCTGATCTCGACCGGCAGGGCTCCCAGTGATCGCATCAGCGCCGCAGTCACGCGTGACGGCTGGATGCGGATCCGGGCACCCGCGAAGTCTGCCGGCGAGGTCAGCTTGTGGGTGAGCCCCATCGGGTGCCGCAGGAAGTCCGGCACGAGCGCCAGCCCGACGGCCTGCCGGCTCGACAGCGAGGCGAGCATCTCGGCGGCGAGCGGGCTGGACGCGACGCGGTTGAGCAGGCGCGTGCTGGTGATCAGGAACGGCGCCTGCAGCGCCCGGAAGCTCTCGACGCCGACCTCGTCCCAGGCGCGTGCGCCGATCCAGCCGAGGTCGAAACGCCCGGCCTGTACCTCGCGGATGACGCGCTCCTCGACATCCGGCGTCGCCGCGCCGGCGGCCTGATACCTGATGTCGATGCGCAGCGACCCGCCCGAGAGCTTCTCGACCTGTGCGGCGAAGTGCTGGATCGCGGCCGTGTCGGGCTGATCCGAGGCGTCGCTGTCGCCCAACGTGAGCACCCTCGGCGCCTTCGAGCCGCCCGCCTTGTCGGCGGCACCGGAGCTGCAGCCGGCGAGCGCGGCCGCCGTGGCGAGGAGGACAAGTGCCCGCAGGCGCGACATGCTTCGATGCTACGACGGACCGCGCGACATCTCATAGTGGCTACCCACAGTTCCCGCGCGTGGGGTGCGGTGGGACAATCGGGCGGTGGCAGCGGCGGTCATACCAACCTGGCCGCGCCGCGTGCGTTCGGCGGCGTCGCTGCTCCCGGTCGCTTACGGCATCGTCGCGCTGCTCGTCGTCGCCGCGACGCGCGCGCCGCAGGACCTCCGGGCGACCAGCTACGCGGGGGTCTCGAGGGCCGCGTACACCGCCGACCTCGTGGCCGGACTCGGCCTCCTCGGCGCCGCGGCCCTCGCGCTGCTCGACGCGGGCAGCGTCCGCATCGGCTGCCTTGCGTTCGCCGCAGGTCTGCTCTGGTTTGCCTCCGACTGGGAGGGCTGGGCGGGCGGGCCGGCGTCGCTCCGAAGCCTCGGCGCAGCGGCCGTGCCGCTGCTGGCGGCGCCGCTGGCGCTCCTCGTTGCCGACGGGCTGCGCGCGCGCCGCCTCGTGCGGGCCGGGGTCGGGGTTCTCGTTGCGGCCGCCGTTGCGCGCGCGCTCGTCCGCGACCCGCTGCTCGACCCTTACTGCTGGCGCGACTGCCTCTCCCGCACTTTCGTCGTCCACGCCGACTCCGGCCTCGCGGGCGACCTCGACCGCGTGTTGGAAGGGACGACCCTCGCGTTGGCGCTCGTCGCGATACCCATAGCGGTCGCGCGGCTGAGGCGCGCGACGTCGCCGGTGGTAGTCCCCGCCGCGTTCGCGCTGGCGGCCCTCGCCGCCTACGACGTACAGCTCCTGCGCCGCCCCCAGGAGAACCCGCTCGACGGCACGTTCTCTGCCCTGTTCTACGCGCGAGCGCTCGCGGTTGTCGCGCTTGCGGCGGGTGTCGTGCTCGCGGTCGTCCTCATGCGGCGGCAGCGTGCGGCCGTGGCGCGGCTCGCCGACGAGCTCGGCGCGGCGCCCCAGCCCGGCCGGTTGAGCGAGACCCTCTCGGCCGCATTCGGCGACCCGACCCTCGACGTCGCCTACTGGCTGCCGCACGCCGATCACTTCGTCGACACGAGCGGGGCGCGCGTCGATCCGTCCGCCGAGGCAGACGGTCGCGCCGTCACGCCAATCGTCCGCGGCGGTAGCCCGGTCGCGGTGGTCATGCATGATCCCGCGCTGCTCGGCGAGTCGTTCGAGCGTGAGCTCGGTTCGGCAGCCCGGCTCGCGGTGGAGAACGAGCGGCTCCAGGCCGAGGTACGCGCGCAGCTCGGAGCGCTGCGCAGCTCGCGTCTGCGCATCACCACGCGGGGCGACGCCGAGCGCCGCCGCCTCGAGCGCGACTTGCACGACGGCGCCCAACAGCGGCTGCTCGCGCTCGGCTACGACCTCCGGCTCGCGTGCGCGGCTGCTGCCGCGGAGGGCGACGAGCGGCTCGCAGCGGAGCTCGCCGCCGCCGTCGAGGAGGCGCAGGCGGCGTTGGAGGAGCTGCGTCAGCTCGCGCACGGGATCTACCCGGCGGTGCTCGCCGAGGCCGGGCTCGCGGCCGCGCTCGCGACGCTGGCCGACGAGGCGCCGGTGGCGGTCGAGCTCGGGTCGGTGCCCGCCGAGCGGTTCGAGCCGGCGGTGGAGGCCGCGCTCTACGTGGCTGTGCGCGAGGCGATCGACGACGCCGCTCGGCGGGGCGCGACTTGGGTGAATGTCGCCCTCGAAGGCCGCGTGCGGCTGATGGTCGAGGACGACGGTGCCCCGCGCCCGGCGCGGCTCGTGCATGTAGCGGACCGCATCGGCGCCCTCGGCGGCGAGACGGCCTTCGGCTCCACGTCGCTCGAGGCGGAGATCCCGTGCGGGTAGTCGTCGCCGACGACGCGATGCTGACGCGCGAGGGGATCGTCCGCCTGCTCCGCGAGGCCGAGGTCGACGTCGTCGCGCAGGCGGAGAACGCTGACGAGCTGCTGCGGCACGTCCGGCTCGCGCAGCCAGACGCGGCGGTCGTCGACATCCGCATGCCGCCGACGCACACCGATGAGGGTCTCGTCGCAGCGCAGCGTATCCGCACCGAACACCCGCAGATCGGCGTGCTCGTCCTCTCGCAGTACGTCGAGCCGAGCTACGCGATGAGGTTGCTCGAGGAGCACCCGGAGCAGGTCGGGTACCTGCTCAAGGAACGTGTCTTCGACGTCGCGATCCTCGTCGACGCGCTCCGCCGCATCGCCGACGGCGAGACGGTCGTCGATCCGACGATCGTTTCGCGCCTCGTCGGCCGTCGCCGTCGCGCCGACCCGCTCGCCGAACTAACCGAGCGCGAGCGGGAGGTAATGGGCCTCGTTGCCGAAGGGCTTTCGAACAAGGCGCTCGCGAGGCGGCTCTTTGTGACGGAACGGACAGTCGAGGCGCACGTAAAGCAGATCTTTCTCAAGCTCCAGCTTGACGTGAAGCCCGAGTCGCACCGCCGCGTACTCGCCGTGCTCGCGTACCTGCGCGCAACGACGTAGCTTTCGAGTCGACGCCGGCCCCGGCTTCCTCGACCAGTACCCCGAAGAGTTCGCCGACGACGTCAACACGTTCCTCAACGGCTAGCGCCATGAGAGCGCTCACCTACGCGCGGCTCGGCGATCCATCGGTGTCGTTGATTCGTCGACGAAGACCAGCACGGGCTTGCGTGCTCGGACGGCCGCACGGTGATTCAGCACAAAGGTGAACGGCAGCGCGCCCCGGCGGGGATGGGAGCGGCGCACGGGATCACCCGGAATGCGCATGAATGGAGGACAGAGCCCGTTACGGCCAAGTCGCCCACGCCGCTCGAAGCTGTTAGATGCGGTCACGAAGGACGGCAAGGCTGGCCGCCATGAGGGCGTTGCGTTGGCCGGCTGAGAGAGGCTGCCCTGCCTCGTCAGCGCGCCTCAGCGCCTCCGCCAGTAGCTCGGTCAAGACGTCAACCAAGAAGGCCTGAAGTAGGCCGCGCGCGTATAGCTCGGGCGAGGTGGCGGCCATGGTTGCTCAGTTCCCGATGAGAGGGCAAGCCAGTCTCGATTGC
>JBKPBS010000148.1:0-18925 GCA_046726915.1 Actinomycetota bacterium
CACGCTTGGACTCGTCGGCAGCGTCAGATGTGTATAAGAGACAGCCTGACGCACCGCGAGCTCGAGGTCCTCGATCTCCTCGCGGAGGGGCTGCGCAACTCGGAGATCGCAGAGCGGCTGTTCATCACGGAGAGGACCGTCGATCACCACGTCTCCGCGATCCTGCGCAAGCTCGGCGTGACGAACCGTGCGCAGGCCGCGACCGAGGCGATCCGCCTCGGCGTTGCCGCGGAGCGGTAAGCGCGCGGCAGCCGCCTGGTTTAGGCCACAGACGCCGTCTTGTGGCCTTAATCCCTGTGAACTCCCAGGAAGCGTCGGTGATCTCGGTCGGCGACAAAAGGAACGGCGACGGCGGAAATCCCTGCAAACATGCAAAACTCGACTCCGGAGGTCGCCCGAATCGCACCCAGGAGGTCGCCGGTTCGAGTCCGGCTAGCTCCATCCGGAGAATCCCTGCAGTGGCGCGGATTTTCGCGAGTTGCAGGCGGTTGCAAGAGCCGAGCAGCGCTTGAGCGTTGGCCCGGTCTTTGGCCCGATCTCCGCGCAGCGCAGCGCGCCCGGCGCGTGAGAAACCGCATTAGCAAGCGGTTTCGCCGGGATGACGGGCTCAGCTCAAGGGACGAAATAGACCTCCATCTAGGAGCCCCCCGGTTCGAGTTATCCGGCGGTTGAATGCCGCTGCGGGCGCTACCTCCCCGCCCGACGGAGAAGCGGGCCAGAGGCTGCGCCGCTTCTGCCTGTCGTCCATGGCGAGCGCCTCGTCGGGTCCGAACCGCACCGCCGCATCTGCCTCGAAGCGGTCGCGGCCGTTGCGCCACTTCTCATGGGCCGGCGAGGCCTGCGAGCTGCTGCTCGGCTAGCGTCATGAGCGCGCGTGTGGCGGGCGAGGGACGGGCGTTGCGCCGTCGGATGAAGGCGAAGGCCTCGTGCAGCGGCGGGTCGAGTGACACGGCGGCGAGACGGTCACCGTATCGAAGGGCGTCGAGCAGTGCGCGGGTGACGAGCGTGTCGGCGATGCCGCGGGCGGCGAGTTCCAGGGCGGCGTTGGCGTGCTGGACCTCGATGCGTGGCCTGATGGTGACGCCGGCGCGCTGGGCGCGCTCGGCGAGCTGGCGGCGCGTCGGGTCCTCGTCTCCCCAGCGGGCCTCGGGCAGCACGAGCGCGGCCTCGGCGAGCCGCTCGATGGGCATGGCGCCGTCGAGCCGGCCTGGATCGGCGCTGGCGTAGACGACCTCGAACTGGGCTACCGGGGCGCCGACTTCGAGTCCCTCCTCGTCGATCGGGAGCGCGACCAGACCGGCTTCGAGGCGCCCGGCCCGGACGGCGTCGGCAAGCTGGACGGAGTTCTCACCGACGACGCGCACGGCGACCTCCGGGTGGCGACGCACGAAGTCCTCGACGAGCCCCGGAAGCAGGAGGTGATGGGCGGTGCTGAACGTCCCCAGTGACGCGGTTCCGCCGGTGAGAGTGCGCGCTCGCCCAACGACATGGGCTGCGTCGCTGGCGGCCGCGAGCGTGCGCTCGGCTTCCGGCCGCAGCAGCCGCCCCGCGTCGGTGAGCGCCAGGCGGCGACCGGTGCGCACGAAGAGCGCGACGCCCAGCTCGGCCTCGAGATTGGCGATCGGCTCTGAGACGCTCGGGCGGGCGAGCTGCAGCGCGTCCGCCGCCGCGGTGAACGAGCCGTGCTCGGCCGCGGCCAGGAAGTAGGTGAGCTGTTGGAGCGTCATGCCGTGCCGTACCGTAGGCCATGCCTACGGCAAGCGCAGTCAATCGGCTCTTGCTCGCGCGCGGCCGGCCGCTGATACTCGGCCGCATGACGCCAGGCCACTACTGCTTAATCGGCGCTGGAGCCGCCGGGCTGGGCGCGCTTCAGGTGCTCCGGGACGAAGGTTTTGCCGTCGATTGCTTCGAGCGCAACGATCGTGTCGGGGGGCATTGGCACACCGACTACGAGTGCCTGCATCTCATCACGCCACGCGACTCGTCCGGCTTCGACGGCTTCCCGATGCCGTCGGAGTTTCCGTTGTTCCCGAGCCGCGACCAGATGCGCGACTACATCCTTGGCTTCGCCGCGCACCACGGTCTCGGGTCGCACATCCGGTTCAACACGGCGGTCACGTCAGCGCGACCGCTGGACCAGAGCGGCCTTGCCGGCTGGGAGGTCACCACCTCCGACGGCGAGTGCCGTACCTACGACGGCGTGATCGTCGCCAACGGGCACCTATGGGACCCGTTCGTGCCCGACTATCCCGGACGCTTCGAGGGCCGCGCGCTGCATTCCGGCCGCTACCGCAACGTCGACGATTTGCAGGGCCGCCGGATTCTCGTCGTGGGTGCCGGCAACTCCGGCTGCGACCTCGCGGTCGATGCCGCGCAGGCGGGCCACGAGACGTACGTCTCCGTGCGCAACGGGCTCGTCTTCCAGCCCAAGACGCTGTTCGGCCGGCCGCGGTCGGAGCTGCCCCTGCTCACACGGCTGCCCGTGCGCCTGCAGGAGCGCGTCACCCGAACCTTGATCGACGTCGCGCTCGGTCGACCCGAGCGCTACGGACTTCCCGCGCCCGCTACCCGCAACCTGCACCGCAACCGCCCGGTGGTCAACGGCCAACTGCTTCATTTCATCCACCACGGCCGCGTCCACGTCACGCCTGGCATCCAACGTTTCGACGGCCACGACGTGCACTTCACCAATGGCACCGTCCGCACGATCGACACGATCCTGTACGCCACCGGCTTTAAGGCGAGCCTGCCGTTCCTGGACCCGGCGCTGCTCGAGACGGCGGACGGCGTGCCGCTGCGCGTGGCGGGCATGACGCTGCCCGTCGGCCTGGAACGGCTGTATTTCGTCGGCCTCGCCGCGCCGCGCGGGCCACAACTGCCGGTCTACTCGGCGCAGGCGCGGCTGATCGCCAAGTTCCTGACGGCCCAAGAGCGCTCGGGGATCGCGCTCTCCGCGACCCACGCCAAGGCATCGCGACCCGAAGCCCGGATCGACATCCCCCGCCACGAATGGCAGCGCGACATGGATCGCACACACCGGCGGATCGACCGCATCCTCCGGCGCACGCCGGCGCGCGCCGCCGCCCCTTGTCCCTCCCGCGACTACCTGGCGATACACGGATGAGCGCACGACTCGCGGGCAAGACTGCCCTCATCACCGGCGGCGCCCGCGGACAGGGCGCCGCACACGGCCGCCGGCTCGCAGAGGAGGGCGCCTGCGTCCTGCTCGCCGACATCCTCGACGACCTCGGCGTCCAGCACGCCCGCGACCTGCAAGCCGCCGGCCACAACGTCCAATTCCTGCACCTCGATGTCACCCATCCCCAGCACTGGAACGCGGCCGTCCAGGCGGCTGAGGAGCGCTTCGGCCACCTCGACGTCCTCGTCAACAACGCCGGCGTCGTACGCGTGGCACCCGTCGTCGACGAGTCCGATGACGGCTGGCACACCACCATGGCCGTCAACTCCACCGGCGTCTTCTACGGCATGCGCGCCGCCATCCCCGCAATGCGCCGCAACGGCGGAGGCTCAATCATCAACATCGCCTCCATCTACGGGCCCGTTGGCGCTCCGGGCTACATCGCGTACACGGCCAGCAAAGGCGCCGTGATCGCCATGACCAAGGTCGCCGCCCTCGAACACGCGCACCAGCGCATCCGCGTCAACGCCATATGCTCCGGACCCGTCAAGTCACCGATGAGCGAGCAAGAAGGCGACGCCTCGGTCGACATCACCCCGCTCCGCCGCCGCGCCGAACCCGAGGAGATCTCTTCCGCCGTCGCCTTCCTCGCCTCCGACGACGCCATCTACATCACTGGCGCCGAGCTCGCCGTTGACGGCGGCTACCTCGCCCGCTGACCCCACCTCTGCGATACGAGCGGAAGCGGCACTCGCGGCGGCTGAGCGCAGAGCGACGTCACCAGCCGTGTTGGGCTGCTGCCTTTCGCTGCTTGCGGCACTCTCGACTGCGTTCCAGCTGACGCTCGCAAAGGGACGAGCAGCAGGTGTGCGCCGGACGCGGCCTGGCCGCTCGTCGCTGCCGGATTTGTGCGAGGGCGGCCAACTGGGCAGGCGTACCTGGGCCGGCCAGGAGATCGGGCCAAAGACCCGTTTCTTTGGCCCGATCCCAGCCGAAATGGGCGCAAACTGGCCGAAAAGCGAGGCCTCCGACCGGGCCGCCAGCGCCGCGAAATCCCTGCAAACAAGCCAAACTCAGGGCTGGCGAGCGCCTGGATCGCACCCAGGAGGTCGCCGGTTCGAGTCCGGCTAGCTCCATCTTCGGAATCTCCAGTGCCGATGCGGGATTCGGCGTGCCGCGCGTGCCAACGACGCGCTGTTTCAGCCCACGCGAGCTCAGGATCGGGAGCGCCTAGCGTCTTTTTGGCCCGGTCTTTGGCCAGGTCTCGGCGACGTCGCACGGATTCTTGACGGAATACTGCCGGAGGCGCGATATCCTTTGGCCATGTCCGCCCTCACCGCCGAGGCCGTCCGCGTCCGCGACTCAGCTCACCTTAGTGACCAAGAGATCGCCGCCGCGACCGGCGCGCGGCCGAGCACCGTGCGCGACTGGCTCAACGGGCGCAGCGCGCCGACGGGCACGCGCGCGGCGCGGCTGATCGAGCTGGCGGAGGTGACCGATCGGCTGCGGCGGGTGATGCAGCCTGAGTACATCCCGGTGTGGCTGAACCGGCCGCTCGAGGCGCTCGACGACGACAAGCCGGTTGAGCTGCTCGCCCGCGGCGAGTACCGCCGCGTCGCCAAGCTGATCGCAGAGCTCGAGTACCCAGGCGTCAGCTGACCTCCGTGCCGCTCGCCGTCGACGCCGTTCACGTCAGCGGCGAGTGGATCCGTCACACCCCACACCGCTCTGAGCTGCTCAGCCGCTCACCCGAGCCGACAGACGGCCGCTGGCAGCGGGGCGAGGTCGTGCGCGGCCTCTATCTCGCCGACGGGGCCGAGACGGCCGTCGCCGAGTGGTACCGCTGGCTCGCCGAGCACGGGCTCCCGCCGACGCACGCGATCCCACACGACCACCACGTCTGGCAGCTCGACCTCGAGCTCGCCGACCTGACCAGCGCACGAATGCTCGCCTCGCTCGGAGTTGACCTGCCGCGGCCGGGCCGCAACACCTGGCCTCCCTATCAGCACATCGGCGAGACGCTCTGGAAGGACGGGTGGGCCGGCCTGCTCACGCGCAGCGCCGCACGCCCACACGCGCTCGTCGCCTGCATCTTTGCCAATGAGTGGCCGCCCGCCGGCTGCACGCCCGCGCGCACAGTCGAGATCACCGAAGTGCCGCCTCCACCCACCGGCATGACCACGTGAACGGGTGGAACGGAGCTTGTCCCGTAGTTCGTAGAACTTGAGGCGGCGGTCCTCCCGCCCCGTCCGGCCGTGGTGGCACGGTCCGGGGCGATCGAGTCACGACGATCGAAGGAGGACCAACCGCTGCTAACGGTTCCGCTTACGGGACACGGCGGGATCTGCGTCCGAGAACGGGATGACAACCAGCTCGACCGTGTCGCGTCCGTGGTTCAGGCGTTCTCAAACGTGTCGGAGCACGCCCGCGTGGCTGCCCTCACCGCGACACATCATTGAGCGGGGTCTGTGAGGAGCGGGCGGCCGCCGATCGGGAGGTTCTGGCCGGAGGAGGTGACCGCCGAGGTGACGGCCTCGGCGAGGGCCGCCAGGAGGGCGGCGGTGGCGGGTGGGTCGGGCGGCTCGCCGTAGGTCGCGGCGTAGATGTGCCGCTCGAAGCCGGGCAGCTCGGTCGCGACGACGCCGTCGATGTGGTGGGCGCGCAGGGACAGGCCGGTCTGGGTCGCCACCCCGAGCCCGGCGGCCACCAACGCTTGCATCACGACCATGTCATCGGAGCTGGAGCCGATTCGCGGATCGAACCCGGCGTCGGCGCACATGGACAGCAAGTGGCTGCGGCAGCGGTCGCAACCGGCGATCCACGTCGCGTCGCGCAGGGAGGTCAGGCCACGCTCGCGACGCTTTGACAGCACGTAAACCGGATCGTCGAGCAGGTGATGAAGGCGGACCCCGGCCGGCTCGGGCTCGGTCTCGTCATAGCGGAAGATGACCGCGACCTCGACCTTGCCGGTGCGCAGCAGCTCGATCGCTTCGGGCGGATGCGTGTCGGTCAGGCTGACCTCCAGAGCCGGATGCCGGTCGGCCAGCGCTGCCACCGCCGCCGGAACGAGCGAGCCGATCGCCGAGGCGAAGGCGGCTAGGCGCACGCGGCCGGCGCTCAGCCCGACGTGGGCGGACAGCTCGGCGCCGGCGGCATCGATGCGCCCGAGGATCTCGGCGGCGCGGTCGGCCAGCAGCTGCCCGGCCGGGGTGAGCCGGATGCCTCGGCCGACCCTTTGCAGCAGCTGTGCGCCCGTCTCGGCCTCGAGCCGGGCGAGGTGGTGGGTGACTGACGGCTGAGAGTAGTGGAGCTCCTTGGCCGCCGCGGTGACCGATCCATGGCGGGCGACGGCGTCGATGACGCGCAGCCGGTTGACGTCCAACATGCATCAACTCTATCTATGAGTGAGCACGAAAGTTGGCATTGGACGTATGAGACGGTCGAGCGCATGCTGTCGGCATGATCGCGACCCAGACACCCCCCGCCGCCGGTCTGAGCCCGCTCGTCGTCGGTATCCGCACCGCCGTAGAGCGCCATGTCGACTGGGCGGAGACCGCGCAGCTCGTCGCCGACCAGCTGCGCCGGCACCTGCCCACCCCGGACGTCCTGACCGCCGAGCAGCGCCTCGGCTCACCCGACGACTACTGCGCCCACAACCTGTACGTCGAGCCGGACGGCTCGTTCTCGATCGTCGCCCTGGTCTGGCGGCCCGGCCAGCTCACCCGGATCCACGACCACGTCACCTGGTGCGTCTTCGGCGTCATCCAGGGCGTCGAGCACGAGGAGCTGTTCGACGCCAACTTGAACCTGGTCGGCCGCAACGAGAACCAGGTCGGCGACGTCAGCGGCTTCGCACCGCCCGGCGACATCCACCGCGTGCACAACACCAGCGACACGACCGCGATCTCGATCCACGTCTACGGCACGGACGTGACGCGCGTCGGCTCCAGCGCCCGCCGCTACTACGACTGACCTCGATCGAGACCGCAAGAGGAAACCAACTCCCCCCGATTACCGAAGGAGCAGCAGCCATGTCACTCGTCCGCGTCCACAACTTCGCCATCTCACTCGACGCCTTCGGCACTGGTGAGGGTCAGAGCCACGACGCACATTTCGGTCACGCCGGGGATCGGCTGCACCAATGGATGTTCGCCACCCGGTGGTGGCAGCCCGGCGGTGGCCGCGGCGTCGACGACGCCTTCGTCCAGCAGCACGATCCGGGGATCGGCGCCGAGATCATGGGTGCCGGGAAGTTCGGCCACCCCGGATGGCACGAGGACCCGGAGTGGAAGGGCGCGTGGGGTACCAACCCGCCGTTCCACACACCGGTCTTCGTCCTCACCCATCACACGCGCCCGTCGATCGAGATGGAGGGCGGCACAACGTTCCACTTCATCGACGCTTCACCTGCCGAGGCGCTCGAGACGGCCCGCGAGGCCGCGGACGGTAAGGACGTACGCATCGGCGGAGGTCCCACCGTGATCCGCGACTTCCTTGCTGCCAGGCTCGTCGACCACATGCACATCGTGGTGGTCCCGATCCTGCTCGGCCGGGGCGTGCGGCTCTGGGACGGACTGGAGGGTCTCGAGAAGGACTACGAGGTCGAGGCCACCTCCTCGCCCAGCGGAGTCACGCATGTGACGTTCACCCGTGCGGGGGTCTGAACCGTCTCGGCCGAGAACCCAGGGCGCGGCCGCGTGGATAGCTCCTCCCGACCCTCGGAAGGTCCGGTACACGGTGTGCGGGACCTTCCGAACCCAGAGATCGCATGCGTACGCCAGGGGACTCCCCGCCATGATGGCTCAGGCGCGTTCAAGGTGCGGATCGTGGATCGTGTCGACGCCGGAGACCGCGCTCAGGTCCGCAGGGGACCTGGTCGACGTCGGCTGCTGCTGGCGCACCTCGTCTCGCCGAGCTACGACTGCGTGGTGTGCGTCGCGCAGCACGCCAACGGTGGGGTCGTCGGCGCGGGAGGGGCGATCGCCGCGCTCGTCGCCCGCCGCGACACGGCAGGTCGGCCGATCCCAAAGCGGATCCCGCTACGGGACAGGGTCCCGCTCTCGACCGGTGTCCCTCGTCAGTGCCGGATCTGGGTCGACGGGGAGCCATCTCGGCAGGCGCAGCTCGGCCCGACGGGAGATCGGGCCAAAGAGCCGCTTCTTTGGCCCGATCCCAGCCGAAATTGGCGGAAACTGGCCGAAATAGCGAGCCTCAGGCCGGGCCTCCACCACCGCGAAATCCCTGGAAACAAGCGAAACTCAGGGCTGGCGAGCGCCTGGATCGCACCCAGGAGGTCGCCGGTTCGAGTCCGGCTAGCTCCACTCGGAGAATCCCTGCAATGGCCCGGGTTCTCGCGTTTCGGATGGCGTTGCGTTCGCTGGCCGGCGCCGACTCGTTGGCCCAGTCTTTGGCCCAGTCGCAGGCCTGAGGCAGCACTCCGCTTTGCAGTGAATCCCGTTCTGATGCGGTTTCGAGTCGCGCACGCGACTCAATCGCGGGGACGTAATGGGACATTCCTTGTGAGCGCTCGGTTCGAGCCGTTGCTCATCCGCGAACATCGCGAAGCACGCCGGCGCATCGAGGGTCACGGTTTCCGTGACGACCGGCGACGGCCGGGTCAGCCTCGCAATCGAAGACGATGGCCACGGCGGCGCCGAGCCGACTCATGGAACGGGCCTCAGGGGTCTCGTGGGACCGGCTCGAGGCGCTGGGAGGGACGCTCGAAGTCGAGCCCCGTGGGGCGCGGAACGCGCCTCGCCGCAGAGATCCCCATCGGCGGCGAGGCGGTATGACTCCGCAAAGCTCAGTCGATCTTTGTCCACGGCTTGTAGAAGCACTCGAACGCGCCCCCCGGGTCGATCGGCGGGACGGGCTCGAGGTGAAGGTTGCCCTTCTCGTCCCTGGAGAAGGTCACCGTCGAGTCGTCATCGAACTCGATGCTGTGGAAAGTGATCCGGTCGCCCTGGACCGAGTAGGTCCCCCCGTCGACGCCGAAGCAGCCGCCTTCCAGATGGCCGTCCTTCAGCGTGATCGTGTTGACATGCGGGTAGTTCGTCTCGGGATCCCTGACCTTGTCCGCGTCCTTCTGGGTGAGCACCCAGCGATAGGTCCCGTTCAGGTGCGACGGCGGCTTCGCAGCACGCACCGAGGGCCGGTCGGGGGCCGTGCCCGTGCACCCGGACGGGACTGAAAGCCCGGGCTCGGCAGGAGTCGACTGCTTCAGCGCGCGGATCCGGTCGATGAACGTCTTCGTCGCCGAGTCCCGTCGGAGGTTCGCATACACAGGGGCGAAGGCCGCTTTGAGCGCGACGAGATCGGCATCGGAGGCTTCCGCGAAGCGCGCGCCCGCCTCACAGGAATAGGCGAGCGCCTTGGCGTCCGTGTCGGCGAGCGCGGCTGAACGGCCGGCCGCGTCTTGGGCCGCCTCCTTCAACCACTCCCGCTGCTCGGCGGTGAGGGCCGCGAGGCGTGCCGGGTTGGCGAGGAGGACATCCATCTGCGGCCAGAGAGTCACGTTGGAGGTCACGTAGGGAGCGAGACGCGCCAGCTCGGGGTTGAGCTGGTGGATCCAGATACTCGTCTCGAATCCCTGAATCGTCCCGGCCTTGAGCCGTTCCTCGCGCGCGGTTCGGTGGATCTGCGCTGGCGTGGCCCCGAGCGCCCGGATCGCCTCGGCCTGGCCGTTCGACCTCAGGGTGCCGAAGGTGATCCCCTCCCAGTCCGCCGGGCCGGTGATGGGTCCGGTCACTCCAATCGGCTTGCGGAGACCATCGGGGAGGACACCGAGCCCGGCGACGCCGAGCTCGTCGAGCCCTCGCATCATTTCCTCCGTGATTCCGCTCTCGATCACGGCGCTCTCGAGGGCATAGCTGTCGATCAGCATGGGCGCGGTCAGCGCCTGGAAGCTCTTGACGTCCAGCGTGTCGAAGACGCGCGTGCCGACCCAGCCAAGGTCGATCTCGCCGTCCGAGACGTCCTTCACGACCTGCTGCTCGGCGTGGGAAGCGAAGTCCCCCCACTCGTCCACGGACTCGATGCGCAGTTCGCCGCCCGAGAGCTCCTCGACCCGATGGACAAAGTCCACCACGGCGGGCGTAAAGTCGAGCTGGCCGTTCGTGTTGGCCAGTTGCAGCACGAGCGGCTCGCTCGAGCCGCCGGCCTTGTCCGCGCCGGCCCCACCGCCGAGGCTGCACCCCGTCACGGCCACCGTTGCGGCCGCGGCGAGGATCAGTGCCGCGAGTCGATTCATCAGCCTGGCGATCGTCCCACTCCTTTCAGCGAGGGTCGAGACGAAGCTACGGGCGGCCGGAGCCGGGCACATCGTGGCTGACGCGGGACTTGGGTTGTGGCCAGCACGAACCCGCGAGACAAATCGGGCGATGGCGCGGGTCCCCGTCGCTTCGGCGGACGTTGCTCGGCTCGCCGCCGATCGCGAGCCGCCTCTTCATCACAGAGCGCACTGTCGAGGCGCACGTCAAACAGGTCTTCCTCAAGCTTGCGCTTGACCTGAACCCGGGCTCGCATCGGCGCGTGCTGGCCGTGCTCGCCTACCTGTGGGGCGAGCGCGCGAGCTAGCCGCGCATTGTGGCCAGCCGCAATCCCGTCGCGCCAGATTCCCGTGCCGCCACGGAGTGAAGACCGTGGCTGAGCCCATTTCGCCTTCGCCCGTCGAGTCATAGCGTCGCCGGACCGCTCAATCCACCGCCGCCTGGAGGATCCATGCAAAGGTCCATCATCAGGAGCGCGCTCGCCGGGATCGCCGCGGTCGCGGCCGTCGGCGCGACGCCTGCGACGTCGCAGCTCCCGAATGAGGTGAGCTGCGGCGACACCATCGTGGCCGACACGATCCTCGACAGGGACCTCGTCGACTGCACGAACAACGGCATCGTGATCGGCGCCGACGGCGTCACGCTCGATCTGAACGGGCATCTGATCGACGGAGACGCCAGGCCGGTCGCCAATTGTCCACGACGGCAGTTCTGCGATACCGGTGTCGTGAACGACGGCCACGACGGCGTCACCGTGCGGGATGGCTCGGTCCGGCAGTTCGGCGCAGGCGTGTTCATCGGAAGGGCACGCGACAACCGCGTGCTCGGCCTCTCCTCGTCGAGCAATCAGTTCTTCGGCTTCGTGGTCGCCGAATCGGCGCGAAGCGTGATCCGCGACAGCGCCGGCAACGACAACCCGGTCCCGGACGGGGACGGGCTCGGCGTGTTCGCTTCGCACGACCTGCGCGTCCTCGGCAACTCGTTCCGGCGCAACGCGCTCGGCATGCACGTCGCAGACTCGAGCGAAGTGGTGATCAGGGGCAACGTTTTCTCACGCAACCGCACCGAGGACATCAAGCTGGAGGGCGACCGCAATGAGGTGCGCGGGAACCGCTGCGCCCGAGGCGGTCCCTGCATCTGGGTTCTCGGCAACCGGAACGTGATTGCCGGTAACCGCAGCCTGCGCGACGAGGGTGGAGTCCTGATCGAGCAGGGGCGTGGCAACCTGGTCACCCGCAACGTCGTCGTCCGCGCCCGCATAAACGGCATCCGGCTCGCATTCGAGGGATCCGGCCTCCGCAGCGCCGACAACGTTCTCCGCCGAAATGTGGTCAGAGGCAGTGGCGGCGACGCGTTCGCGGTGGCCTCGCCTGACCGCCACAGCTTCCTTGGCGGCAACCTCGCGATCGCGGGGGGAGGCGACGGCTTCGACATCGACAGCCCTTCCGCGAAGCTGCGTAACAACCGCGCCATCCGCAACGCCGAGCTCGGCATCGAGGCCGTCCGCGGGGTGATCGACGTCGGCGGAAACACCGCTCGACACAACGGGGACCCGCGCCGCTGCACGAACATCTCGTGCGGATGACTCCCGAGGAGATCGGGCCAAAGACGAGCTTCTTTGGCCCGATCCCAGCGGAAATGGGCGGAAATCAGCCGAAATCAGGCGTCTTAGCGCGAGCCCGAGGCACCTGAAATCCCTGTAAACAAGCCAAATTCAGGGGTAGCGAGCGCCTGATCGCACCCAGCAGGTCGCCGGTTCGAGTCCGGCTAGCTCCATCGGAAGTCCCTGCAAACGCAGCTGCTTCTGCGCGATCGTGGCGGCGCTGCGGCTCGCCGCGTTCGGCCAGTCAACTCTCGGTCAACTTCATGTCCGACGACGCCGCTCGTGGCGAGGGTCGCGATCCCAGGCAAGGAGGATTGCGATGGGATCGGCCACCCCGGCCGCGTTCGCGTCGAGCGCGGCATCTACCGCCAGCCGAACGGCAAGTACGCGGTCTGCTGGCGCCACGCGGGCCGGCTGCGCTTCCGCACGGTCGGCTTCAACCTCGCCGAGGCGCGGCGTGAGCGGCTGGCGCTGATCGCGGCGACGCGCGAAGGGAAGGTGCCGGTGTCGCCGCGGCTTCGCTTCGAGCCGGTCGCCGGCTGGTGGCTCGAGCGTTTCGAGGCGAAGGTCGCGGCCGGCGAGCGTCACCCGCGCACGCTCGAGGCGCACCGCTACCAGCTTGACCGCCATCTGCTACCGGCGCTCGGGCGGCGGCGGACCGCGTCGATCACGGTCGCTGACGTCGCTGAGCTGCTGCACCAGCTGCGCCGCAATGGCTGCTCGGCGAAAACGGCGGCGAGCGCGCTCGCGACGCTCCAGAGCGTGATGCGCTTCGCCCGCCGCTGCGGTTGGATCGTCGCCGACCCGGTCGAGCGGCTCGAGCACGACGAGCGCCCCCGGCCACAGCGGCGCCGCCAGCGGGTGCTCGGCCGCGCCGAGATCGAGCGCCTGCTCGCAGCCTGCGCGCCGCGCGAGCGGCTGATGATCGCGACCGTGCTCTACACCGGCCTGCGGATCTCCGAGATGCTCGGGCTCGTCTGGGACGACGTCGACTTCGCGGCCGGGGTAATCCACGTACGCGCGCAGCTATCGCGCGCCCACCGCGGCGCGCCTGCGCAGCGCGTCGCGCCCAAAAACCGCCGCCTCGGTCCGCGACATCGCGCTCGTCCCGCAGCTCGCCCGCCTGCTCGGCGGACACAGGCAGCGGAGCCGGTTCGCGCGCGGCGCGGACTGGGTGTTCGCGACCGCCCGCGGCACACCCTACGGCCATCGCAACGTCAGCCGCCGCTGCCTCGGGCGCGCCGCCCAGCTCGCCGGGCTCAACGACGACGGCTGGCCGCCGCTTCGCTTCCACGACCTCCGCCACACGTTCGCCAGCCATCTGATCGTCGACCTCGGGCTCGACCCAGCCCAAGTCAGCCGCATGCTCGGCCACGCACGCATCACCATCACGCTCGACACCTACACCCACCTGTTCGAGGACGCCCGCCACGCACAAGACATCCGAACCCGCATGGCCGCCAGCCCATTCGCCGGCCTGCTCGAGCCCAAGGCAGCGGCGCCCGGCGCGACGGTGCTCAAGCTCCGATAGCGGGAGGAAACACAACCACGGGCGCGCTCGCACCCTCGCCCAACATCCGCGGGCTCGGTCGAGGCCTCGGCCCATAGAGATGGCCGCACTGCTGGAGAAAGGAGGCGTAGGTCGATACCGCCACCGGACGCCTGCTCCTCGTCCCGAGCGAGCGTCTCGGACAGGTGAGCAGAGGCGCTCGCTCGCATGCGCGAGCGGCACTCTCGCCGCCGCACTAGTTGAACGTCGCGCCGCAGGTGTGCGTGCCGAGCTGGAAGCTCGTGAAGCCCAGCGCGGCGCACTGGTCCGGCGTGTTGTTCGTCACCGATCCAGTCCAGGCCGGGACGGCGGCGCCGGTGATCGGGTCGGTGACCGAGCCGTCGGTGACGAACGCCACGCTCGGATTGAACGGGACGCCGGACTGGCGGACCCGCGTCCAGATGCCGCCGCCCTCATCGCCGACCGAATTGGAGTCGATTGTGGTCGACCCGCCGAGGATTGTCAGGCCCGCGGTCGCAACGCCGCTGGAGTTGACGCTTGCGTCGGTCCGCAGGCCGCCGCCGCGGTGCAAGGCGCTGTTGCTGTCCACGGTCGAGTCGACGAGCGTCAGCGTGCCGAGGAAGTTCCAGATCCCGCCGGCGCAGGCGAAGATGGTGCCCGAGAACGCACAACCGTCCCCGGTCGCGGAGGGCGCGTGCGTCGCGTGGTTGTTCGTGACCGTCGAGTCGTGCAGGCTCACGGTGGCGCCGTCGCTGTCGATGCCGCCGGACCCGCCGGCCGTGTTGCGCTCGACCGTCGATCCGACGAGCAGAAGCTCTGCGCCCGGGCCGGCCTCGATGCCTCCGCCGAACGAGTCCTGTCCGGCCACGTTGTCCTTGACGTCGACGTCGACCAGCGTGGCTGCGTTGCCGGCTTGGAGAAGGATGCCCCCGCCCGCGCCCTTCGTGCTGCCGCCGCGCACGATGAGCTCGCGCAGCGTCGCTGTGCCTCCCGCCACGGCGAGCACGGTTCCCTTGCCGTTGCCGTCGAGGGTGGCCTGCTTGCCCTTGCCCTGCAGCGCGATGTCGCGGGTCGTCGTGAAGCTGCCGACGCAGGTGCCGGAGACCTCGATCGTGTCGCCGGCGCCTGCGGCCGAGATGGCCCTTGCGAGGGATTGGTAGCCGGTCCCCGTGCGGAGGTTCTTGGCCTGGCACGTCGACGGTGCCGCGGAGGCCGTAGGGGCCATGAGCCCTGCAGCCAGAAGGCCGGCGCCGAGGACCGCCGCGCCGAGCACACGTGGCCTGGGGTGGAGCTCCATGTCGAGACTCCTTCGTGTTGGGGAGGCGCGCTGCGGCCCTCCGATGGCTGAACGCTGGCGAGGCCGCCCTGCCTGGGCCGGCCAGCCGACCCTATTCCGGCGACACCGGGAATGCAACGTCGTCGGCTGGCCGCGTGCTTTGCCCCCGCCGGACGCGGGCGGCACGCTCGTGAGCCCCGGCTGCCAAACAGGAAGGCTGCGGATGGTGCGGATATCGGGGTATCGAAGAAGAGTCCACGATGAGCACGCCCGGGGGCGATCGGGGCGCGGCGATGTTCGGCGCTGACTGCCGCACACCTCCAAGAGCGAGCGCGCCCGTCGTCGCTTCCAAGAGTTGCGAGTTGGACGAGCGGGAGCAGCACGCGCAGCGTTGTGCCACACGCTCGCTTACGGCAGCGATTGCGGTAGGCCGTGTCCGCGTCGTCAGCCTTCCGCGGACCGTCCAGTCCGATCGTTTGGCGCGTGATTCACGGACGCCTGCATCGGGGCTGCTGGCGGGCGAAACGCCGCCGCGGATCGAGCGCCGGCGATGTGGCCGAGCGGGTTGTCCGGGAAGCGGCTCAGCGGGCGGCTGCAGTCTCGGCGAGGAGGCGGATCATCGTGTCGGTCGCGGGCGAGCGAAAGCTCTTTGTGAGCCGCGCCGCGGACACACGGCGCTCGGGCGGGTGGCGGAGGGGGATCTGTGCGATGCCGGCGGGCGTCAGGGCGAGGGCGAGGCGGGGGAGCATCGCCACGCCGAGGCCGGCGGCGACGAACGCCTGGATCGCGCGGTAGTCGTCGGTGTGGTAGGCGATGCGTGGCTCGAAGCCGGCGTTCTGGCAGCTGTGGAGCAGGATGCGTTGGTAGGCGCCGAGGCCGCCGATCCAGGTGTCGTCGGCGAGCTGGTCGAGTCGAAGCGAGCGCCGATTCGCAAGGCGGTGGTTGTGGGGTAGTAGAAGTTCGAACGGCTCGTCGAAGAGGGGGATCCGCTCGAGGTCGACGGTTGGTTCGGGCAGCGCCTCGTGCTCGTAGATCAGACCGAGGTCGAGTTCCCAGCGGGCGAGGCGCCCGATCACGCCGTGCAGCTGGTCCTCAACGACGCTCACGTGCAGGTGCGGGTGACGTTCGGTGAAAACGGCCAGCGCGCGCGGTACGAGGGTCGCCAGGGCCGTCGAGACGCTGGCCAGGCGAAGCCGCCCGGCGCGCAGGCCCTTGATCTCGTCGAGTTCGTGCTCGGCGTCGTCGAGGCGGGCTAGCACAGCTTCCGCGTGCGCGACCAGCGCCCGGCCGGCGTCGGTGAGTCTGGCCGGTCGGGTACCGCGCTCCAGCAGCCTGATTCCGGCCTCCCGCTCGAGCGCGGCGATCTGCTGGCTGATCGCCGGCTGCGTGTAGCCGAGCGCCTCGGCGGCCGCGGAGAGGGATCCCCGCGATGCGACCTCTCTCAGTGCGCGCATCCGCCGCAGATCTAGCATAAGCGTACGTTAGCGAATCGAAGAAACTCGTATTTGAGTTTATAGCCGCGCGGAAGGAGACTTGCCGCGTGAGGACCCCGCTTGGACCGGACTCCACGGCCCGCCAACTCGCCTCGACGGACGCCACGCTCCGGCGAGACCCCTGTGCTGGCGACCCGTATGACTCCCACGTCGGTCGCTACAGCCCCGAGCTCGCGGCGGCGCTGATCGCGGTCGCCGGCGTCGAGCGCGGACAGCGAGCGCTCGATGTCGGCTGCGGCTCCGGCGCGCTGGCCCAGGCGTTGGCAGCGCTGCTGGGCGCGGAATCGGTGGCCGCAGTCGACCCCTCCCGGGCGAGCGTCGAGACGTGCGCTCGGCGAGTGCCGGGCGCGGAGGTGCGCGTCGGGTGCGGAGAGGAGCTGCCGTTTCGGGACGGCGAGTTCGACGCCGCGCTCGCGCAGCTCGTGGTGCCGTGGATGAGCGACCCCCCGCGCGGCGTGGCCGAGCTGCGCCGCGTGGTCCGCCCGGGCGGCGTCGTGGCCGCCTGCACATGGGACTTCGCGAGCGGGATGACGATGTTGCGCACGTTCTGGGACGCCGCCGTCGCCGTCGATCGACGCAGGGCGACGCAAGCCGGCGCGCTCGATCGAACGCGTCTCTGCGACCCCGGCGAGCTGCGCGAGCTGTGGGCGCGGAGCGGCCTGGTCGAGATCGACGCCGGAGCGCTCGTCGTGGGCGCCGACTACGCCGACTTCGAGGACTTCTGGTGGCCGTTTCCCGCCGGCGTGGGCGGCTCCGGCAGGTACTGCGCCTCGCTCGACGAGGACGCCCGGCGAGCGCTGCGCGAGGAGGTGCGCCGCCGCCTCGGCTCGCCGCCAGGGCCGTTCCGCCTGACCGCCCGTGCCTGGTACGTGCGCGGGCGACGGCCCGACGCCCACTCAGCACCGTGAGCCACGGATCGATGGAGGCGAGATGGCAACAGCCGTAGACACCAGAGAGCTGACCGAGAAGGTCCAGCGGATGTATCGCGCGGTGGCGACCGAGCCCGGCGGCGAGTACCACCTCGAGCTAGGCCGCTTCCTCGCCGAGCGCCTCGGCTACCCGGCGCCGGTCCTCGACCGAATCCCGGCCGGGGCGATCGAGTCGTTCGCGGGCGTCGGCTACTTCTTCGAGCTGGCCCAGCTGCGCGCCGGCGAGTCCGTGGTCGACCTCGGCAGCGGCTCGGGAATGGACGCCTTCTTCGCAGCCATCCAGGTGGGCGAGGCCGGCACCGTCATCGGCGTCGACTTCACGGCCGAGCAGCTCGCGAAGGCCCGCCGCCTCGCGGCGCAGGGCGGCTTCGACCAGATCGCGTTCCGCGAGGGTCGAATCGAGCATGTCCCCGCCGACGAGCAGAGCGCCGACTGCGTGATCTCTAACGGCGTGGTCAACCTCTCGCCCGACAAGCCACGCGTCTTCGCCGAGGCGGCGCGCCTGCTGCGAGACGGCGGAAGGCTCGCGATCGCCGACATCGTGAGCGAGCGCCAACTCAAGGACTCGATCGTCTGCGACGCCGAGCTCTGGGCGTCTTGCATCGGCGGCGCCGCCCAGCAGGACGCCTACCGCGAGGCGATCGAAGCCGCCGGGCTGCGGATCGCGGAGATCAGGCCCCAGCCCTACCGGTTCATCTCCGAGCGAGCGCGGAACGCGAGCGCCAAGTACGGCGTCAAGAGCGTCTCGCTCCTGGCACGAAAGGAGCAGTAGCCATGGCAGTCAACGGACGGGTAATCGTCGGCTGCACGCACGGCGAGGAGGACACCGACCGGGTGCTCGTCGCCTACCTCACGGCAGGAGCCGCGCTCGATCAGGGCAATCAGGTCGTGATGTGGCTGACCTCTGAGGGTGTTCGCCTGGCCCTGCGCGGCTACGCCGACCGCATCCGCGCCGGACAGGAGCCCCCGATCGACCGCGTGCACGCCCAGTTCATCGACAAGGGCGGGCGCTTCTACGTCTGCCCGATCTGCTTCAACGAGCGCGACCTCGACGACAACGACCTGGTCGAGGGCGCCGAGCTGCAGGGCACCACTCCGCTGATGCAGTTCGCGGGCAGCGGGGCGACGACGTTCAGCTACTGAGGAGTATCGACATGAATACCGTCACCGGCTCACGGTTCCGCCTAATCGCGCTCGCCAGCGCTCTCGTGCTGCTCCTGGGCGGGGGATCCGCGGCAGCGCTCGCACCGCCTGGCGTCCTGGAGTACGAGCCCTCCTACCACGAAGGGAAGACGGTCATCCTCCAGATCCCGTCGGCGACGAGCACGAATCCGAACCAGGCCCACTTCGCGTGCTTCGCGCTTGGCCCCGACCTGTCGAAGGCATCCCGGTCGGCCTCCGCCCCGACCCTGTACGTGATCCTCGCGCCCGGCGCGACTCAGGTCGCCTGCCCGGACGGGACTCTGCGGCACGACCACGTCCTCTCCGCCGTGCCGGGCTCGCGTGGTTACACGGGCACGTGGACCATCGTGCTCGCCCTGCCCGGCCCGGCGTTCGACCCCGCCAACATGCCGTACACAAGCGTGTCCGCGGTCGAGGCCGGCGTCGCCGCCGGCGAGCTCGTCCTCGTCGACACCGGGATCGAGTTCGTCGCCCCAGTCGTCGGCGGACGCTGACACAGCGAATTCGCGGCGAGCCCGACGCGAG
>JBKPBS010000149.1:0-12398 GCA_046726915.1 Actinomycetota bacterium
GCGCTCGTCGGGCGTCACGATGCACGCCGCGTTGGTCCCGGTGAAGCCCGTCAGGTAGCGGACGTTCAGCAGATTCGTGACGAGCATGGAGTCGAGCTCGCGCTCGGCCAGCAGCCGGGCGAGCCGGTCCGCGCGGGCGGCGCTCACTCGAGCCGCTCTTTCAGGAGCGCGAGTGCCTCGCGGTAGCCGTCCACTCCCTTCCCCTGCACGCAGGCGATGCAGAGGTCGCGGATCACCGAGACGCGGCGCCACTCCTCGCGCTCGTCCACGGCAGACAGGTGCACCTCCACCGCGGGCAGCCCCGCGACCTCGAGCGCGTCGCGGATCGCCCACGAGTAGTGCGTCCAGGCACCCGGGTTCAGGACCAGGCCGTCGGCGCTCTCGCCCGCGCGGTGCAGGCGCTCCACGAAGTCGCCCTCGTGGTTC
This sequence comes from Actinomycetota bacterium, assembly GCA_046726915.1. GTDB lineage: Bacteria > Actinomycetota > Thermoleophilia > Solirubrobacterales > Thermoleophilaceae > JACVRW01. The sequence continues at coordinate 427 of JBKPBS010000149.1, forward strand.
GTCTGCGAGAAGCTCGGCTCCATCTCCAGCTCGCGTGCGAACTGCTTGATCTTCACCTCGAGCTCGGTGAGCGAGATTCCGCCGTAGTGCTCGGCGTCCCGGCTGCCGAGCACGTCGAAGTTCACGCCGTGCATTACGTCGATGCGGTGCCTCACTCGGACATCACTTCCTGGATCGCGGCGCGCAGGTCGGCGGAATCGATCCGGTGTCCGGGGCTCACGTCGCCGGGCGCTTGCACGAGCACGAACGGTACCCGTCCGCCGGCGCGCTTCTTGTCGCGCTCCACGAGCTCGAGCACCGCCTCGGTCGAGGCGCCGGTGAACGTCCGCGGCAGCCCGTGCGCCGCGAGCAGCTCGGCCACCTCGCTGCGGAGCGGCTCGCGCCCAGAGAGCCGCAGCGCCACCAGCAGCCCGATCGCCACCGCCTCGCCGTGGCGGTAGCGCGTGTAGCCGGTGGCCGCCTCGATCGCGTGGCCGACGGTGTGGCCCAGGTTCAGCACCTGCCGGCGGCCGGAGTCGCGCTCGTCCTCGGCCACCACCGCGAGCTTCGTGCGGACGCAGCCGAGGATCACGTCGGCGTCGACCTCGCCGCCCTGGCGCACGCGCGCCCAGAGCGGGCCGCCCGCGATCAGTGCCGTCTTCACCACCTCGGCGTAGCCGGCGCTGAGCTCCTCTTCCGGGAGCGTCTCGAGCGCCGCGGGATCGCAGATCACCGCCGACGGCTGGTGGAACACGCCCGCGTAGTTCTTCCCCTCCGGGAGGTCCACGCCCGTCTTCCCGCCGTAGGCGGAGTCGACCTGGGCCACCAGCGAGGTCGGTACCTGCACGTGGCGTATCCCGCGCTGGTAGACCGCCGCGCAGAAGCCCGCGAGGTCGCCGACCACCCCGCCGCCCACCGCCACGACGATGTCGCCCCGCTCCGCGCCGGCCTGCGCCAGCGCGCGCAGGACGAACTCGGCCGCGTGGATCGACTTGTGCTCCTCCCCCGCCATGGCGACGATCCGCTCGTCGCCCTCGAAGGGCTGGGCGCGCGCCACGTTCTCGTCGGTCACCACGAGCCGGCGGCCACCGGGCGGGTGGAAGAAGCCGGCCTCGATCAGGCCGCGGCCGAGGAACACCGGGTACTCGCCGGACGCCGCCGCCGCCCAGACGAGCCGGGTGCCCGCCGGGGCCGACGCGAGCGCGCGCAGCGCCGGGAGCGCACGACGTAGCGCGTCGCGCTCGCCCGGCGGCAGCACGGCGTCGGCCACCGACTCGTACAGCGCGACGCGGTCGCCGTGGAGCTGCGCGAAGCGACCGCGGTCGCGCGCCAGCGGGCGGCCCTTGCCGGACGCACGGCGCCAGGCCTCGTCGGGCTCGACCTCCAGGTGCACCACCGTGTGCGGGGCGAGCGCCTCGCGCACCCGCTCGGACCCGAGCGCGCCGCCTCCGAGGGCCACCACCAGCGCGTCCTCCCGCGCGAGCAGCTCGAGCACCAGCTCCTCCTCGCGCGCGCGGAAGGCGTGCTCCCCCTCCCTGTCGAAGAAGGACTCGACCGGCTCGCCGAGCCGCTGCTCCAGCTCGCGGTCCGAGTCGAGCGCCTCGGCCCCGAGCTCGGCGGCGAGCGAGCGGGCGCCGGTGGACTTCCCGGCGCCCATGAAGCCCACGAGCACGAGCGCTATGCGCGCCTCCAGCCGATCCGCTCCTCGTACGCGCGCAGCGCCGCACGCACGTCGTCCATGTGATCGCCGCCGAACTTCTCGCGATACGCCGAGGCGAGCACCAGCGCCACCATGGCCTCCCCCACCACGCCGGCCGCCGGGACGGTGCAGGAGTCCGTCCGCTCGCGCAGCGCCTGCGCGGGCTCCTTCGTCTCCGTGTCCACCGAACGGAGCGGCTTCGTGAGCGTGGGGAGCGGCTTCATGGCGCCCGTCACGATCAGCGGGTCGCCGGTCGTCATGCCGCCCTCGATGCCGCCGGCGCGGTTCGTCTCGCGGTTGTAGCCGCGCTCGTCCGACCAGAAGATCTCGTCGTGGGCCTGCGAGCCCACGCGCTCCGCCAGCGCGAAGCCGTCGCCGACCCCGACGCCCTTCAGCGCCTGGATCGACACGATCGCCTGGGCGAGCCGGCCGTCGAGGCGCTCCTCCCACGAGACGTGCGAGCCGATCCCCGGCACGAGGCCGAACGCGATCACCTCGAACTCCCCACCGAGCGACTCGTTCGCCTTCCGGGCGGCGTCGATCTCGGCGACCATCGCCTGGCTCGCCTCCGCGTCGAGCGAGCGCACGGGCGACTCGTCGACGCCCTCGAAGTCGCCGAGGGTCAGACCCCTCCGTTCGGAGGGGTCTGACCCCGCCGTTGCAGTTACGGTTCCAATGCGGGTCACGTGGGAGCGGACCTCCACTCCGAGTGCGCGCAGAAATGCCTTCGCCAGCCCGCCGGCCGCCACGCGCGCGGCGGTCTCGCGCGCCGACGCCCGCTCGAGCACGTTCCGCACGTCCGTGTGCCCGAACTTCTGGATGCCGGCCAGGTCCGCGTGTCCCGGCCGCGGCAGGTGCACCTCCTCGACCTCCGCCTCCACCGGCCAGGGGTTCATCCGCTCCTCCCAGTTCTGGTAGTCGCGGTTCTCGATCCACATGGCCACCGGGCTGCCGAGCGTCCGGCCGTGGCGGACGCCGGCGGTCACCCGGGCGCGATCCTTCTCGATCTTCATGCGCCCGCCGCGACCGTGACCGAGCTGGCGGCGCGCCAGGTCGGCGTCGATGTCCTCCGGCCGCAGCTCGAGGCCGGCGGGGAGCCCTTCGACGATGGCCGTGAGCCCCGGGCCGTGGGACTCCCCGGCGGTTACGAACCGGAAAGACATGACGCCCACACCCTACAAACGAGGGTGCGGGCGCCAGGTTGGAGGAGGAACTGCTGGGAGGGGGACTACGTGAAGGACTGTACGGCGGGCAGGTCCGGGAGCTCGGACCCGGGCGTCACGACCGGCGACAGGCGCTTCGGGGTGAAGTTGCTGAATCTGCGAGCGCTGAGGACGCGCAGCTTCAGGCGGGTCGGACGCTGCACGCCGTCCGAGACACGCAGCAGGCGCGACACAGCAGCAGGAACGCGAACTACAAGCTTCCGCGTCGTCGCACGGCGCGGCTTGGCGAAGGTGACCCGCCCGTCGGGGCCGCGGAAGATGATCGTGTTCTTCAGACGCCGTGCGTTGAAGTGCGAGCCCGTGATCGTCAGCAGGCTGCCGACACTGAGCCGCATTGACTGCACGCGCGTGATCGTCGGCGCGGGTGCCGTCGCAGCAGGAGTCATCGGCGCGGCCACCAGGGAGGCGGCGAGCGCGAGCAGGCAGATGGTGAGGAGACGGCGCATGCCCATTCCCCTATCGACCGTCCTGGTGGTCAGTTGAATCGGCGTCGCCGCCACTGGACACCGTCACGAGGTCGGAGATGAGCGGGGACGAAAAACGGCGGGTCGCGGTCGGGGCGCCGAGCGCCGCGTGGGCGCTCTTCGAGCGGCTCGCGCTCGCGGTGGCGTCGACGCGCACCTTGCGGATCTCGTCGATCCGAAGCGTGTACGAGTCGCCCTCTTCGTTCGTGAACTCGTGCTCCGAGCCCGCGCCGATGTAGAGGAAGGCGCACTCGGAGGCCTTCGGCTTGCACCTGCCCTCGCCGGCGGCCTGCAGCGTCGAGTCGACGAGGAACACCGCGTTCCCGCCGTTCGGCGTGGCGCCGAGGAAGAGGAGCAGGGGCGAAGCCTGGCTCGGCAGCATGTCGAGCCGCTCGAGGCTCTTGATGTGGCGCGTCCGGCCGTTCGCGGTGAACGTGACGTCGACCACGTAGCGGTACTGCGTCGTGGTCGTGCCACCGCCGTCGCCACCGGTGGTTCCGGTGCTGCCGCCGGAGGTCGTGCCGGTGCCGCCGCCGGAGGTCGGCAGGTCGCCGGGGCTGGATCCCGAGCCGTCGGATCCGGTGGTCGAGTTGCCTGCGACGCTCGAGGGCGCGTCGGACTCGTTCTTCTTCTTCCTCGTGATCTTCGCCGGCGGCCTGAACGGGTCGCTCGGGTCGAACGTGTCGAGCGAGGAGCCGCGTGCGTCGTCAGCGGAGCTGTCGAGCTTCACGCGTGCGAGCGCCTTCAGGTCTTTCGGGTCCGGTGCCTTGCGAACCGCCTGGACCGGCGCCGGGGCCGGTGCCTCGGACGGCTTCGACAGCACGACGGGGACCGCGACCAGCGCGACGGCCAGAACCAGCGCGACGGGCCACAGCCGCTTCGCGCGAAGGTCCTGCCAGAGGTCGAGAAGGAAGATCTTCATGGTGATCGCCTAAGGGGTCGCAGTCGCGGTCGGGGCAGGGCTGGGGGTGGAGCCGGGCGTGGTCGCCGGCGTGGTCGGGCTGCCCGGCGTCGCCGGAGCGGGACCGGCAGGGGTGGCGCCGGCGGTCGTGCCCTCGGTCTTCGGCGCGAGATAGACCGTGGCCTTGATCTCGGCCTTGATCCGCGGGAAGAGCTCGGGATCGCTCGACCACTTCACGCCCTCGACCGTAATGAGCCGGCCGCTCACGACCACGTTCTTGTTCGCGACGCGCACGAAGCGCTTCACGTCGTGGAAGAAGTCCGCGAGGTTGAAGAAGTTGCCGACGAATTCGAGCTCCAGCGGGACCGTGTCGAGCCCGGCGGGGGAGCCGCCAGCGGACGGAGTCGCGCCCGGCGTTCCCGCTGCGCCACCGATCGGGAGACCGCTCCCGCTCGACGTGGACGTCTGCGTGTCGCTCGGGTTCACGCCCGACTCGCTCGCGGCGCCGGCCTGCTGCGAGGCGTTCTGTGCAGTGTTGTTCGCGGTCTCGACGGCGCTGCCCGGCGCGGACTGCGCGGTGTCGCCGCCGGCCTGTGCCGGCGTGCTGCCCTGACCCGAAGCCGCTGGGGGTGTGGCGGCGGGCGCCGGCGCAGCGGTCGCCGGGTCGCGCTCACCCGTGGCGATGCGCGTGAAGCGGATGCCCGTGCCGGCCGCGGCGCGATCGAGCTGGACCATGAGGCTCGGCATGTCGACGCCCGACGGAATGGCCTTCCCGAGCCGGACGATCTCGCCGTAGTCGGCGGCGAAGTCCGTCTTCGCACCCTGGGCGAGCTGCACCTGCGAGCGCGCGGCGTCGCGGCGCTGCGTCTGCTCGGCGAGGTCCTTCGACGCCGTCGACGCGGCCTCACGCTTCGGCCCGAGCAGCAGGAACCAGTACGCGACGAGGACGATGATCGGAAGCAGCGCCAGAGCGATCTTGCGATCACGATCGGTCAGGCTCATGACCCACCTCCGAGCGATGCAGGCACGACGGACTCGCCGCGCGGCGCCTCGTGCTCCGGGCGCGCGGGATCGAAGGTCACGATGAGGTCGAACTGGTAGAGGCGCCCGCAGTTCTCCACGCTCGCCTCGCCGCCGCTGGCCTGCGTCACGGACTCGTTCAGCTCCACGTCGGAGACGCGGTGGAGCTGGCGCAGCCGCACCATCATCTGAGCGGCGTCAGACTGGTCGGGCGTGCAGCCGACGAGGTTGGCCTTGGGCTGCGGCACTGGCGCGGTGGCGCCAGGGACTGCCGCCGGGGTCGTCGCCTCGGCGCCCGCGACAGTGCCGGTCACGGAAGCGTCGGTGGTCTGCACCCAGCTCCCGCTCGGTATCACGCGCGACAGCTCGCGCATGAAGCGCTCCCAGTCGAAGCGCGTTCCGGCGATGGTGCTCACCGAGGCAAGGCGGGTCTCCTTGATCTGAGCGAAGTTCGTGAAGTCCTTCTGCTGCGCGGCCTGGGCCTCGAGCCGGTCGGCCTCCGCCTTGGCGGCGACGGTCTCGTTCTGGCGCTTGGTCGCGTTGTTGGCGGTGAAGACGTACCCCGCCACCATCACGAGCAGCGTCGCGAGGACGCCGAGCAGGATGTACGAGCTGCCGGACCCCTTGCCCGATGCCTGGACGCGGCGCTGGTCGGTCGGGATGAGGTTGACGGCCTTCATGCGGCCTTCCCCATTGCAAGCCCGGCGGCCACGGTCAGCCTGTGCGGGTCCTCGCTCGCGTCGAGCGCGGACCGGTCGAGGACGCCGAGCGGCGCCGCGACCGTGGTCGGCAGGCCGAGGTGCACACCCAGGCTCTCGACGAGCTGCTCGTCGGCCGAGCCGGGGCCGGAGAGGACGATCTCGCCGACCGGCTTCGCCTGTGCCTGGGTCATGTAGTAGTCGATCGAAAGCCGGATCTCATCGGCGAGGCGCACGCCGGCGTCCTCGTCGTCCCAGACCGCGGACAGCGGCCGGGTGAAGAAGCAGGCGGGGCCGACCGCGATGGCGAGGTTGCTCACGCCGCCGAGATGGCAGTACACGCGCGCGCTGTCCTCCGGCCCCTCGCCCGTGGCGGCGGCCAGGGTGCGGACGAGCGCGAAGGCGTCGAGGTCGACGCCCTCCGGCTTGAGGCCGGCCTGCTTGGCAGCCTCGAGGAGCGCCTCGATCATCGAGCGACGGGCGGCCACGAGCACGACCTGCATGCGCGGGGAGCCGTCGGGCGCCTCGGTGTAGCCGGCGAGCTGGTGGTCGAGCACGGCCTCGTCGAGCGGCATCGCGATGGCCTCGGCCGCCTGGAAGCGGACCGCGGCGTCGCGCTGCTTCTCGTCCTCGATGCGCGGCAGCTCGACCACGCGGACGACGATCTGCTGGTTCGCCACGCCAAGCCGGACGCTCTTAGGCAGGCCGGTCTCCGCGACGAAGCTCTTGAGGGCCTCAGCGAGGCCGTCGCGGTTCACGACCTCGCCGTCCGAGACGAGGCCCTTCGGCAGGTCGAGACTCACGCCGCGGACGACGCGACCGCCCTCGACCTGGGCGGCGGCAAGGTAGCGACCGTCAATGTCCAGCCCGACGGTGCCACCAGAGGAGTTCTTACGGAGGGAGAGACTCATGGGCGTACGCAAGGGGTATCGGCTCCGCCCTGGACACCCTTAACGACGGTCCCGAAATGTCCAGAGTTGCTGGACACTCCCTGGACTCCTCAGCAGCTATTCGAGGAAACTCGTCTCGTAGAGGTCGATTAGCTCGGGTCCGGCGAGCACGCCTACGATGCCTCCCAGCGCCAGGAAGATGCCGAACGGGACCGCCTTCTTGCGCGCTGCGGCGCCCTCGCGCGCGAGGATGAAGAGTCCCACGACGCTGCCCGACAGGAACGCCACCAGGAGCGCCGGTATCACGGCCGCGCCGAGGTACAGGCCCATCGCGCCGGCCAGCTTCACGTCGCCCATCCCCATCCCGCGCGGATACGCGAGGACCGCGGTGAAGAGAAACAGAAACGCACCCGCGCCGGCCACCAGGTGCTCCACGAGGTCGTCGCGCTCGGCGATGAGCACGGCGACCACCCCCCACACGGCGAGCGGGTAGACGATCCTGTTCGGCAACAGCTTGTGGTCGAGGTCGATGCCGGCGAGGGCGATCAGCGCGGCGACGAAGGGCAGCTCGACGATGAGGTCGTCGTCGAACCCGCGCACGAGCACGACCGCCGCGAAGGTGACTGCGGTGATGAGCTCGACCGCTGGATAGCGCGGCGAGATCGAGGCGCCACAGTGCCGGCAGCGTCCACGCAAGAGGAGCCACGACAGGATCGGGACGTTGTCGTACCCCGCGATCTGGGTCTCGCAGCTGGGACAGCGCGAGCGCGGATGCACCAGCGACTCGCCGCGCGGCAGGCGGTGGATCACGACGTTGAGGAAGCTCCCCAGGACAGCGCCGAGGACGCCGCCCAGGGCAACTGCAGCGGCTATTGGCCCGCCTCCCGGCTCACGCCGGACACTCTAGCCGCCGGTGATGTCGCGCCAGGAGTTCTGGACGATGCTCGCGCTGCCGTACGAGCTCACGCCGACGAAAGCCGCCTCGTCGTAGGTGATGTTCACCTTGTTCGAGCCGACGTCGATGCCTCCGAGCCCGTCCACGAACGCGCCGCCGTGGATCGTGAGCCCGCCTCGCAGCCTCAGCAGCTCGTCGTCGCTGCTGTCCTGGTTGTTGAGGTGGTAGACGATCCCCCAGAAGTCCGAGTTGCCGCCGAGCTCGAGGACGCCATCGGCCCAGATCAGGATTCCTGGGCTTGCGGGCGAGTTCCAGATGTTGTTCTTCGTGTACTCGCCCAAGGCGCAGCCCTCGACCCACACGACCTTGCCGCTGAGCTGCTCGTCCGTTGGGCACGTGTTCACGAACAGCGTTCCGTCTGACTCCGCGCGCACCCTGAGGCGTTCCTTCACGTCGTCCTCGAGCGCGTCCTTGCCGACGAACTCTTGGCCGGCGATCGCGCCTGGCGGGTCGATCTGCGGATTCTTCTTGTCCGGTGTGTACTCCGTGCAGTCGGGCGAGCTCAGGTTGCACCGCAGCGTGACCGGGTGCTGGCTCGTGGCGTCCGGATTCGTCGCCACGTAGTTGTGGTTGCCGTTGGGCGTGAGCTCGAACTGGCCGGCCAGGATGACGCGCTTGGGCAGGAATTCGACAAGTTCCTGCACCTGCACGAGCGCGACGAGCGTCCGGCTGCGGCCCCGGACGGTCGACTCCGCCTTGACCCATACGCGTTTGTTCGCGTTGGCGTCCCAGTGCGGGGTGAGGTCCGCCCCGGATGCGCCCTTCGCCTCGATGATCGCGGCGTCGTAGAAGGGGCTCGAGCTACCTGGCGCCAGGCCCCTGTCGTCATAGACAGTGGTCTTCCACGTGGCGCCGACCGCATAGTCGGGGCTGTTGTAGGCCGACGCGAGCTGCGCCGGGTCCGGGCACTGCGCGGCGACTCCCGCAGCATTCGAGCACGTTGGGGTCGCCGCTGCGAAGGAGGTCGGGGAACCCGCCCACCGGCGCGACAGCACGAAGGACTGGGAGTTGAGCGTCGCCTCCGCGAGATTGAACGACGACTCGCGCTGGCGCTCGCGCATAGTCTCCACCTGCTGGGTGTCGACGAACGAGTACGCGGCGAGCCCCACACCGACCATCATGGTCATGAGCACGATCGCCATGACGATCGCGGTGCCGCGCTCCGAGCGCATGCGGCGGATCATGGGACCACCGCCGAGCACTCTGCCTCATCCGGGAGACCGCCCTGGTCCTCGACGTACAGCCTGAACGAATGCGTGCCCGAGGTCGGCGCTTCCCAGACCGCGACGACTCCCTCGGCATCCGGCGGATCGGTGGTCTTCCCGTCGGCGTACCACTTGTACATCTTCATGTTGAAGCCCTCCGGATCTTCAGACACTGAGCCGTTGAGGGCGATCTTCTTGCCCGTTCCGGCGTACTGCGCGGTGCACGCGGCCACCGGCGCGCGGTTCTGGTTGCGAAGGAAGACACCCGAATCGAGGCTCGTCGCGACGGGCGACTCGCCGGGGTTCCAGTCGACCACGAGGTTCGCGCGGATCGCGGTGATGCCGTCGGTCGGCGAGGGAGCCGGCGTGAAGGTGAACACCGGCACCGGGGTGGCCTCGGCCGTGTTCACGACATCGTCGGCGACGACGGTGCTGTTCCCCCAGGTCGCGTTCGGACAACCCGCGGTCGAGAAGGAGGGCGGCGGATTCACCACCTGCCAGACCTGCTCCTGGCGCACGAGCGGCGCCTTGCCGTCGACGACATCCCCCACGCAGTAGCGCACGCGCTTGATGTTGCGGGCATTCAGCGAGCCGACGGGCTTTACGGCGTCGACCGTAAGGAACACCAGGTCGTAGGGCTCGGCCTTCTCGACGCTCTTCGGAGAGAAGTCGTTCGGGCTGGCGAGGTTGCGGAGCTGGCTCGAGAGCCGCTCCATCGTCAGGCGCGCCTCGTCCTGCGACTCGTTCTGAAGGCGATTCACGCGCTCGTTCCGGTTGAACGACACGAACGCGCTGATCGTCGCCATCACGACCACAGTGATGAGCGACATCGAGACCAGCAGCTCGATCAGCGTGAAGCCGCTCTGCTCGCGTGCGAGCCTCATGGCAGCGCAACCGGCCCGAGCGGGGCGGACTCGGAGAAGTTCTCGTCGACCGACGTCACGTAGTACTTGTGGCTTACGGCCGCGGCACCGGGATCGCTGTAATAGGTGAGCGCCTCCTGGCCTGTCCGCGCGATGCGGTCGCTGATCGCAGTGCCATCACGGTAGACGCGGTAGAAGATCACCGGGGAGCCGCTGTATGGGGGGAGCGCCGCCGGCGCGTCGGCCCACTGCAGCAGGACCGAGTCGCCGTCCTGGGTGGCGGTCAGATTCGCCGGCTGGTTCGGCTTTGTGTTCGCCCTGACGGCTGTCAGCGTCGCGGACGTATCGCCCTGGCGCGGAGTGCCGAGCACCGGGTCCTGGTCCCAGGCCACGATGTAGTACTCGATCGTCGCTCCCGCCGGGGGATTCAGGTCGCGGCACTCGGTGAAAGTCGGATCGGCCTTCTTGTCGCAGCCCGGGACGACCTCGTCGCCCGTCGCGGTCTTGCGGTACACGGTGTACCCCGTGACGTCGGGCTCCGTGTTGCGCGACCACTGGATCTCGACGATGTCCTGGTAGTCCGTGAAGTCGGCGCGCGAGTTCCAGCCGCCGAACACGTCCTGCGGGGCCACTGGGATGTCGCGGTTCAGGCGGATCGTCCGCGATTTCGTCGGTCCCGGGGTGCCCTCCACGTCAAAGGCCGTGACGCTCACGATGTAGGTGCCGTCGGGGACGTGAGTGCCGCCGCTGTCGATGTGCCATGCGAAAGTCGCCGAAGTGGCCGACGCGGTGTCCAGCAGCACACCGTCCACCGCGAACCGGATCACGGCGGTGCCGTCCTCGGCCTTTACGGTGAACTTCACGTTCGGCGTGGGCGTGGTGATCTCCGTCGTCCCGAGCCCACCGGGGTCCTGATCGGTGAACTCGACCGAAGGTCCGGTCGAGCTCGCCTCGTTGTTGACGATCCCGGCCTGCTTGATGTCCCTCGTGACGCCCCCGCGCTTCCAGGAGACGTCCACGGTGATCCGCTTGTAGTCGTCCGGGTTTTGATCGTCCGGCGCGACTGCGGCCGTGCAGAAGTTGCCGCCAGTGGTGTCACCGAACCCGTCCTGGTCGTCGTCCACGGAGCAGACCGTGAGCGAGAGCGTGTAGGTCTGGTTGCGCCGGACGACCGTCCATTCCGTGGTCGAGGGCGTCGTGTCCTCGAGCCCGGGGATCGCCTGAAGCTCGGAGAGCGCAGTGGTGGGAGTCAGCTGGCGATAGGGCACCGAGCGCGCCGACTCGATCACCTCGCGCGTAAGCGCGTTTGCCGCCTCGCGCTCCTTGTTGGCGAGAGTCCGCGCATTGGCGCCGTCGATCATCGCGATGGCGCCGGCGATGCCGACGACCAGGATGAGCATGGTGACCATGACCTCGATGAGCGTGAAGCCACGCTCACCTTGCAGACGTGAAAGGGCGGGCATGTCCGGGTCTAATCGGCGTGCGCGACCGCGATCTTGACTTGGATGGACGCGTGTTGGCCCTTCGTCGCACCCGCGGAAAAGACTGAGGGCGGGCCATTGGGCCCGCCCTCGGTCGGAACTTCAGTTTCCGGCAGGTACTACCACTTACCGCCGGGCCCACAGCCGCCCTTGTCGGCGGGCGCGCAGGTGTACGGCTTGACAAACTTGCCGGCCGTCTTGGTGATCGTGAACGTGTGCGTACCACCCGAGTCGGCCTGCGAGTACGCGGTGACGGCGTAGCTGCTCTTGTCAACCGGCACGACGTTGACCTCGCCCGGGGCGGTGCCCGTGGTCAGGCCGCTGTCGGCGACGTCCGAGGACGCGTTGCCGCAGCTCAGGTACGTCTGCGTCTGGGCGTAGCACGACTCGACGTGCGAGACGATGTTACGAGCATCAGACTTGGCCGAGGAATCCTGGCCCTTCTCACGCTGGCCCAGGAAGGCCGGCAGCGCGATCGCGGCAAGGATGCCGATGATGAGAATCACGACGAGGAGCTCGATGAGCGTGAAGCCCTTCTCCTCGTTGTGCATACGCTCGCGGAGCATCCGCAGCATTTGTCTCCTCCTTTTGAGG
>JBKPBS010000150.1:0-13143 GCA_046726915.1 Actinomycetota bacterium
GACCCGGTGGCCTGGCCGGCGTTCAACCTGGCCGACGCGTGCATCGTGATCGGCGTGTTCATGCTCCTGTGGGTGGTGGAGGGGAGGCCGAGACGGGCGCGCAGGAGCTGATCGCAGGCCCCGAGGACGCCGGGCTGCGGCTAGACGCATTCCTCGCCGCACGCGGAGCGTTCTCCTCGCGAGCGGCGGCGCAGCGGTCGATCGAAACAGGCGAGGTCACGGTGGACGGCGCCCAGCGGCCGAAGAACCACCGGATGGACGCGGGGGAGCGGGTCGTGGTGGACCAAGCCGGTGACGCCTCTCCGAAGCCCGGGCCCCGGACGGTTCCGTTCGAGATCGTCCATGAGGACGAGCATCTGATGGTGGTGGACAAGCCTGCCGGCATCGTCACGCATCCCGCGCCCGGCCACAGCGGGGTGACTCTTGCCGAGGCCCTGCCGGCCGGCTCCGGAATCGTCCACCGGCTCGACAAGGACACCTCCGGGCTGCTCGTGGTGGCGCGCTCGGACGAGGCGCTCGCTGCGCTCCAGCGAATGATGAAGGCGCGCCAGGTGGCCCGCGAGTACACGGCGCTGGTGGAGGGCCATCCTGACGCCGAGAGCGGCACGATCGACGCTCCGATCGGCCGCGACCGCGGCAACCGCACTGTCATGTCCACACGCACGGACCGGGCGCGCGACGCGGTCACTCATTTCGATGTCGTGGAGCGGCTTCCGCGCACCACGTTGCTCCGCGTCAGGCTCGAGACGGGCCGCACCCACCAGATCCGGGCGCACCTTGCGGCCATCGGGCACCCCGTGGTCGGAGACCCTCAGTATGGGGGGAGCGCGAGCGGCCGCCGGATCGGCTTGGAACGCCAGTTTCTACATGCTTCATCGTTGATGTTTAGGCATCCGTTCACCAGGGAATGGGTGCGTTGCGAGTCCAAACCACCCGTCGTGCTCAGTCATGCACTTGACACCGCTCGACGGGAGCCAGTCTCCGGAGGGCCAGACGGGGACTGAGACATACGAGCGAGGCGGTCTCAGGACCGCCTCGTCTCGTTCTTGGACTCGCACATGGCTATCCTTGGCCGCCGTAAAGCAAGCTACCCCGCTGGATCACAGCGGCCGTGGCCCTGCCCGGGACTAAAACGCCGCCCCGCAAGCCAAGCCTGCGCTGCGGCGCCCGGGTCCGCGAGCCGGCCGGCGGGCAGACGTCCATACCACCCAAGGGAGCAACTCTTTGGCCACCGAGATTGGCATCAGGGAGCTGCTGGAGGCCGGGGTACATTTCGGCCACCAGACGCGCCGCTGGAATCCCAAGATGCGCCGCTTCATATTCGGCGAGCGCGGCGGGATCCACATCATCGACCTTCAGAAGACGGAGCGCCTGCTTCACCAGGCGCAGGAGTTCGCCGGGGAGCTGACCGGCCGCGGCGGGACGATCCTGTTCGTAGGCACCAAGAAGCAGGCCCGCGACGCGATCAAGGAGGCCGCCACCAGCTGCGGCATGCCGTACATCGACCAGCGCTGGCTGGGCGGGCTGCTCACGAACTTCCAGACCATCTCCAAGCGCATCCGGCGCCTGCACGACCTGCGCGACTGGACCGAGTCCGGGACCATGGAGCTCCTGCCGGTCCGCGAGCGCATCGCCGCGATGGCGGAGCGCGACAAGCTCGAGACTAACCTCGGCGGCGTGGCCGACATGCAGCGGCCGCCCGAGGCCGTGTTCGTGGTCGACCTCAAGACCGAGGCGATCGGAGTGCGCGAGGCGAACCGGCTGAAGATCCCGATCATCGGGCTGGTCGACACCAACTGCGACCCGGACCCGGTGGACTTCGTCATCCCGGGCAACGACGACGCAATCCGCTCGTGCAAGGTGATCATCGACGGGATCGCCGACGTGGCGCGCGATAACGCACAGCGCTTCCGCGCCGAGGAGGAGGCCGCCCGGCGCGAGCGCGAGGAGCAGGAGCGCCGCGAGGCCGAGGAGCGCGCCCAGCGCGAGGCCGAGGAGCAGGAGCGCCGCGAGGCCGAGGAGCGCGCCCGCCGCGAGGCGGAGGAGGCGGGCTTCTCACCCGACGAGCCCGCCACGCCGAGCGGCACCCGCCCCGAGGCCGCCACCGGCGCAGGCGCGCCGCGCGAGCGCCGCACGTTCGACCCTGACGAGGAGTCCTGATGAGCATCACCATCTCCGCCCAAGACGTAAAGAGCCTGCGCGACCGCACCGGCGCCGGGATCATGGACGCCAAGGCGGCGCTCCAAGAGTCCGGCGGCGACATCGACAAGGCCATCGAGATCCTCCGCGTAAAGGGTCAGGCCTCGGCCGCCAAGCGCGGCGAGCGGGTCGCGACCGAGGGCGTGGTCTCCAGCTACATTCACGCCGGCGGCAAGATCGGTGCGCTCGTGGAGGTGGACTGCGAGACGGACTTCGTCGCGCGCACCGCGGAATTCCAGGCGTTCGCTCGCGAGGTCGCGATGCACGTGGCCGCCTCGAACCCGCAGTACGTGTCGAAGGAGGACGTGGACGACGAGGCCAGGGAGGCCGAGCTGCGCGTGCTGCGCGAGCAGGCCGCCTCGGAGGGCAAGCCGGAGAACGTCCAGGAGAAGATCGTCGAGGGCCGCCTGAAGAAGTGGCTCGAGGACATCGTGCTCCTCGACCAGAAGCACGTGAACGAGGAGAAGCACGAGAGCAAGACGATCGGCGAGCTTCGCACCGAGCTGGCCGCGAACACGGGCGAGAACATCGTCATCCGCAACTTCGCCCGCTTCCAGGTCGGGGAGGAGTGACCGAGCCGGCCTTCCGGCGCATCCTGCTCAAGCTCTCGGGGGAGGCGCTCATGGGCGACCTCCCCTACGGGGCTGACGCCGAGCGGATCGCCGCCATCGCAAGGCAGGTGAAGTTCGTTGCCGACCGGGGCGTGGAGATCGCGATCGTCGTCGGCGGCGGGAACATCTACCGAGGGCTCAAGGGCGCGGCCGACGGGATGGACCGCGCCACCGGCGACTACATGGGGATGCTGGCGACCGTGCTCAACGCGCTGGCGCTCCAGGACGCGCTCGAGAACGTGGGCGCCGACACGCGCGTGCAGTCGGCCATCACCATCTCCGAGGTCGCCGAGCCCTACATCCGGCGGCGCGCGATGCGCCACCTGGAGAAGGGGCGGATCGTGATCTTCGCGGCAGGCACCGGGAACCCGTTCTTCACGACGGACACCGCCGCGGCGCTCCGCGCCCTCGAGATCCACGCCGAGACGATCCTGATGGCGAAGAACGGGGTGGAGGGCGTCTACACCGCCGATCCGCGCGAGCAGCCGGATGCGCGCTTCATCGAGGAGATCACCCACCAGGAGGCGATCGAGCAGCGGCTGGCCGTTATGGACGCCACCGCGCTGGCGCTCTGCATGGACAACGGGCTACCGATTCACGTCTTCAACATGGACGACGAGCGCAATATCGACCGGATAGTGTGCGGCGAGCGCGTGGGCACGGTGGTGAGGAGCGGATGAGCGACGGGGTTATCAAGGACTTCCTGGACGAGGCGAAGGCCCGCATGCAGAAGTCCGTGGACGCCACGAAGACCGAGTTCGCGACGGTTCGCACCGGCCGGGCGTCGCCGCACCTGCTCGACCGCATCGAGGTCGACTACTACGGCGCCGTCACGCCGCTGAGGCAGCTCTCGCAGATCTCCGCCAGCGAGGCGCGCCTGCTCACGATCACGCCCTACGACAAGAACTCGATCAAGGCGATCGAGAAGGCGATCCTCGAGTCGGACGTCGGGCTGACCCCGTCGAACGACGGCCAGGTGATCCGGCTCTCGATCCCCGAGCTGACCGAGGAGCGCCGCAAGGAGCTCGTCAAGGTCGTCCACGGCATCGCGGAGCAGGGGAGGGTGGCGGTCCGCAACGTGCGCCGCGACGTGATGCACGACCTGCGCGAGCTGAAGAGCGAGGGAGAAGTCGGCTCCGACGACGAGCACCGCGCCGAATCCGAGCTCCAGAAGCTGACCGACTCGCACGTGGGCGAGATCGACTCCGCCCTGGCGGGCAAGGAACAAGAGATCCTCGAGGTGTGACGGGCGAAGCGGCGCGGGCGCGCTACGTCGCCATCATCACCGACGGGAACGGACGCTGGGCTCAGAACCGCGGGCTCCCCGTGCTTGCCGGGCACGAGGCCGGGGCTGACACCGTCAAGGCGCGGCTTCGCGACGCGGTCGAGCTCGGTGTGCGCGAGCTGACCGTCTACTCGTTCTCCACCGAGAACTGGGGGCGGCCGAAGGCGGAGGTCGACGGCCTGATGGCGATGTTCGCGGCGCGCATCGACCGCGAGACGCCCGAGCTGCACGAGGAGGGCGTGCGGATGCGCTTCGTGGGCCGCCGGGACGGCCTCGATCCCGAGCTCACACGGCGCATGGACTGGGCCGAGGAGCTCACCGCGGGCAACGAGCGCATCACGCTGTTCGTGGCTTTCAACTACGGCGGCAGGGCGGAGATCGTGGACGCAGCGCGAACCTTCACCGGTGAGACGGAGGAAGAGTTCCGGCGACACCTCTACGCGCCCGACATGCACGATCCCGACCTCCTGATCCGCACGAGCGGCGAGCTCCGCATCTCGAACTACCTGCTATGGCAGCTCGCGTACGCCGAGTTCGTCTTCCGGGACGAGCTCTGGCCTGACTTCACGCGCGAGGCGTTCGAGGCGTCGCTCGACGAGTACGCGGCGCGCCGACGGCGCTTCGGGGGCCGCTAGCCCGTGGCCACGAGGCGCGAACGGGGCGCCGGGTCCGACCTGGCGCCGCGGATCGTGATCGCGATCCCGGCGATCGTGTTTGCGCTCGTCATCGTCAACCAAGGCGGCCTGGTCTGGACGATCGGGATCGGCGCTCTCGGAGCGATCGCGATGGGGGAGCTCTACACGCTCATGGGCCGCGTGCGCCCGCCCGCGCTGGCCGGCTTCCTGACCCTGGCGGCGATGCTCGGCGCGGCGCTGTACGGCGAGCCGCGCCACGTGATCATGGTGCTGGCGGCGTCGTTCCCGGTGACGTTCTGCTTCGCGACGCTGCGCCCGCGCAGGGAGCACGTGTCGTGGGCGATCGCCGTGACCTACCTGGGAGTCCTGTGGATCGGCATCCCGATGGTGCACGCCGTATGGCTGCGCGAGCTGTTGCATGGCGACGGGCTCGTCATCGACGTGCTGGTCGCGACCTTCGTAGGCGACACCGCGGCGTACTTCGGCGGCCGCTTTTACGGCCGCACGCCGCTGGCGCCGCTGATCTCGCCGAACAAGACGCTGGAGGGCCTCATCGCGGGTGTGCTGGGTGGCACGCTCGCGTTCTGGGCCGCCGGCCTGTATCAGGACTGGCTCACGGGCCCCCACGCGCTTCTGATGGGTGCCCTGGTAGCCCTCGCCGCACCCGTCGGCGACCTGTTCGAGTCGATGATCAAGCGCGACCTCGAGGTGAAGGACACCGGCAAGCTCTTCGGCGCCCACGGGGGCGTCCTGGATCGCCTCGACGCGGTCTTGTTCACGGTCCCGGTGGCTTACTACGCGGCCGTGGGCCTCGGATACGCCTGAGATCCCCTCCCTAGACTCAGGCCCCGTGCGCCGGATTCTCATAGTTGGCTCGACCGGCTCCATCGGGACGCAGGCCCTGGACGTCGTCGAGCGCAATCCCGAGCTGGAGGTCGTGGGCCTCGCGGCCGCCTCGAGCTGGCAGGTGCTGCTCGATCAGGCCGCCGCTCACGGCGTCGCGCGCGTGGCGCTTGCCGATCCGGACGCGGCCGCCCGGGCAGCGGAGCACTCTCAGGGTGTCGAGGTGCTCGCCGGACCGGAGGGGCTCGTGGAGCTGATCACGGACACGGACTGCGACCTCGTCCTGAACGCGCTGGTGGGCTCGGCCGGACTGGGGCCGACGGTGGCCGCCCTGGGCGAGGGCATCGACCTCGCCCTCGCCAACAAGGAGAGCCTCGTGGTCGGTGGAGAGCTCGTGACCGCGCTCGCCGAGGCGACCGGGGCGCAGCTGCTGCCGGTCGACTCCGAGCACTCCGCGCTCTTTCAGCTGATCGCTGGCGAGCGGCCCGGCACGGTCGACCGGCTGGTGCTCACGGCGAGCGGCGGGCCCTTCCGCGGCCGCACCGACCTCGACTCAGTGACCCGCGAGGAGGCGCTCGCGCATCCCACCTGGGACATGGGCGGGAAGATCACAATCGACTCGGCGACCCTGATGAACAAGGGGCTCGAGCTGATAGAGGCGCATCACCTCTTCGGCGTGCCCTACGAGCGGATCGACGTGGTGGTGCACCCGCAGTCGATCGTGCACGCGGTGGTGCACCTGAACGACGGCGCGTCGCTCGCCCACCTGGGCTATCCGGACATGCGCGTGCCGATCTCGTACGCCCTGAGCCACCCGGACCGCGTGGACGTGCCCGTGAGGACGCTCGATCTGGTCGAGCTGGGCGCCCTGACCTTCGAGCCGCCCGACCTCGACTCGTTCCCCTGCCTACGTCTGGCGCGCGAGGCGGCAGAGGCCGGCGGCACCGCGCCGTGCGTGCTGAACGCCGCCAACGAGGTGGCGGTCCACGCCTTCCTCGCGGGCGACCTCTCGTTCACCGGCATCCCGCGCGTGATCGAGTCAACGCTCTCGGAGCTGCCGGCGCAGCCGGTGCGCCACTTCTCGGATCTCTACGCGTCCGACGCGCAGGCGCGTGAGGTGGCGCGCGGGGTGGCAGCGTGAACGTCCTCAGCTTCGTCCTGGCCTTCGTCGGGTTCGCGCTCCTCGTGATCCTGCACGAGCTCGGCCACTTCAGCGCCGCGAAGGCGGTCGGGATGCGGGTGGAGAAGTTCTCGCTGTTCTTCCCGCCCACCATCTTCAGCAGGAAGGTGGGCGAGACCGAGTACGCCATCGGCTCGATCCCCGCGGGCGGCTACGTGAAGATCAGCGGGATGAACCCGGACGAGGACCTCCCTGAGGAGGTCCGCGACCGCGCCTACCACGCCCAGCCCGTCTGGAAGCGAATCGTGGTGATCGCGGCCGGGCCCGCGGTGAACCTGGTGCTGGCGTTCCTGCTGCTGTTCGTGTTCTTCTGGGCGATCGGGCCGCAGACGGCCACCCGGATCGTCGACCAGACCGAGAAGGGCTATCCGGCTGCGGGCGTCCTGCATCCGGGGGACCGCCTGGTCGCCGTGGACGGCAAGCGCGGCTCGCCCGGGCGGCTCTCGAACCTGATCAACGCGCACGGCTGCCCGGGCCCGAAGAAGGCATGGAAGAAGGGCTGCCGCGCCGCCGAGCCCGTGAGGCTCACGGTCGTGCGCAACGGTCGCACCCGCACGTTCACGTTCACGCCGCAATACGACCCGCTGGCGGCCGAGCACGGCCGTATGCGGGTGGGCTTCGGCTACGAGCCGGGCCCGCGCGATCCGTATCCCGTGGGCGAAGCGCTCGACCTGAGCGCGCTCAACTTCTGGGAGTTCACGAAGCGCACGGCCGAGCTGCCCGCCCGGCTGATCGATCCCGAGAAGCGCAAGGAGATCTCCGGCGTGGTCGGCTCCTACGAGACGACCCGGCAGGCGATCCTCGTCGACATCGAGCAGGTGGTGCTGATCCTCGCGATCATCTCGCTCTCGCTGGCGATCGTGAACCTGTTCCCGTTCCTGCCGCTGGACGGCGGCCACATCTTCTGGGCGATCGTGGAGAAGGTGCGCCGCAGGCCGGTGCCCCTGTCCGTGATGGAGCGAGCCGGCGCGGTCGGCTTCATGCTGGTGATCCTGATCTTCCTGATCGGGCTCTCGAACGACATAGACCGCCTGAGCGGGGAGGGCTTCCGGGTTCGGTAGCGCCGGCGGTTCGGCGACGCCCGCGAACGACATGCATTGAGGGTGGGCTCCCGCGGCCAGGTGGTAGAGAAAGGGTGCGTAGTTCGCAACCGATCTCTACCACCCGGGACCTGCGGGCGGTTCGGGCCGGTTGCTCAATGCCAGTCGTTGAGAGCCCTTAGCGCGGCGGTTACATTGCGCACATGGCTGTTACCACCGAGCCGCGGGCCGGGCGGCCGCCGGGGCTTCGAGCTGCGACGGTTGCCGAGGCGTTTCAGGCCACCGCAATGGCGCATCCTGACCGCGTCGCCCTCCGCACCAAGGGAGACGAGTTCTCCATCACCTGGCGCGAGTACGCCAAGAAGGTGGAGGCCACGGCCGCCGGCCTCGCCGGACTCGGCCTCGAGCGCGGCCACACGATGGCGCTCATGCTCACCAACCGGCCCGAGTTCCACTGGTTCGACTCGGCGGCGCTGCACCTGGGTGCCACGCCGTTCTCGCTCTACAACACGTACACGACGGAGCAGATCCAGTACCAGATCGACGACGCGGGAGCGCGGATCCTCGTGACGGAGGAGGCCTTCGCTGAGCGGGCGCGCGGGCTGGAGGGGCTGTCTCACGTGCTCGTCGTGGACGGTGAGGGCGCGGAGCGAGTTGAGGACCACGCCAAGGAGGGCTTCGACTTCGAGGCCGCCTGGCGCGCGGTGACGCCCGGCGACCTCCTGACCCTCATCTACACCTCCGGGACGACAGGGCCGCCCAAGGGCGTGCAGCTCACGCACGCGAACCTGGTCGCCGGCATCAGCGGCTTCGACGAGGTGATCGCCTTCCCGGACGAGGGGCGCGTGGTCTCGTGGCTGCCGATGGCGCATATCGCCGAGCGCGCCTGCTCGCACTACCTGCCGATGTTCGTGGGCTTCTCGACCACCTGTTGCCCAGACCCGCGCCAGGTGGTTGCCTACCTCCCCGAGGTCCGGCCGAGCTGGTTCTTCGCCGTGCCGCGCATCTGGGAGAAGCTGAAGGCCGCCATCGAGGCGAGCGTCGAGGGCGAGCAGGACGCCGCGAAGAAGCAGGCCACCCAGTGGGCGCTCGACGTGGGCCTTCGCAAGGTGCGCGCCGAGCAGGCCGGCGAGCCGGTCGACGAGAAGCTGGCGGAAGAGCACGCCAAGGCGGACGAGCTCGTGCTGTCGAAGATCCGCGCGCGTCTCGGCCTCGACGCCGTCGAGTCGGTGAACGTCGGCGCCGCGCCCACCCCGCGCGAGGTGATCGAGTTCTTCCACGCGATCGGCATCCCGCTGGCGGAGCTGTGGGGGATGTCCGAGACGACCGGCTACGGCACCTGCAACCCACCCGACAGGATCAAGATCGGGACCGTCGGCCCGCCGTCACCCGGCGCCGAGATCCGGCTGGCGGACGACGGCGAGGTGCTGATTCGCGGCCCGTTCATCATGACCGGCTACCGCAACCAGCCCGACAAGACCCGCGAGACGCTCGACGAGGACGGCTGGCTGCACACGGGCGACATCGGCGAGCTCGACGACGACGGCTACCTGAAGCTCGTGGACCGCAAGAAGGAGCTGATCATCAGCGCGGGCGGCAAGAACATGTCACCCGCGAACATCGAGGCGAAGGTGAAGGCCTCCAGCCCCGTGATTGGCCAGGCGATCGCAATCGGCGACGGGAGGCCCTACAACGTCGCGCTGCTCACGCTCGACCCGGACGTTGCACCCGCGTTCGAGCAGCAGCAGGGCCGCGACGCGCTGCAGGCCGAAGTGGCACGCGGGGTGCAGGCCGCCAACGAGGAGCTCGCTCGCGTAGAGCAGATCAAGAAGTTCAAGCTCCTCGACGAGGAATGGCAGCCCGGCGGCGACGAGCTGACCCCGACCATGAAGCTGAAGCGCAAGCCGATCCACGAGAAGTACGCGAAGGAGATCGACGAGCTGTACGCGTAGGAACCCAGTCGCCGCGCGTACGCTGTGGCGTCGTCAGGGCAGATACCGCGCCAGCCCTTGGCTCGAGTAAATCGACCCGGCCACCAGGATCCGCCCATCGCGGACGGCCAGCGCCCTAGCCGAGTCCTCGCCGGTGCCGAAGTCGGTGACCACGATGCCGTCTCCTCCGAAATCTCGGTCGAGCCGTCCGCTTCGCCGGTAGCGAACAAGCGCCCAGTCGGAGGCGTCCTGTGAGAAGTCGGAGTAGGAACGACCGGCCACGAGAATCCGGCCGTCCGGCTGCACCGCGACCGCGTGCCCGATCCCGCCGCCGGGGCTCGGGAGCACTCGCCGGCGGCCGAACTCGCGAGCGAGGCCACCGCTCCACCCGAGGCGCACCAGCGCTATCGCCGGCGCCCTCTCCGGAGCGACCACGGTGCTTCCCGTTGCAAAGATCGAGCGGCCCCTCACGGCCAGCCCGTACGCGATGTCGAAGCGCTGCCCGCCGAAGTTGACCGTGCGCTTTCCATCACCCGAGAAGCCTCGGTCGAGCCGGCCGTCTCGCCGAAAGCGCGCGAAGGCGAAGTCTTCCTCCGTCCGGTAGCGGTTGCGCGTGCCCTGGCCCGCCACCACAACGCGGCCGCCGCGCTGACTGGCGACCGCGTAGGCGAGGTCGTTCCCGTAGCCAAAGTCGACCGTCGTGCGCCCGTCGCGCGAGAAACTCTTGTCAAGGCTGCCGTCGGGCAGGTAGCGAGCCACTGCGAAGTGCGTCCTGGGCATCGCCGCCCATCTGCACGAATCCGGCCGCCACGATCCGGCCATCAGGCGCGATCGCGACGTCGAACGCACGCGACGCGCGGAGCAGCCCAAAGGACGTTCGCACGATGCCGCCCTCGCCGAAGCCTGGATCGAGGCTGCCGTCGGGCCGGTAGCGAGCGAGAACGAAGCACATGGCGTACCGACAATCCCCCTCTCCCGCGACCACGATTCCGCCGTCCGGCTGTACCGCGACGGCATGGGGGAACTCGAAGCTCCCGAAATTCGTCTCGACCCAGCCGCCATCGCCGAACGACGTGTCGAGCTCGCCGTTCGGCATGTAGCGGAACGCTCCGAAGTACCAGTTGGAGGTCCCGTCGATGAGCTCTCCAACGGCGACGAGGCGGCCGTCGGGCTGCACGGCGACGTCCTCGGCACCCCTCGGCAGGTAGTTGTTGTCCGCCGACCGGACCTCCAGCGTGCGGAGCCAGCCGTCGCCCGAGAACGAGCCGTCGAGATCGCCAGGGGCGCCGGCCGCCGCCGGGGCCAGGACAAGGGCGCTTAGCAGAGCCAAGGCGATGGCCGTGGCGCGCATCCACCCGAGCTACCCCTGTGGGCGAGCCGCGAAACGACCGCCGGCCGCGATCGGGGCCGGCAGCCCCACGCGTAGCTAGGCTTCGGGGCCGTTAGATGGCCTCCAAGAAGCAGATCGACGTCGGTGGCGTGAAGATCGGCGGCGGTGCTCCGGTCGCGGTCCAGTCGATGACCAAGACGGAGACCGCTGACTTCGACGCCACCATGAAGCAGATCCACGCCATCGCCGAGGCGGGCGGGGACCTCGTTCGCTGCGCTGTGCCGCGCGACGAGGACGTGCGGGCGCTCGAGCGGATCGTCGTGGAGTCGCCGATCCCGGTGATCGCCGACATCCACTTCAACTACACCCTGGCGCTGAAGGCCATCGACGCCGGCGCGCACTGCATCCGCATCAACCCGGGCAACATCGGCGGCCACGACAAGGTCGGCCAGGTGGTCGACCGGGCCCGCGAGGCGAGCGTGCCGATGCGCATCGGGGTCAACTCCGGCTCGCTTCCCAAGCACCTCCACGAGCTGGAGCGCGAGAGCCCCGTCGAGGCGCTCGTGGCGGCCGCCGTCGAGCACGTGGAGCTGATGGACCGGCTCGGCTTCGAGGACTTCAAGGTCTCGATCAAGTCCACGAACGTCCCGAACACGATCGCGTCGAACCGCCTTCTCTCGGAGAAGATCGACAACCCGCTGCATCTCGGCATCACGGAAGCGGGCACGAAGTGGTCCGGGTCGCTGAAGTCCGCGGTCGGGCTCGGCACGCTCCTCGCCGACGGGATCGGAGACACGATCCGCATCTCGCTCTCCACCTTCCACGCGGAGGAGGAGGTGAAGGTCGCCTGGGAGATCCTCAAGGCGCTGAAGCTGCGCGAGCGCGGGCCCGTGCTGATCGCCTGCCCGACCTGCGGCCGGCTTCAGTTCGACATGGACACCGTCGTAGCCGAGATCGAGGAGCGCCTCCGCCAGTACGACGACCCGATCGAGGTGGCCGTGCTCGGGTGCGCGGTCAACGGGATCGGCGAGGCCTCGCATGCGGACTTCGGCATCACCGGCGCCAAGAACGAGGGGCTGATTTTCGCCCACGGCAAGCCGCTCCGGAAGGTGCCGCAGGACGAGCTCGTGGACGCCCTCTTCACCGAGATCGACAGGTCGATCGACCGCGGCACGGTCGTGGTCGACGAGCGCGAGGCAGCCGAGGGCGCCGATTGGCTCGAGAAGATCGAGGAGGAGAACGCCGGGGAGCTGACCCCCGAGCGGATCGCCGCGCTCGAGGCGGCCGCCGCAACCGAGGACGCCCTCGACGACGGGAACGGTCAGGCGCTGCCGATGGCGGGAGCCGCGAAGGCCAAGCGCATCACGCTTGACGAGGACGCCTCGCCTACGGCGGGGCGCCGCTTCACTAGGGCCTAGCCGGCCCAGCGAGCCGTCGAGCGCCGCCCGTTCGCGCACCCCACCGGTGCAGAGTACGATCGAACCAGGAGTCCTGGGGGCCCAAACTTCTCGCCGGCTGCACGGTGCTCGCGGTGGCCGGTCTGGCGGCCCTGCCGGCGACTGGGGCGGCCGTGCCCGCGGCCGGGCTCAACACGGCCGGCGAGGCGATGTACGGGGTCGACCGGCGACCGGCGACCGGCGCGCTGTACGGGCTGGGGGTCGTGGACACCGGGCCAACCTCCGTGAGAACGACGCTGTCGGCGACGCTCACGGACGCCGCGGGTAACCCGACGAAGAAGAGCACCCGAATAACCGTCAGGCGCTGAAGCTAGGCGGCCGCGCGCTGGGCGACCGGCTTCGGCTCGGCCGCGCGGGCCGGCGGGAAGCAGAGACTGCGGTGAACCACGGTCATGCCGCGGGCGCCGAAGCGGACCAGGTACTGGTCGCTCTCCTCGAGCGGCCGGTGACACACCTCGCAGGTGGGGCGGGGCGTCGCGGTCATGACCTAGAGGAATACTTCTCCATGCGCCGGACGTTCCCTTGCGATAACCCTGCAAAACGCCTCTACCACCATCGGGTCGAACTGCGTCCCCGCGCAGCGGCGCAGCTCCGCAATCGCGTCAACGTCGCTCACCGGTTCGCGGTATGGG
>JBKPBS010000151.1:0-31505 GCA_046726915.1 Actinomycetota bacterium
CCATCGGGGCGGGCGGCGCCGCCGGTGCTCTCGTCCTGGCTCGGCACGCAGTCGACGAACGTCGCCCGCCACGCCGCGGCGCTTCGGCCGTTCCGCATCGACGAGTTCGGCGTGGGCGACGCAGCGCCGAGCCGCGGCCACGTGCAGGCGGCCAACGGCTTGATCGGGCCGCTGCGCGCGCAGCTCCTGCGCGTGGCGCGGCAGGTGTCTCAGGCCGCGGCGGCCGCCCAGCGCGACCCGCGCGGGGCGCAGCTCAACCGGCTCACGGTGCTGAAGGCGCGCGCGCACACCTGGGTGCGCGCGATCGAGCAGATCTGGGACTTCTACTTCGAGCTCTTCGGGCAGCGCCAGTCGGTCTACGGCGACTGGCTGCTCGCCTGCGACCGGATCGCGCTCGACTGCTACCGCGTCTCGTTCGGGAACCTCGGCGTGGCGCGCTCGATCCCCGCGCCGGCGCCATTCAGCTACATGCGCACGGGCTTCTCCCCCGCGACGTTCCGCCGCACGCTCCCGCTCCGCCGCCTCGGGAGGCAGCCAAACCCTTTCCCGCTCGTGCAGCTGCCGTACCACCGCCTTGTCAACCCCTGGACGCTCGGGGCTGTGCTGCACGAGGTGAGCCACAACCTCCAGAACGACCTGGGACTCGCGCGCCGCATTCCCGAGTCGATCGGCGCAGCGCTTCGGCAGGCCGGGCTCGGCGACGCGGTGGCGGGCGTCTGGACGCGCTGGAACCGGGAGGCGTTCGCGGACCTCAGCGGTCTCCTCCTCGGAGGGCCCGCGATCGTGGGCTCGCTGATGGACGTGGTAGGTCGCGAGCCCGCGGTCGTGGTCGCCTACAGCTCGCGCGGCCCGCATCCGACGCCGTGGCTGCGCACGCTCCTGAGCTGCGAGCTCCTGCGGCGGATGGGCTTCCCGCGCGAGGCCGAGAGCTACCGCCGTGCATGGCTGCAGCTCTACCCCGACCCGAGCCGCGGAACGATCCCGCCGGCCGTGATCAGAACGCATGGCCAGGCGATCCGCATCGTGGTCGACACGGTCTGCTTCCGCAACTACCGCGAGCTCGGGAACCGGAGCCTCTCGCAGGTGATCCGCTTCGAGCCGAAGGAGCAGCGGATGATCGAGGAGGCGGCGCGCCGCCTGGCGGCCGGCATCGACCCGGGCGTGATCCCCGAGCGTTTCCTGATCGGCGCCGCGCGCCTTGCCTTCGAGCGCCGCTACGCGCGCCCCGGGACGGTCACGCGCAACTTCTATGGAGCTTTGGCGAGGCGGTGAAATGAATTCCCACGCGCCACTTGACCGCCTCTGGGCCCACCTCCACGCTCTACAGGAGAGCCTCGTGGAGATCTGGAAGACGGTCGTGGACTTCACGCCCGACGGGCGCGGCCACTACGTCATCGACGCGGTCGCGGGAGCCGTGGACAACGTCCAGGGTCTCAACCAGGAGGCGATCGCCGCGGTCGGCGCCGCGCAGGGCCCGCCGGACGACGCCCAGACGACGCGGGACGTGCTCACCACGGTTGGGCAGAAGCTGGTGGCCGCGGACGAGCAGGTGGCGGACGCGCTGCGCGAGCGGGTTCCGCAGCTGGCACAGCTCGGCCGCGAGCGCGGCCCCGACTGGAGCGAGTGGGCCGGTCTGGTCGTCGCGGAGCTGGGCGCGGTGGCGGCCCACCTCCGCAACTGCATCGCCGCCCTCCTGGCGTCCTGGCGCCAGCTGGTCGATCGCGAGGAGCTCGCCATAACGACGCTACGAGGATCTGGAGGGAGCTAGATGGCCTTCAACATCAAGAACTGTGCCGCGGCGCCGGAGGGGATTCTCGTCTGGCTCAAGTGGGGTGCCAACGACGACCCAAATTCGCTGAGTGTGAGCGACTTCAAGGTGGACCGAAACGGGACGAATCAAAGCCTCGCGCGTTGGCGTCTGCGCTTTGACGGGCGCGACCGGATAGAGCTCCTACCGGGCTCGAATCCAGCCTTCCGTCCTGCGCCGGGCGACCGGCTGACCATACGGCTGCGTAAGCGCAAGTGCGAGTGCAGCGTCCTTCCCGCCGATTCGCTCACCGGGGTGATCGACCCCAGCACGAGCATTGCGAAGAACACCGCCCGCATCGCAGGCGCTGACGAGTTCCTCGTGGGATACCCCCTCATGACAACCGAGGCGGAGGGCGGCGTTGGGACGGGAGGCGCCGCGACGGGGTCCGGCGCCCGCGCGCTGATCGACCGGAACATCAAGGCGATCCTCCGCAACGTACCGCGCGACGACAACCCCGAACGTCTCGAGATCTCGCTCAAGCGCGCGATCGACCGAATCGAGGAGGACGGAACCGTCCGCTACGTGATCCGCAGGCACCTCGCGGGAGCGCCGGCTGACGCTGGGGGTGGCGAGGGATTGGCCGGAGCGCAGGCGAGCCTCGTGGCCTTCGCCGACGCGGCAATGGCCGCCTCGCTCCCTCTGCTGGACAACCTCCGCTCGCTCGACGTCAAGTACGACCCGGAGTTGACGGAAGCCGATCTGGCGATCCTTCGGACGAGCTGGACAGAGTTCGTCAACGAGTTGCACCGCGACGGCGGGCCGCGTAACCATCGCGCGGATGCACTCGCGAATGACCTGGACGGCAAGGATCGCAGCGGCAACGAAGGCGCGAACCGGGACGCAAAGAAGAACTTGACCAGCTACGTCGACCAGGTCGGCGGTCGCCTGGGGATGCTCGAGGTCGACGCGAACCAGAACGTCATCGTCCCGATCCAGATCAAGCGAACCAGGCTGAACGTGGTGACGGCCGACGAGGAGCAGGCCCTCACGGACTTCCTGGCCCTGCGTAACCTCATCCGCGCGGCGACGGACAGCTGGCGACAGCAGCGCACAGAGGTGTACGAGAAGCTGCCGCTCGGCCTTGGGCAGGTGCACGTCGAGCGCGCGCTTGGGGTGGTGGCTCAATCTGTCCAGGAAACGGAGGCCGCGCTCGATTCGGTGTTCTTCGACGAGGACCAGCGACGGTCCGTCCGGGTCGGCAGGACCGACGACGCGATGAGCGTCGAGGATCTGCTCGAGTGGGTCTCCTCGTACGCAACCGAGGAGGGGCCGCAGCTCGTCCACGAAGCGGGCTCGCGTGGGATCGAGGCGGTCGGCCACACCGCGGAGGACCTCCAGCAGGAGGTCCAGGCTTTCCGCCGCTTCATCAACCGGAGTGCCGACGGAAGGTATCCGGCGCTTCGCCATCCGCGCGTGGGAAACGCGCTGGCGGAGATCGAATCGGGCCTCAGAACCGTGGTCGAGGCTGCGTTGGATTGAACGAGGAAGTGCGTGCTAGACGCCGTGAAAGGGACCATCTATGGCAACCGAAGGCCGGCAGCAAGACATCCTTGACCGCGTCGGAGCGCTCAGCGACGCGCTGAGCGCGCGGCTGGCTGGCGATCTCACGGTCGATCCGCGTCTTGCGGATGCGCTCGGCGCGCGGATCGACGAGATCCTCGCCGTGCTCGAGAACCGGGATGGTGCTCATCCCGCGGACTACGGCCTGTCGCAGCTGGCCGGGGTCGGTCCCGAGGCCGTCGACGAGCTCCGCGAGGCGCGCATGCCGCCCGCGGTCGTCCCGTACGACGAGACCGTCGTCTCGCAGCGGATCGTCGCCGCGGGGGATCTCTACTACATCTACCAGCACGAGCGCATCGGGGTCTTCCGCGTCGTACAGAAGCTGCAGCAGCTGTTCCGTGCCGGCGCCGTGCGCCTGTCCTCGGGGGACGGGGCCTTCGCGCTCTACCAGTTCGACCGGCGCGGCGTGCTTCGCTACACGCGCGCGGACCGCCTGTCGGCCTACCGGCGTGCGTTCGGCTACTGGCGCACGGCGCCGCTCGCGCCGGGAGCGCGGGCGAACACGGAGTTCCACCCGCTGTTCGTGCACTTCGTGAACCAGGTGGCGCTCTACTGGCGCGACAAGCGCATCTCGGACGTGATTCGCGAGCGCGCGGCCGACCCGAGCTTCGGCAGCATTGCGATCGTCAGGCGCTCGGCGCTCGACCTTCGGAACAACCTCAAGTTCATGTCCTTCGGCCACATCAACGTCCTCAGGGTCGAGGTCATGCAGCTGCTCGAGGAGGCGTTCCGGATCCTTGGCTCCGACGACATCCGCCGCCTCTTCGGCGCCGACAACGCCTGGGACGTGGTCGAGGAGGTGCTCGCGCGCTACTTCCGCGAGCGGCTTGTCACCTCGCCGCGGCAGGCAATGGCGGTGTCGGGACGCGAGATCCTGCGCTGGCTGTCGCAGCCGCACATCCTCCAGCGCGGGCGGGCGCCGTTCGAGGCGAACCTCCTCCGCATCGCGGACGACGCCGAGGAGTGGCTCACGAGCGCCCAGTCGCTCGGCCTCGCGCAGCGCAACACGACGGGGCGCGTGCTGCCGTTCAACCCGCAGGCGCGCCCGCCGGCACTCGTGCGGCCGGGCGCACCGGCCACTCCGGTGGCGGCGGGGTGAGCGGCGGTGAGCACGCTGCCCGTCAGGCCTGAGGTCGCGCGAGCGGTTCGAGCCGGGAGGGCACTCACGGGGCGCCTCGAGAACGCCGTGAGGGCGTACCGGCGGCCGGGACTGACGCCGCAGCAGCAGCGTCAGTGGCGCGTGAACGTGCATCGGAGACGCGGCCAGCTTCAGGAATGGGCGGCCGCGGTGCTCGCTCGGCTCGGACCCCGCGTCGAGGAGCTGAACGATCGCGAGCTCGACCTGCTCGCAAACACGCTGGCGGGAGCGCAGAGCGCCTTCAACAGGGAAGGGCGCGGAACCCCGGTCTCGGTGCCACAGATGCTGCGCCGGATCGGGACCCGGCTGCGGCTCCCCGCCTTCTGACCGTGACGGACGCGAGCACGCTGGGCGCGCTTGCGCACCTCCGCGCGCACCGGCGGGCGAACCGCGCAGACCTGGAGCGGCTCGTCCGCTTCCAGACGGTGAGCGCGGACCCGCGCTGCGCGCCCGAGTTGGTGAAGGCGGCCCGCTGGCTCGCCGCGCGGCTCCGCCGAGCCGGGCTTGCGAGCGTCTCGGTCCGCCCCGGCCGGCGGCACCCGATCGTCCGGGCCGAGTGGCTCCGCGCTCCCGGTCGGCCGACCGTCCTCGTCTACGGCCACTACGACGTGCAGCCGGTCGACCCCGTCTCGGCGTGGCGGACGCCGCCGTTCGAGCCTACGCTGCGCGAGTCGCGGCTCTACGGCCGCGGCGCCTCCGACGACAAGGGCCAGCTCCTCGCCCACGTCCACGCGCTCGAGGCGCTGCTCGCCACGAGCGGGCGCCTGCCCGTGAACGTGCGCTGCCTGTTCGAGGGCGAGGAGGAGATCGGCAGCCCGACGCTCCTGGAGCTCCTTCGGCGCCGCGGCGGCCCCGGGCCGGCAGACGTGGCCGTGATCTCGGACACGCGCATGCTCGGCCCGGGGCGTCCCGCGATCACGTACGGCCTGCGCGGAAGTCTCAGCATGGAGGTTGAGGTGCGCGGGCCGCGCACGGATCTCCACGCCGGCCAGTACGGGGGGGCGGTGACCGGGACGATCGAGGCCCTGTGCCGGATCGTCGCCTCGCTCCACGACCGCGACGGCAACGTCGCGGTGCCGGGGTTCTACGACCGCGTGCGCGCGCGGGACGGGCCGTTCTCAGCCAGTGACCGCATGACCATCCGCCCCGCGCTCACGATCAACGGAATCGGCGGCGGGTACCAGGGGCCGGGCCCGAAGGCGGTGATCCCGGCGCGGGCGTTCGCGAAGCTGAACGTCAGGCTCGTCCCGGACCAGAGCCCGCGCGAGGTCGCGACGCTCGTCCGGCGGCGCGTCGAAGCCGCGGCCCCCAGGGGCGTTCGCGTTGAGGTGAGGGGCGGCGCGGGCGGCACTCCGCCGGTGGTGCTCGACCGCCGGCACCCGGCGATGCGGGTGGCCGCGCGCGCCTACGGGCGCGCCTTCGGCCGCGCTCCCGTGTTCGTGCGCTCCGGTGGGACGATCCCGGTGGTGGAGGCGCTCTGGAGCGCCCGCGGGGTCCCGACCGTGCTCATGGGCTTCGCTCTCCCGGAGGACGCGGCCCACGCCCCGAACGAGAGCTTCCGCCTCCCCCACCTCGAGCGCGGGGCGGTCGCCAGCGTGCTGTTCCTGACCGGGCTCGCCTCGATCCTGGGCGCTGGGCCGGCTACAGCCGGCGCGTCACCCAGACCTCCTCGCAGGGCCACTGCTGAGCCCAGCCGCGCGGCATGAAGTAGCGCACCTCCTCGGGGTCGCCCTCGGGGGCGTACAGCTCATGCAGCCCCTCGATCTCGAAGCCGGCGTCGCGCAGGAGCTTGACGCGCTCGCCGTGCGGTTGGTGGAAGTCCGTTTCGTCGGAGTCCGGCCACTCGATGCGCCCAAGGCCGAGCTGCGGGCGGAGCAGAGCCTCGCGCACCGGGTCGTCGCTCGTGGGCGAGCACAGCATCGCGAGCACCGAGTGGCAGAGGAAGATGAGCCGGCCGCCGGGCTTCAGCAGACGGCGCGCCTGCGGGATCCAGACGTACGGGTCACACCAGATCGCGGCGCCGTATTCCGAGAAGACCAGGTCGAACGACCCGTCCGGGAGCGGAGGATCCTCGGCGCTCGCGTGGATGAGCGGGAACTCGAGGCCGTGCTCCTTCTGCAGCTCGCGCGCGGTTCTCAGCTGTCCTTCGGAGAGGTCGAGGCCCACCGGGTTCGCGCCGAGCCTGGCGAACCACGCGCACCAGTAGCCGGTGCCGCAGCCCAGGTCGAGCACGTCGAGGCCGGCGACGTCGGGGAGGATCCCGAGCTCCTGCTCGGGGATCCGCCACGCCCCCCACCACGGCGTCGGGCTCGCCCAGGCCCTGCGGCCGTTCTCTACCCAGTTCGGCGCGTCGGCGTTCCAGAACTCGCGGTTCCGCGCGGCGTGCTCGCTCAGGCGCATGGCCGGAAGCTAGCCGAGAAAGCGCTCGACGTCCGCGGCGTCGCGCTCGAGCGCCGCGCGGTCGGCTTTCGAGATTCGGCCCAGCGGCTCTAGCACGACCTCCCCATTCTGCATGCTCCAGGTGCCGGCGGCACGGCCGCGCACCATCGCGAACGGCCGGAACAGACCGTTGACTGTGACCAGATGCCGGTGCCTGCCGAGGACGTCTTCGCGCGAGGTCCAGCCGAGGAGGACCGGTTCGTACGCGCCGAGGAGGCGAGGCGGCGGGAGCTCCGCAGGCGGCTTGCGCTTGTCCAGGTCCACGAGGCCATCGCCGCGTTCGCTCAGCTCTGAGGAGATCGCCGTCATCCCCGCGCGGGCCTGGCCGAGCGGGATGCCGGCCCACCGCGCGAGGTCGCGATCGCCGGCCGGGCCGTGGCCGGCCAGGTAGCGGCGCGCGAGCTCCTTGAGCGCCTTGTCGCGGTCCACGGGCTTCGAGTCTCCGAGCCAGTCGCGCACCAGCACGTATGCGTGCTTCCCGTTCACCATCGGCCCGCGCACGATCAGTCCGCGCAGCGATGCCTGGAACAGCAGGTGGTACAGCGCCTGTCCCTCCGCTCGCACGCCCCTGGCCGCAACGCGCTTGCGCAACTGCTCGGCATTGAGCGGACCGTCAGCTTCGAGCGAGCGCTCGATCGTCGCGATGCCCCGCTCGGCGTCGCCCGGCGGCACGCCCTCCTGCTGGAGCCGGCGGGCGCTGCCCGTCTGGAGCGGCGGCGTCGTCACGGCCTGAAGCCACGGATAGTCCTCGCTGCGCACGAGGTGGAGCGTGCCGCGGTTCAGCCACGTGATCAGGAGCGAGCGATCCTCGGTCAATGCCCGGTCCACATCGGCGGCCGAGAGCCCCTCGCTGCGCGCCCGCACCGCGAGCCGCGCGCCGCGCGGATCCTGCCCCTGCACGGCCAACAGCCGCTCGGCCACAGCCACGGGATCACGCGCAGACGGCCCGGCGAGCAACTGAGCGGTGAGGCGGGCGGCGAGGTGCATGGCTGGGCACCATACGCCCGGTTGACCGGCAGCTTTCCCTGGAAGAGACTCGCCACCGTGGGAGAGCCGTGCGTGTGGGCCGGTCTGGAGCCAGTGGCGCGGAGATCGCGCGAAGCTGGTCCGCGTCGCCCGGGCGGCCGAGGCGTGCTTCGCGGAACCGGAGCAGGTCCGCGCCTCCGTCCGCGTGACGGTCCTCCGCGACTGCGAGTCCTACGACTCGTTCGCGAGCTTCGCGGGCAGGCCAAATGGGCGGAGGCAGCGCGCCGGAGCATCGAGCCCGCGATCACTCGCGGCTCGATCAAGTTCACGAACTACCGTCCCGCCCTCGGCTCGGGCGGCGGGATCCGCGAGGCGCTGGGACGCGAGAACCGTCGGCGCGAAGGCCTCATGTGGGCATGGACGGCGGCGATCCTCGCCATGCTGCTAGCGCTCAGTTACCTCTTCGCCCGCCCGGCGTGGGAAGCAGAGGCGGGTGAGATGGTGGCCGTAGGAGCCGGGATCGTTGCGCTCGCGGCAGTCCTGGGCGATGTCCCGCGGGTGCGTGACGCCGTCTTGCCCGCGTCGAAATCGCCGAGCAGACGCCGGGCCGGCGCGTCGCCGCCCGGGCCCTGCCACTGGCCGCCGCGCCCGTGGTCGGCTTCCTGAGCAAGCTCGTCTTCGGCGGGTGACGCTAGAGCAGATTCTCCAGGCCGATCGTCGGCGAGCGTTCGAGTGAGCTCACCTTTCGCACCGCCAGCAGCACGCCTGGCATGAAGGAGGAGCGGTCGATCGAGTCGTGGCGGATCGACAGCGTCTGGCCGGGGCCGCCGAAGATCACCTCGTGGTGGGCCACGAGGCCCGGCAGGCGCACGGAGTGGATCGGCTCGTGCACGTTTCCGCCGGCCGCGCGGATCAGCTCGGCCGTGCGAGCGGCCGTGCCGGACGGGGCGTCCAGCTTGCGGTCGTGGTGGAGCTCGACGATCTCGCACTCGGGCATGTGTTCCGCCACCTGCTGGGCGATCTCCATCATCAGCACGGCGCCGATCGCGAAGTTCGGCGCGACGAAGAGCTTGCCCGTCCCGACGCCCTCCAGCGACGAGAAGTCCGCCCCCGTGGTGCCCATCACGCAGTGGACCCCTGCCTCAACGCAATGTCGTGCGTTTTCGAGCGCGCTGTCGGGCGTCGTGAAGTCGACGACGACGTCGGCGTCAGGGAGGATGTCGATGAGGGAGGTCTCGAGCAGCGGATCCGCGCGACCGACGAGTGCCATGTCGTCGGCGCCCTCGACGGCGTCGCACACGGTCTGCCCCATCCGCCCCGCGGCGCCTGAGACGGCGACGTTGATCATGCCGCGGCGAGCGCCGGCGAGACGGCCTCGAGCGCGCGGCGGAACGCCGTCTCGTCGCCGCCGACGCCGGCGGCCGCCATGCGCTCGGGCCGCCAGAACTCCTCAGCCAACCCGTTCACGTCGTCGAGCGTAACGGCGTCGAAGGCCGCCAGCACCTCATCGACGGTCAGGAGCGGCACGCCCATCAGCACCGAGCTGCCGAGGCGGTTCATCCGGGTCAGGGTCGACTCCATCGACAGCACGGTCCGGCCCTTCACGTTGTCGCGCGCCCGCTCGAGCTCCTCCTCGCTCACGCCCTCCTCGTGGAGCCGGCGGAGCTCGGAGCCGATCACGTCGAGCGCTTGGGTGACGTTGTCCGGCCGCGTGCCCACGTAGAGCGCCACCTGGCCGGTATCCGCGTAGTGGCTCGCGTAGGAGTAGACCGAGTAGGCGAGCCCGCGCTTCTCGCGCACCTCCTGGAACAGGCGCGACGAGGTCGAGCCGCCGAGGATCGTGTCGAGCACGCGCAGCGCGAAGCGGCGGTCGTCGCCGCGCGGTATGCCCGCCCCGCCGAGGCAGAGGTGGTACTGCTCGGTCTCCTTCTGGTGGAAGCGCAGGACCTGGCCGTTTCGCGTCGGCGTCTCGAATTCCCCGGGCGGCGCCGCCGCCGGCCCGCCGAACGCCCGCTCGGCCAGCTCCACGATCCGGTCGTGCTCCAGGTTCCCGGCCGCGGCGAGCACCATGTTGCCCGGCACGTAGCGCCCGTCGTGCCACGACGAGATCTCGGGGACCGGCACCGACGACACGACGTCGGCGCGCCCGATGATCGGTCGCCCCAGCGGGTGGTCGCCGAAGATCGCGCCGGCGAGCACGTCGTGCACCTTGTCCTGCGGCTCGTCCTCGTACATGGCGATCTCCTCGATCACCACCTGCCGCTCTGAGTCGATGTCCGGGTAGGCCGGGCGCAGCACCATGTCCTGGAGCACGTCGAACGCCCGCTCCAGGTGGTTGTCGAGGAAGCGCGAGTAGACGGAGGTGGTCTCCTTGCCGGTGCCGGCGTTCACCTCTGCCCCCATCGCGTCGAACGCCTCGTCGATCTCGCGCGAGCTGAAGCGGTCCGTGCCCTTGAAGAGCAGGTGCTCGAGGAAGTGCGAGATCCCCGCGTGCTCGTGGTCCTCGTCGCGGGACCCGGCCCGCACCCAGAACCCGAGCGCGATCGAGCGGACCGAGGGCATCGCCTCGGTCACGACTCGTGCGCCCGAGTCCAGCGTGGTGAGTTGAGCGACCTGCGACCGGCCAGTCATCGGCGGGGGCCCGGGGGCGTGAGCCCCCGGATGTCATCTCTTGTCACGTACTACTCGCTGCTGCTGCGCTCACGGTCCGGGTCGCGGTCACGCCCGCGGTCCCGGTCGCGCGGGCGGCGGTCACGGTCGCGACCTCCGCGTCCGTCGCGCCGGCCGCGGCCGTTGCCGCGATCGCCGCGGCCGCCCTTGTCGCCGGTGCCCATGGCGGCCAGCTCCTCGGCCGACTTGCCCTCGATCTCGGGGTCGTCGGCGAGCCGGAGCCCGATGCGGCCGCGCTCGCGGTCCACCTCGACGACCTTGACCTTCAGCTCGTCGCCGCGGTTCACGACCTCCTCCACCGTGTTCGGGCGCTTGCCCGGGGCGATGTTGGAGATGTGGATCAGGCCGTCGGTGCCCTTGGCGAGCTCGACGAAGGCGCCGAAGGTAGTCGTCTTAACGACCTTGCCGG
Organism: Actinomycetota bacterium; assembly: GCA_046726915.1. Classification (GTDB taxonomy): domain Bacteria; phylum Actinomycetota; class Thermoleophilia; order Solirubrobacterales; family Thermoleophilaceae; genus JACVRW01. The sequence goes on from JBKPBS010000151.1 coordinate 10,993, forward strand.
TGAACTCGTCGCCGAGCTCGACCTCCTTCGTCATCGACCGGATGCGGTCCACGAGGGCGTCGCCCTGGTCGCCCGTCTGGGCGTAGATGCGGACCGTGCCGTCGTCGTCGATGTCGATCTGGGCGTCGAACTCCTCGGACAGCGCCCGGATCGTCTCGCCGCCCTTGCCGATGACCGCGCCGATCTTGTCGGTGTCGATCTGGATCGCGGAGATCCGCGGGGCGAACTGCGAGAGCTCGGAGCGCGGCTCCGGGATCGCGTCCTTCATCTTGCCGAGGATCGTCATCCGCGCCTCCTGGGCCTGCTGGAGCGCGCCGCGCAGGATCTCGAACGTGACTCCGGAGATCTTGATGTCCATCTGGAGGGCGGTGATGCCCTCCGAGGTCCCGGCGACCTTGAAGTCCATGTCACCGAGATGGTCCTCAACGCCCGCGATGTCGGTGAGCACGACGTGGTCGTCGCCCTCCTTGATGAGGCCCATGGCCACACCCGCCACCGGCGCCTTGAGCGGCACGCCGGCGTCCATCAGCGAGAGCGACGAGCCGCAGACCGAGGCCATCGAGCTCGAGCCATTCGACTCGAGGATGTCGGAGACCACGCGGATCGTGTATGGGAACTCGTCCACCGGCGGAACGACCGGCACGAGCGCCCGCTCCGCGAGCGCGCCGTGGCCGATGTCGCGGCGCTTCGGGCCGCGCATGAAGCCGGCCTCGCCCACCGAGAACGGCGGGAAGTTGTAGTGGTGGAAGTAGTGCTTGGCCTCCTGGAGGCCGAGCGTGTCGAGGCGCATCTCGTCACGGGTGGTGCCGAGCGCGGCGACCGAGAAGGCCTGCGTCTGGCCGCGGGTGAAGATCGCCGAGCCGTGCGTGCGCGGGGCGACCCCGACCTCGATCCAGATGTCGCGGAGCTCGTCCGGCGCGCGGCCGTCGGGACGCTTCTTGTCCACCGCGATCCGCTTGCGGATGATGTCCTTCTCGAGCTTGTCGAACGCGAGCTGCACGGCCGCGCGGTGCGCGACGGCGCCGTCCTCGTCGAGCTCGGTGCTGGTGCCGAGCGCCTCGAGCACCTCCTCCTCGACACGCTTCGTGGCGTCCTGGCGCTCGAGCTTGTCGACCACCTGGGTGGCCTCGTCGAGGGCCGCGCCGAAGCGCTCCTGGACCTGGCTCATGACCGACTCGTCCACCTGCGGCGCCTCGATCTCGATCTTGTCCTTGCCGGCCTGCTTGCGGAGGTCGTGCTGGGCCTCGCAGAGGCGCTTGATCTCCTGGTGGGCGATGTCGAGCGCGTCGAGGATCTCCGCCTCGGTGATCTCGCTGGCGCCCGCCTCGACCATCAGGATGGCCTCCTCGGTGCCTGCGACCACGAGGTCGAGCGGCGACTCGAGCAGCCACTCCTCGTCGGGGTTGACGAGGAAGTTGCCCTCCGCGTCCTGGCCGATGCGCACGGCGCCGACGGGCGCGGGGAACGGGATGTCGGACACCATCAGCGCGGCGCTGGTGCCGTTCATCGCGAGGATGTCGTAGGGGTGCTCGTGGTCGATCGACATCGGGATCGACACAAGCTGCGTCTCGCGGTTCCAGCCCTTGGGGAAGAGCGGCCGCAGCGGCCGGTCGATCATGCGCGCGGTGAGGGTGGCCTTCTCGCCCGCCCTGCCCTCGCGCCTGAAGAAGCTGCCTGGGATCTTGCCCGCGGCGTACATCCGCTCCTCGACGTCGACCGTCAGAGGAAGGAAGTCCACGTCGCGCGGATTCCCCGCCGTCGCGGTACACAGGACCATCGTGTCGCCCGCCTGAACTACGACGGCGCCGCTGGCCTGCTTGGCGTACTTGCCGGTCTCGAAGCTGATCGAGCTACCGCCGATCTCAAGGGAGACCCGGCTGACACCATCATTCATTGCTGTCCTTTCAGCCGCCTCCGGTTGGCGGCTCTGCTTTTTCGTACGTTCCGTTGCGAACCCGAGCGACTCTAGCAATGACCCCGTCGCCCAGGTCCGCACGGAACGTCCGCGGGGTCTAGCGCCGGCAGTCCTTCCTGAGGTCAAGTGCCAGCCGCTCGCCACGGGCGACGAACACCTGACGTGCCGACTTCACTACCCCTTGCGGTGTCTCGCAGGAGAGCGTGTACGCCTCCTGCTGCGGCGCCTCGTACGGGGACGGGCCCTCGAATGTGACGGTCCCCTTCCACGGGTCGAGCGCCGCGTAGTTCTGCACCCTGACGACGTACGAGCCCACCGGGTCGAGCACCGACGCCTCCTCGAACCCGAGGTTGCCGTCGGTGGCGCCGTGGCCCGAGACGGCCACCGCATCGCCGGTCGCGTTGCCCGCCGCGTCGGCCTTGTAGATCTTCATGTCCCAGTCGCTCAGCGGCGAGAACTCGATCCGGAAGGTGGCCTTCGCGTTGTCGATCCCGGCACCGCTCGGAACCGTGATCAGGTGGTCCTCGTAGCAGCCGGGCGGCGGGGCGTCGTACTCAGCGCACGGCGTGGTGCCGCCGTTCGACTCGAACTGCTGCGGCGGGCTCGGGTCACCGGTTGCCTCGCGGCCGCTCGCCTTCGCCACCAGCGGGCGGGTCGAGGGGTTCACGTGCCACTCGAAGTTGCCCTTCCTGTCCGACACGACCATGCTGCTGTCGAGCGTGTCGGTGAACGTCAGGCCCTCCTGCGAGGTCGGCATCTCGAACGTCTTCTTCAGCCGCAGCACGTATCCGTTCAGCGCCTGGCCCGCCAGCACGGAGTGCTTGGAGGCGTCGGCCGTGTTCTCCTGCGCCTTGTAGAACGCGGCGCGGTTGCCGCCGCCGGTGGCGTAGTCGGTCGTGCCCTCCCACTCCGCGATCGTGTCCGCGAATGGCGGGTGGAAGCCGAGGTGGCCGATCTCGAACGTGAAGCCGAGACCGCCGGTCGCGTTGTATGACCAGTCCTCGGTCGTGCCGCTCGTGTCGTAGAGCTGGTAGCCGTACTGGCTCGAGTAGCCGTTCTCGGCCGCCATGGAGTCGCCGAGCGCCTTGTAGGTCGGCTCGTCCACCGTCGTGCCCTGCGCGGCGATGCCGGGCGGGCGGAGCACGAGGCCCGAGAACGTGTGATTCGTGATCAGGGTCGTCACCTGGCGCCCCGCGATCAGCTCCCGGATGTTCCGGCTCTCCGGCTCCGAGAACGGCCCCGGGCCGCGGTAGTCCTGCTCGACATACGTGTCGCTCGAGCCGTTGCCGCCCCAGAACGCGCCGTAGTTGCGGTTCGGGTCGACGCCGCCGCCGATCACGCCCTGGTCCGGCTGCGCCATGCAGTTGCCCGCGGGCGGGCCGAACGGGAAGCGGCAGTTCTTCCGCCGGTACTCGTTCAGGTGGGTCGTCGCCGCCGCGATGAACTCGGCGTCGTCGACCTCCCCGTTGCCGTCCAGGTCGGTGGCGTGGCCGCCCCCGTTCCCGTACAGCTCGCCCGCTTCGCGGCTCGCGTTGAAGCCGTCGGGGTTGACGATCGGGATCACGATCGTGCGGGTTCTCGTCACGAGGTCGCGCACGTGCGCGTCGCCGCTTCGGTAGCCGCCTACCAGCTCGTACGCCCACTCGATCGCGTGCTCGCCCGAGGGCCACTCACGCGCGTGGTGCACGCCCATCTGGAGGAACACGGGACGGCCGTCGCGCGCTGTCGGGTTCGTCGCGATCTCGATGCCCTCGACCGGGCGGCCCTCGTAGGTCGTGTTGTTCAGCGTGATCGGGCGCACCAGGTCCGGGTTGTCCCGTACGAGGCTCTTCATGTCCTCGCTGTAGTCGAACAGGCGCCGGTAGGTGGTGCGGCCCGACGGGAAGTCGGAGGTGGCGTTTGCCGCGGCGAACTGCGCGTCGGCCGCGCGGTCCTTGCGCGACTGGGCCGCGAGATCCTGGACCTCCGTGGTGTACGCGAAGTTGTTGTCGACGAGCTTCTGCGCGTCGGCCGCGCCGTAGAGCACCGCCTCGACGAACCCGGCGCCGCCGTGCTCGGTGAGGTCGAGGCCGAGGCCCTGGAGCTCGTTCTTACGCTGGAGGTTGGCCGTGTCGATGCGGACGAGCGACGCCTTCGGCGCATTCGTCGTGTCGATCGGGATCGCCTCGACGCTCAGGCCGGCAGTGGAGGAACCGCCGCTTCGCCGGCAGGCCTGGACGATCAGGTTGTTGCCCACCGCGGCGAAGCCGGAGGCGACCTCGGTGGCGCCGCTGTAGGCGGAGCCGGCGACCATCCGGTGGTCGGACGGGTCGACGATCGCGAGGTCCCAGTCGCCGGACGCGGCCGTCAGGCGGGCCGTGACCTCGCCCCCGGCGGGCATCGTGAAGCTCTTCCTGGCGACCCCCGCTCCGCTGCGCTCGCCGCTCGTGCACGACTTGTCGACCGCGCTCGCGGCCGAGACCGTCTGCGAGAGCAGGTCGGCTGCCGATGCGGCCGGCGCCGTTGCGGTGCACGCTGCGAGTGCGAGTGCGAGTCCAATCGCCCTGCCTAGCCTCATCAGTCTTCCCCTAGATCGCTATCCGGGGCTGGAACGCACCGCCTCCTCAAAACTTGCGTCGGGGACGCCCGGATGCGAGATCCCGTTGACGAACTGGGTTGGCGTCGTGGTCACGCCGGCCCTGATCCCGCTGCGGAAATCGCGTTCGATCCGCTTGGCCAGTTCCGCATTCCGCCGGTCGACTTCGAACCTCTCCAAGTCCAACCCCATCCGTTCGGCCCTCTCCCACAGGTGCGGATCGTCGAGGTGGCCCTGGTCCTCGAGCAGCGAGTCGTGCATCTCCCAGAACTTCCCCTGCAGCGCGGCCGCCTCGGCGGCGGCAGCAAGCACCTTCGCGCGCGGGTGCTTCGAGGGCACGGGGAAGTGCCGGAAGACGCGCGTGATCGGCAGCTCCTTGAGAATCAGGTGCGCCTTCGCGCAGTACGGGCATTCGAGGTCGGCGTACTCGATGACCACCGGGCCTTTGCCGCGCGTGTGGTCGTCGGCGCCGGGCTCAGGCGGGGGTGCGCTGCTCCAGCGCGTCAAAGATGAGGTTCGCCCCCGGGATCTCGAGCGGCGGCGACTGGTAGGACCACTTGACGACGCCCTCGGGGCTGACCATCACGAGCGCCCGCCTCGCGACGCCGTGGTCCTCCGACCACACGCCGTACGCCTTGGCGACCTCGCCCTTCGGGTGGAAGTCGGCGAGCAGCGGGATGGTCAGGCCCTGGTGCTGCCGGAAGGCCTTGTGGCAGAACGCGCCGTCCACGGAGATCCCGACGAGCTGCGCGCCCGCCTCCTCGAGCTGGGGGAGCACCTCCTGGTAGACGCTGAGCTGGTCGGTGCAGACCGGGCTGAAGTCGGCGGGATAGAAGACGAGCACCACGGTGCGCCCCCGGTAATCCGAGAGCGAAACCCTGTTGCCGTCCTGATCTGGAAGCCTGAAGTCCGGCGCCGGAGAGCCGGGCTCGATCATCGCCGCAGCCCGAGCTCCTGGATCAGCGACCGGTAGCGCTCGATGTCAGAGCTCTGGAGATAGCGCAGCAGCCTGCGCCGCTTGCCGACCAGCATCAGAAGCCCACGCCGCGAGTGGTGATCCTTCCTGTGCGTGCGCAGATGCTCGGTCAGCTCATTGATCCTCGCCGTGAGCAGCGCAACCTGGACCTCAGTCGATCCGGTGTCAGCATCGCCGCGCCCATACTTGGCGACAATCTCACGCTTCTTCTCAGCGGCAAGGCTCATGTGCGACGCGAAACCGTAGCAGGGAATCCCGGCCCTTCCGGGCTTTGCGCCGTCGTTTCTGCGTCGCCGGCCGGGCGCCCGTCATCGCCCCGTCCGCAGCCTGCTCGCGCTACGCGCGCTCACCGCAAGCGCGGCTCTACACCGGCTCCCGCGCGGCGAGCTCGGCCGGCGTGACGGTCTCGATCCGGGCGGCCAGCATCCACTGGTTGCCGAACGGATCGCCGAGGCGGCCGCCGCGCTCGCCGTAGAACTGGTCGGCGAGGGGGTAGATGACCTCGGCGCCGGCGCGAACGGCACGATCCCACGCGGCGTCGACGTCGGGCCAGTACGTGCACAGCAGTGCGCTGAAGTCGTCGTCCTGCGCGTCCTTGACCATCACCACCGAGTCGCCAATCAGCAGCTCCGCATGGACGAGCGTCCCGTCGGCCATGTGGTAGCGCTCGCCTAGCTCCTTGGCATCGAACGCGGCCTTGTAGAAGTCGATCCCGGCCGCGCCATCGCTCAACGCGAGCCGCGGTGTGACTGTGTGGAGGTGCTCGGGCACCGGCCTGACCGTCCGTTCGCGTTCAGCCAGGCCGGGCTCCTGGTAGATCCCGATCACGTTGCCGGCTGGGTCGCGAACGTGCCCCACGCGCTCGCCGGGTGCCGCGTCTTCGTTCAGCACCTCGCCGCCGGCGGCGTGGATGGCCGCGAGCGCTGCCTCGAGGTCGGCGACCATGATGTGGACCATGATCCCGGGCTCAGCCGACGGCGGCCGGCCGGTGACCCACGAGCCGCTCACCTCCTTGACCGCGTCGTCGAATGCGATCGCGCCGTCGCCGCGAGTGCGCAGCTCCCAACCGAACGCGTCGCGGTAGAAGCGCGACGAGCGCTCGACGTCGGATGCGGGGATCTCGAGGTAGCAGATCTTGCCGGTTGCGAGTGTGGGGGTTCCGTGTGCCATGTGGATTAATATACACGTAAGCAAATGTCGATAAGGTCGTCCGGAGAGCGCTCGTCGAAATGGCCGCCAGGCGGCGGCTCCGCCGAGCGCCGCAGGGGTCGTCCGCCGACGATCGATCGCGAAGCCGTGCTCGACACGGCGATCCGACTGCTCGACGCCGAGGGCGTCGAGGCGCTGACGATGCGCCGGCTCGCGAGCGAGCTCGGCGTGTCCGCGATGGCGCCCTACCGGCACGTGGGCAGCAAGGACGAGCTGCTGATGGTGCTGGTCGACCGCCTCGCGGCCCGGCTCGTGTACCCGTCGCGCCCGCGGGACCCGAAGGGCGCGATGCTGGTGCTGTGGTCGACGATCTACGACCGCCTCGCGGAGCACTCCTGGGTCCCTGAGGTGCTGGCGCGCCGCCGGATGATGGCGCCGTCAGTGCTCGGCGCGATCGAGGAGATCCATGAGGCGCTGCGCGACGCGGGTCTGTCGATCGATGCGGCGGTGCAGGCGTACCGTCTGATGTGGAACTTCACGCTCGGCTCGTTGCTCGTGCGCGCCGGCGCGAGCTCTGAAGGGCCGAGCCAGCAGCGGGAGCTTCGCGGTGCCCCCGATCCCGAGCGCTACCCGATGTTGGCGGCGGCCGCCGCGACGTGGACGGCGGCACACGACCGCGACACCTACCGCGAGGATCTCGAGGCGCTCATCGACGCGTTGCTGGCGGATGCGTGCCACTCCTCAGCCTGAGCAGGAGGCGAGCCCGCGGTCGGAACGACAGTTCGATCCGCGTGGGTCGAGGCGCTGGTGTCCACCGAGAGCCGGACGTGGGGAAGTCGGACGGGCTTGGATGGCCTTACTCGCCCCGGTTCGACTCGAAGCCTGCGGCTGACTCCTGCTCCCCATGCTGCTCATCGAGCGTTTCGTCCTCCTCGACGTCCGCGTCTCGCAGCCCGTAGCTCTCCTCGTATGCCATCTCCGCCTGCCGGGACGCGACCAGGCCGATCTCGATGACGAGGGCAAACGTCATCGTCGCCAGCGCGACGAACGCCGCGAACAAGAGTGTCTTCGCCACTCCGTCGTAGACGATCGCGGCGATGAGGATCGCGAGGAGCACCGCCGCGAGAGTCTGGAACGACTTAGTGACCGGCTGGCGCATGTGGCCGATGGAGGTGTGCTTCAGCCAGTTCATGAGGAGGCCCTGAACGGTCTCCTCCATGTCATTCACCCGATAGGCGACGCCTCGAAGTACCCGGCCGAACTCCCCCATCTCCTCAAGGTCGTCGCGTTCATCCTCGGTCACCACGTCGAGTACGGGGTTAATGAGCGGGCTGAAGTCTAGGATCGGGAAGTCCTTCAAGGTGACCTCCTCAACCAACCCGTAGGAAAAGTCGTACGCGGGACTAATGAGTCCGTCGGCGTGTAGCTCGTCCAGGAAGGTCCGCAGGTCTCGCACGTCGTCCTTGAAACGCGCATATAGGAGATATCGCTCACTCGTCACGCTCTGCAGGTAGTGGAGGAGCAGGCCGAACGTGAGCGAGCTGACGAGTGCGAGGATCGAGGCAATACCGGCGAGGAACGTGATGCAGTCCGTGCGATCGGGGAAGTGCGTTAGCTCCAAACTTCCCTCCACGACAACGGCGATCGACGTCGCGATGATCGCGGCTGCGAGCGAGAGTCCTACCTGCGCCCAGCCGCGGTAGAACAACCGCCGCCAGCGCGCACCCCACTTCGACGGGGACCCATGAACGCTGTCCGCCGAGGACTCGTCCGACACGCTCGACGCTAGTGCGAGACGCAGCTGGCGTCAACCGGCTCATTTGGGCAGCCTGACTGCAAACCGGCATGGCCGCGGTGACGACCAGCAAGCGACACGTCGCTATCGCCGTCCATGCGACGGAGAGGCCCCGATGAGCTCGACGCGGCCCACTGGCAATGCAGCAGGCGGCGCTACTGGGGGCCCGCCTCGACTGCTTCGCGCACCTCGGCCAGGCAGGGCCGGGGTGACCCAAAGTCAGTGAGGACCCAGGTTGCACCCGCGGCCTCCCACGGGTCGGCAGCGGCGCCGGAGGGAATCTCCACGACGAGCTCGAACGGGCGGTCGCTTCCGGCGCGCAAACCGCGAACCTCATGCGCGAGCTCCGCGAGCGCGTCTGGTCCGGGTAGGTCGATCGGGAACAGGCCATCCCAGCGCGCGGCGCGTCGCACCGGCCGCCGATGCGGCCAGCGTGCCGCTACCCACACGGGGATTCGCGGCTGCTGCAGCGGGGGTGGCTGAAATTCACCGGCCCAGAACGCATTCAGCCTCTCGAGACCGCGATCGAGCAGCCGGGCTCGTTCGCGGGCGTCGACGACCTCCCCGAAGGGCTCGAGCTCGTTGTTGCGATCGCTGCCCAGCCCGACCCCGAGTGTCAGCCGTCCGCGACTGAGGTGGTCGAGCGTCACCGTTTCCCGGGCCAGCTTGTGCACGCGTCGCCGCGAGAGCGGTGTGACCATCGGCCCGAGCCGTAGCTGCTCAGTCGAGCAGGCAATGGCGGCCAGCGCCACCCATGGGTCCGCGACGGCTCGAACGGGTGCCCGATATGCGATGTGGTCCCAGAGGAAGAATCCGTCCCAGCCCCGTGATTCCGCGCTTCTCGCGAGCTCGGCCAGCGTCCTCGGATCTACAAGCTCGTCGAACGGTGGGAGGAAGATCCCGCGCTTCAGGCTCACGCCATCACGCTATCGACACAGGAGAGCTTCCAGATCGTCGACGAATTGATCGACGCCTGGAACAGACGCGACCTCCGCGCCGCTTTAGAACGAATGCATCCGCAATGCGAGGTGCGGCCCGCGGGGGCGACAGAGCACGCGGGAAGGCCAGCGGGCTCGAGATCCAGGAGCGCTTCTACCAGCTGTTCACGCTCCGCGACGGCAAGGTCGTCCGCTTCGAGGAGTACTCCGAAGCAGCGGACGCGCTGAAGGCGCTCGAGGGGTAAGCAACAGCCAATCGCGGCGATGCTCAAGAGAGCGCCGAAGCCGAAGCCACGCCTCCCAGACCACTCGCCTTGCGAAATGCTCGACAGCGTTCCGACCGGGACATTGTCGCTGGCTTGCCTGCGACGTCACGTCTTCGGGGCCGACGCGGCCTAGACTGGATGGTTGCCGGTGCCTGATCGGATCGGCTCGTCTACAGGAGGCGCAGGTGCTTCATCCTCAGCTCGCTTGGTATGTCGCCGGACCGCTTCTGGGGCTGTGTGTGGTGGCTTGCCGGGCGCTGTTCAATGCCCGGCTCGCGGTGACGGGGGGCTTTTCGCAAGTCGTCGGGCGACTGCGGGAAGGGCAGCTGACGTTCGACTGGCGCGGCTGGTTCCTGATCGGTGTGATCCTCGGCGGGACGCTGTACGCGCTTGCCGCGGGCGGTCCGGAGTTTCACGGCTATGGCTGGTTGACTGACAGCCTTCACGGCTCCGCCCAGGCGGCAATCGCTCCGATCCTGCTCGCCGCCGGGGTGCTGATCGGATATGGGGCCAAGCTCGCCGGCGGATGCACCTCAGGGAACGGGTTGAGTGGCACAGCGATGTTCTCGCCCGCCGCCCTGGCGGCTACCGCGACCTTCTTCGGGACGGCGATCGTCGTGAGTTTCGTCATCAAGGCGGTCGTGTGATGAGCGGGCGGGCCGCCGGCCTCGGCGTGGGCGTGGTGTTCGGCGTCACTCTCTCCTGGAGCGGGCTGGCAAGCCCGGACGTGATCCGTCAGGCGCTCCTCTTCGAGCGCTCCTACCTGTTCCTCGTGTTCGCGTCGGCCGTGCTCGTGGCGGCCGCCGGGCTCGCGCTTCTGCGCCGCAGCAAGATGCGCGCGCTCGTGACGGGCGCGCCGCTGCAGTGGACGCTGGAGCGTCCCGCTCGCCGGCACCTCGTCGGAAGTGCGCTGTTCGGCGTCGGCTGGGGCGTCGCGGACGCCTGCCCAGGGCCGATCGCCACGCAGGTGGGTCAGGGGATCGCGTGGGGAGTGTTCACGTTCGCCGGGGTGATCATCGGCGTCTACCTCTTCCTCCGCCGGGAGCATCCGGAGACCGAACCGGCGATGGACGCTGCGGTCAGCCGGGACGTGCCAATGCGCGCGACGCCCGAACCGGGCTTTCGCTGATCTCGAGCTCCCTCTGATCGCGCGAGGGCTAAGGGCGTTTCGTTCCGGCCGCCGGTGGTGTCTAAGCAAGCAGAGCCGGACCGACGAAGGTCCATTGGAACGAAGCAGGAGGTAAGGCAATGACGCAGCACAAGGTCGGGACACAAGAGGAGTGGCAGGCCGCTCGCGACGAGCTGCTCGCTGAGGAGAAGGCGGTCACGCGCCGCAACGACGAGCTGGCGCGCAAACGCCGGGAGCTTCCCTGGGTGCCGGTCGAGGAGGACTACGGCTTCGAGACCGCCGACGGAACCAAGTCCCTCAAGGAGCTGTTCGACGGTCACTCGCAGCTGCTCATCTACCACTTCATGTTCGGCCCGGACTACGCGGCCGGCTGCCCGGTCTGCTCATCGATCGCGGACAACCTCAACCCGAACGCGATCCACCTGGCGGCGCGCGACGTGAAGCTGATGCTCGTCTCGCGGGCCCCGCTGGAGAAGCTCCAGGGATACAAGAAGCGGATGGGCTGGAGCCTCGACTGGGCTTCGACGGTGGGCAGCGAGTTCAACCGCGAGCTTGGCTTCCTGCACACCGAGGAGGAGCTGAGGCCGTTCCTCGAGGGCGAGTTGCCGCCGGCGGTCGAGCAGAACGCCGAAGCGTGTGGGGTCGATGCGGCGACGTACGTGACAGAGGGGCCCGGGCTGAGCGCGTACGTCCTCTCGGACGGGACCGTCTACCGGACCTACCTGACGACCGCGCGCGGTCTCGAACCGGCGATGGGCTACTACGGCCTCCTGGACCGGACAGCGATCGGCCGCAACGAGGAGGGTCAGGAGGTCTTCTGGCTGCGCCGCCACGACGAGTACGAGGACGCCCCCTCCAGGGCTACCACCTGATAGACGAGGACCAGACCGCTCCGCACTCGCGGGAGGCTGCCGCGTTCTTTGGAGATTGGGACCGAACGCCTAGAGTCCGCCACGGCCGCATAAGCGCGGCGATGAGTTCGGCGTGGCGCGCCGGTCTTAACGTTATGAGTCGCAACGGGCGGCCCACCGACGATCCACGACTGCCGCCTACGCTGACGTGACGAACGGCCAAAGGAGGCGCACGATGCCCGAGCACAAGACCGGCACCCGCGAGGACTGGCAGGCGGCTCGCGATGAACTTGCGAAGCTCGAGGCCGAGCACGCCAAGCTCGGCCAGAAGGTGACCGAGCAGCGCCGTCAGCTTCCCTGGGTTCCCGTGGAGAAGGAGTACCAGTTCGACACCGAGGACGGGAAGAAGACGCTCGCCGAGCTCTTCGACGGGCGCTCGCAGCTCCTCGCGTACAACATCATGTTCGGGCCCGATTACGAGCTCGGGGCCTGTCCCGGGTGCTCGAACTTGGGGGATGAGCTTGACGCCACGCGCGTGCATCTGAACCATCGCGATGTGACGCTGATCGCCTTCTCGCGCGCGCCGATCGATCGGCTGATCGCCTACAAGCAGCGGATGGGTTGGCAGTTCCCCTACGTCTCGACCAACGGGACGGAGTTTCCGTTCGACTTCGGGCTCGCTCTCACGCCCGAGCTGGCGCAGCAGATCCCCGAGATCAACGAGATCCTCGACAACCCCCCGGAGTGGCTCCAGGACTGGGGGCGGCAGGTCGGAGCCAAGCTCGAGGACGGCCTGCGCGAGAACCCGAGCTTCATCGCCTTCGCGCGCGAGAACGGCACGGTCTACCACACCTACACGGTGGCGGCACCCGATCCGTTCGTCGCGCCCTACCACTCGTTCCTGCTCAAGCGAACGCCGAAGCCTGAGCCCGAGGAGCCCCGCGCCTGGCGCAAGGACGAGTACCCCGACTGATCGCGCTAGCTCGCGTCGGCTTGCAGGCAGTCGCGGGCGCGCTCGCGGCTAGGGGACCCAGGCGCTCTCGCTTTGCCCGGATTCTGACAGCGGCGCGGCTAGCACTCGACACGCCTGCTCCTCCTCCCTTACAGGAGCTGGAGCGACCCTTGCCGAGATGCTCGCTTCATGGGAATGCGAAACTCTGGTCGGGCTTGGCGGGGCTCCGATCTTCGTCCTTGCGGCAGGCAGTGGCGCTGGAGGCGGGGCGCCTCCTGTTATGGGAAGGAAACACCCCGGCCGAACCGTGGATGCACGGGCTGTGATTGCTGCGACCTCACGTGCCGGAGGTGGTCAGCCCCTCGGTGCTCTGGTGTACCGCGACCGCGCGCGCGTGGCGGACGCGGCGAGTGAGGGCCGCGCCGCCCGCAGCTAGGAGTGCGGTGAACACCGCGACGACCGCGTGGAAGGCGACGTCCTCGTGATTGATCACCAGGTCGGAGACCAGCATCAACAGGCCGCCGCAGACCCAAGGAATCGCGACGAGGCGTGGGCGAACCCGGTACGCGCCCGCGATCAGTCCACTGACCAGTGGTCCGAGCGTGATCAAGGGGATGAACAGTGGGTCGAGCCAGGCGAGCGCTCCGATGGCGATCGAGGCGATGATGAGAGTGTTGGTCTGTTTGGTCATGGCGCCACCGTATGGACGGGGTGCGCTGGCGGCGTCGGCGTGCGGTTCGGTCCTGTATCAACCCGTGGGTTGATCCGCTCGCCACCCTGAGAGCGACGGCGCGGCCGGCCAGCGACACTAAGGTCTCCCCATGTGGAAGCCGCGAGCTCCGAGACCGCTCGACGTCGCGCTGGCGGTGGGTCTCGCAGTCTGGTGGATCGCCGAGGTCGGCGGAGATCTGGGCGGGATCGGCGTCGCGTCGCTGGTGCTCATGACCGCTCCACTCGCGTGGAGGCGCGTGACCCCGCTCGGAATGATGCTCGTCGTCGCGGCGGGGTTCGTGCTCAGCGAGACCGAGGCGAATCCCCCGGAGCCGCTCGCCGGGCTGCTTGTCATGCTCGTGGCGCCCTACTCGGCGGCCGTCTATCCGGCCGAGTGGCGCCGCGCGCTGGCGGCCGGCGCGGTCGCACTCGCGAGTGGCTTGGCGGCGGGCCTGCTCAGCGGAGACACCGTCTTTATCCTGGTCCTGATTGGCGCCGCCTGGGGAGCGGGGGCTGCGGTTCGCCGCCTCCAGCACCGCTCAGCTCAGCTTGAAGACCGCGCCGCGAGGCTCGACGAGCGCGCTCGCACAGCGGCGGCCGACGAGCGGGCACGGATCGCGCGTGAGCTACACGACGTGATCTCCCACAGCGTCAGCCTGATGGTCGTTCAGGCGGGCGCCGCCGAGCAGGTCCTGCGCCAGGATCCAGACCAGGCGGACCGGGCGTTGCGTGCCGTCCAGGCAACCGGGCGGGCCGCCGTAGAGGACCTGCGGCGCATGCTCGGGCTGTTACGCGGGCCATCTGAGCAGGGCCGATCGCGCGCGCCGCAGCCGGGCTTGGCGGACCTAGACGAGCTGCTCGATTCCTTCTCCGACTCCGGGATGGAGATCGAAGTCGAACGCAACCCGCTCCCGGCGCTGCCGCCCGGCGTCGACCTCGCCGCCTTCCGCATCGTGCAGGAGGCGCTCACCAACGCCGCAAAGCACGCGCCCGGCTGCCGTACCCGGTTGCGGATCGGATACGCGCCGAGCCGGCTGGACCTCGAGTTGCGCACGAGCTCCCCCCCGCGCACGAATGGGGGCCCGGGGACGGGTCACGGCCTGATCGGGATGCGCGAGCGCGTGACGCTGTACGGCGGCGAGCTTCAGGTCGGTCTCGACGAGCGGGCGGACTGGGTGGTGCGAGCCACGCTGCCTGTTGCGCCGTCGTGATCCGCCTGCTGATCGCGGACGACCAAGACCTGATGCGCGAGGGCTTACGCGTGATGCTGTCGGCCCAGCCGGACATCGAGGTGGTAGCAGAGGCGAGCGACGGCAGACAGGCGATCGAACTGGCGCAGCTCCGCCGCCCGGACGTCGCGCTGATCGACGTCCGCATGCCCGGCATGGACGGCATCGAGGCCACGCGGCGTTTGCAGCAAACCGCCCGCCCCCCGCGCGTGGTGATGCTTACCACCTTTGACCACGACGAGCACGTCTACGACGCACTCCGTGCCGGCGCCACCGGATTCCTACTCAAGACGACGCCGACCGACCAACTGGTCGCGGCGATCCGTGCCGCAGTCGAGGGCGAGTCGCTGCTCTCGCCGGAGATCGCACGCCGTCTCGCCGAGCACTTCGCTCACGGGCCTCGCCCGTCGCCTGGGGGGATCCCGCCCGAGCTCGAAGAGCTGACCGCGCGGGAGCTCGACGTGCTGCGGTTGATCGCGCGCGGGCAGACAAACGCGGACATCGCCGAACAGCTCGTGATGAGCGCCGCGACGGTGAAGACCCACGTAAACCGCATTTTCCGCAAGACCGGCGTAGGCGAGCGCGCGCAGGCGGTCGTACTCGCCTACGAGTCAGGCTTCGTGACGCCAGGCGACGGATAGCAACCCAAGCGAACCCCTCGGACGCCCGCAGTGGGCGCGCTCTGGGCCGTTGCAGCGGTCTTGCACATTTCGAATCGAGAGTGTCCCTACCCCAGGCCGTCTGGCGCGCGGCGACCGCCGTGCCCTCGGCGCCGACGCGCACGGCGCCGTCGATGACGTGGATGGCGACGGCGTGGTCGCCGGGGACTTCGTGGGCGATGGACGCCGACGGCTCGAGCTCGGCGTCGAGCAGCGTGATCGGAACCTTGAACTGTTGGACGTCGGCGCCGGCATGTCCGGCGACGGAGCCGACATGGAGACGGGCGGTGACGCCGGGCTTCTCGATCCGTGTCGCGGCGGCGCGTGGTAGATCGACGTAGCTGGTCGGTCCTAGCTTGTCGGCCGCAGGAAGGTTGATCCAGGCCTGCAGCGTCCGCACGGGCCGCAGTTCGTGCGCCAGCTCGTAGTGCATCGCGTAGCGGCCGGCGACCATGTACTGCGCGTCGCCGCGAGACAGCACGCCCGCGCCGCCCGCGTTCGCGTTGGGCACTCGGTTACTCATCCGAGAACGCTGCCGACGCGGCCGGGAC
Source organism: Actinomycetota bacterium (assembly GCA_046726915.1). GTDB lineage: Bacteria > Actinomycetota > Thermoleophilia > Solirubrobacterales > Thermoleophilaceae > JACVRW01. Next base: position 26,689 of record JBKPBS010000151.1, read on the forward strand.
CCCGAAGGCCACAGGCAACGCGCCGATTCCTCCAGCGGACTCCACTGTCGCGGTGGGTGGCCACGCCGTGCCGACGCGAGCGGAGACGAGCCCTTGACCGGCCTGCCCTGGAGGCCTAAACAATCTGAGCGGATGAGGCTCCGGTATCCGTGCCGGGCGACGTGTCAGTGTGCGACGGCGACCCCCGCTGCGCGATGGATCAGCGGACGGATCAGGTCGTCTCGTTAGACATCCTCCAGGAATGAAAGGAGCAGACCCATGAACCTCACCGTCCTGGGCGCCGCCGGCGCCACCGGCGTTCAGCTGGTCGAGCAGGCAATCGCCGCTGGCCACCAGGTCACGGCACTTGCTCGGTCCGCGGAGACCCTCACCCTGACCAACCCCAACCTCGACTTTGTCCAAGGCGACGCAACCGACCGCGCAGTGGTCTCCCAGGCCATGAAGGGAGCCGACGCCGTCATCAGCGTCCTTGGCGCCAGAGGACCGGTGCTCGCCGAGGCGACTCGCGCCGTGGTGGCCGCGGCTGAGCAGGCGGGTCCGGATCGTATTTTGATGTTGTCCTCCTTCGCCGTCGCGCGTGACCGGCTCAAGCCCGTCAGCAGGCTTGTGACCCGCATGGCCATGGGTAGCCAGATCAAAGACAAGGCCGCCGGTGAGGAAGTCCTCCGCGCCAGCGGCCTTGATTGGACCATCGTTTACGCCACCGTGCTGACCAATGGCCCCAAGACCGAACCTAGGGTCGTTCCCGAGACCGAGAAGGTCGGCATGTCGCAGAGAATCTCACGCGCGGACGTGGCCTCGTTCCTTCTGCAAGCGCCGACCGACGGCCTCTACAGCCGTCGCGACGTCATCATTACCGGATGACCAGGATGGACAGTCAGGGGCAAATCAGGATCAGCAAGTACGCGGGATCCAGGTCTTGCCGCGACGCCGGGCATGCAGAGGCAACGGGCCCCAACCCGCTGACCCAGGGCTAACTTGGGCCCGGACCGGACTCTCCGCAGCCGTCCAATCTTTAGCGCCCAGTTGCCGACATTCTCACGATCGCTCTCGCCCTCCCGAGCTCGCACATCACGCGAACGTTTTCGCGACGACGGACTTGAGCTGCTGTCGGCAGTGACGAACGCTCTGCCGCTAGAGGACCCGGCTGGCCGCGGGGTCGAACCCGTACCAAAAGACCCGCTTTGGGTCCGGCAGGGTGCTTCGCGCACATCTTCTCGGAGTTGTGCAACGCGCGCGCAATGCGCTAGCCCGCATCGCGGATCAGTGGACATGCTGCCGCTCCGGATTGATGGGCGAGATGCCGGGCAAGGGCGCCTGAGCCGATGCGGCCGGCCGACTTCTCTAATTGCGAGAATCGCCGCATGGGTTCGGTTCAATTGACCGCGACGCTCGTGCCGCGTGGCCCGGCTGTTGCGGTGGTCCTCGATGGCGAGCACGTGGCGGCGGTGGGAGAGGGGGCGAAGCGCTTTCCCGTCCTCGCAACGGTCAACGGCTACACCTGGCGCACGACAGTTACCCGCATGCGCGGCGAGTTTCTGCTGGGTCTGAATCGTGCGGTGCGCGAGGAAGCAGGCGTGGAGGCCGGTGACACCGTCGAGGTCAAGCTCGAACTCGACACCGCCCCGCGACAGGTCCAGGTGCCCGAAGCGCTCGCCAGCGCTCTCGCCGGGGACTCGGTGGCACGCGCCGCCTTCGACCGGCTGGCCTACACCCACCGCAAGGAGTACACCCGCTGGATCGACGAGGCGAAGCGCGACGAGACACGCCAACGGCGTGTGGCCCAAGCGCTCGAGATGCTGCGGCAAGGCAAGCCTCGGACCTGAGCCGCGGGGCGAGCATTGCCCGCAACGGAGCGCTGGCTCACCGGGCCCGTCAGCGCGGCGCCGCGCGGCGCGTGTGCGAACGAGCAGCGCCGATCGGGGACGGAGACGCTCGGTCACCAGAGGCCGGGGATGAGGCGCTTGGTGTGCGCCTGGTAAGCGCGGTAGCGGTCGCCGAGGACGGCGGTCAGCTCGGCTTCTTCGACGTGGATGCGCCATAGCAGCGCCGGCAGCGGCAGCGCGGCGCAGATGGCCAGCGCAAGCCAGTTCCCGGCGCCGAGGCCGAACCCGGTCACGATCAGGAGCAGCCCGCTGTAGGAGGGGTGACGGACCCACCGGTACGGGCCGGTGGAGACGACGGTCTGCCCGGGGTCGACCTCGACCGTGGTGCGAAACGCGCGGCCGAGCGCTGCGATCGCCCAGAAGCGGATCGCGAGCCCCACCCACATCACGATCAACCCGGCGACTCGGTAGGGGCCGGCGATCCGCAGCGCCGTCGCCCAGGAGGCGGTAGCTGCGGCCAACGCAATGGTGGCCCCGAGCGTAACCGCGATCAGCACGCGCGTGGCGCGATCTCGAGCGGCGCCGCCCCTCCCCTGAAGGCGCTCGCGTACCCGCAGGCCGAGTTCGAGCACGGCCCAGCCAGCGAGCGTCAGCTGCAACGCCACGGCGCTGCCTCCGAGCTGCTCACGCGCTCACCAGCTGGGGAAAGCAACCCGACAAACCGCTGGAGGCTGACATGAATGACCGGTCCGCGTCGCTTCCGCTTCCGCGTGGTCGCGCAAGCGGCGCTGGAGGTCGGCGGAGAGTGTCCCTTTCCCATGGTGCGCCCAGGCTGCTCGGGCGCCGTGAAGAGAAAGGAGTCCGTCATGACGTAGCCGAGCGACAAGTTCGGGTCGGCCCGCCGGTGTGAGTCCGGTCCGGGGAGACGCCCGGGTCCCCGGTAGCGATGCCCCCGTGCGCGGTCGAGAGGCCGGGTGCGAAGCGGGGCGGATGCGACCGCGCGGTCTGCAACGTGAGTGAAGCCTGAGCAAGCGTCGTCAAGCGACCCCGCCCTTCGGGGTGGGCCAAGAGGGTGCCGAGCTGGTCATGGGATGGCGAAGGCCATGGAAGGCGCCTTGGATCCGGGAGCGGGCGCCGAGGAACCCTCCGGCGTAATGGGCGTTGAACGTGCGGACGGTCGACCCGGGAACTGGGGAGAGCCGTCTCGGCCCCGTCGCCTGCGGGGTGGCGGGAAGCGATGCGCGCCTATAACCGGCGACCCCGGGAAGTGGCGGGCGGCCGAGCGGCAGTCGGAGCGGGCGGTAGTAGTGGCGATCGGCGGGACAACACAACCCGCCGGGAGCGAAGGGCCCGCGCTTCATCGACGCACGGGAAGGATGAGAGGGACTCCATGAGTGCCGAGTTGTCGGCTAGGTCCGTGAGCCGCGCCCAGGGCGTGGACCGGGTTCGTGCTCTCCAACGCGTGCTCTACCGCTGTGCCAAGCAGGATCGGGATCGTCGCTTCCACGCCCTCTTCGACAAGGTCGCCCGCAGCGACGTCATGTTGAGGGCCTGGGGCGAGGTCCGTGCTAACCGCGGAGCCGCCGGCGTCGATGGCGTGTCCATCGAGCAGATCGAGGGCTCCGGGGTGGGCGACTTCCTCGACGAGCTCGCCGCCAAGCTGCATGCCGGGAAATACCGGCCGCGGCCGCTGCGGCGGGTCGAGATCCCCAAGCCGGGCCGGCCGGGGCAGTTCCGGCCGCTCGGGATTCCCACGGTGGCCGACCGGGTGGTGATGGCGGCGGCGAGGATCGTGCTTGAGCCGATCTTCGAGGCCGACTTCCTGCCCGTGAGCTACGGGTTTCGCCCGCAGCGTTCGGCCCACCATGCCCTGGAGACGGCCAGGACGACGGTCAACTGGGGCAAGTCCTGGGCGCTCGACGCCGACATCCAAAGCTGTTTCGACGAGATCGATCACGACGCCCTGCTCGCTCAGGTGGAGCGGCGGGTGTGCGATCGGCGGCTGTTGAAGCTGCTGCGGGGCTGGCTGCGGGCGGGGGTGTTCGAGGGCGGGATCGTGTCCGCGATCGAGGCGGGCACCCCGCAGGGGTCGCCGCTCTCACCGCTGCTCGCAAACGTCGCGTTGCATGTCCTCGATGAGGCATGGGCGACCAAGGGGCGGCGGCTGGGAGTGCTGGTCAGGTATGCAGACGACCTCGTCGTCCTCTGCGCCACCCGCGAGCAGGCCGTCAAGGCTCGCGAGCTGGTGGCGGCGACTCTGGACACGCTCGGGCTGCGATTGCATCCCGGCAAGACCAGGGTCGTGCGGCTCGCCAGAGGCGCCGAGGGCTTCGACTTCCTCGGCTTCCACCATCGCATGCGGAAGTCGCGGAGGACGGGCTACTGGTATCTGCAGAAGTGGCCGTCCCGGCGGGCGATGGCCTCGATCCGAGGCAAGATCCGCGAGCGGACGGGCCGCAACCTCGCCCACCGCCCGTTGGAGCAGACAGTCGAGAACCTCAACCGCGTGGTGCGCGGCTGGGGTGGCTACTTCCGCTACGGCAACTCCGCAGCGAAGTTCTCAGCGCTCGACGCCTACATCAACCAGCGGATGGCGATCCTCGCCAGCACCAGGCACGGGCTGCACGGTTGGAACTGGACCACCCGCTTCAACTACGAGTGGGTGACCAGGCTCGGCGTGCACCGCCTCGGCGGAACGGTGAAACCGACGACCGCGTATGCCAGTCGGTGAACGATGTCGGTGAGCCGTGTGCGGGAGAACCGCACGCACGGTTCGATGCGGCGGCGGGAGGCGGCACGGTGCCGCTGGCCGATGGCCCAAAGGGCCGGGACGCCTCCCGCCGACCCTACAACGCAGCACTGCGTCGGCGGCGGGACTGAAGTGTCGGATTGCTAGTTGGGGTCGGCTTAGGGATCTCCCCGAAGAGCGGCGCGAGCCGGCGCGCGACGCTGCTCGGGCAACCCACGATTCAGAGGAGCACGCATGCACGC
>JBKPBS010000152.1:0-6711 GCA_046726915.1 Actinomycetota bacterium
TAGCGCGGGCCAGCAGGGTCCCGGCGCGGCGCTCGAGCGAGCGGACCTCGAAGCCCAGCTCGTCGAGCAGCCTCGCGAGCGAGCCGCGCGTGAAGAGGCGCAGGTGCGGCGAGAGCGGGTCCGGCGGCCGGACGAGCATTCGGCTCGCGGGCGTGGTCAGCGCGAGCGTTCCTCCCGGACGGAGCACGCGCCGCGACTCGGAGAGCAGCAGCTGCGCGTCGCGCACGTGCTCGACTGTCTCGGCGCATAGGACGAGATCGAAGGCGCCGTCCTCGAACGGAAGCGGCGCGTCGGGCTGGAGCTCGGCGATGCGAGCAGCGGGCAGCCGGGGCCGCGCGCGGTCGAGCGCGACCCTCGACACGTCGGCCGCGGTGAGCTCGGCGGCCTCGAGCTCGGCCGTGAGCCGGCCATCGCCGCAGCCGAGGTCGAGCGCGCTCTCCGCGCGGCCGAGCGAGCGCACAAACGCCCGCAGGTGCTCCGGCGGCGGGCCTGGATCCTCGGGCACCAGCTCCCAGAGCTCGTCGTCGTAGCGGCTAGCCACGGGCGATCAGCATGAGCGTGTGCCCGAACGAGGCGAGGCGCGGTCGCGATCCCACGCCGTCCAGCCTGTGGACCGCCCGCTGAACGGGAGCGGGCAGGCGCCGCCAGCCGTAGGTCAGGCTGTGAAGTTCCGGCTCGAACCCCGCTGCGCGCGCCTCGCGCATCAGCATTCGCGGCGACAGCGGGATGTCGTCCTCGGTCCCGTGCGCGATCGGTCCCAGGCCGGCGCTGTTCGCCATCGCGAGCGCGAGTCCGATCGGATGCCACAGGCCGGGCTCCACCGCGACGAGCGCTCCCCCGGGCCGCAACAGCGCGGCCGCCTCCTCGAAGACCGGCCGCAACGGGCGCTGGTAGATCACGTGGTGAAGCACGAGCCGGTACAGGACGACGTCGAAGGAGCCGGGTGCGTACGGCAGCTCGCCCGCCCGGGCCGCGGTCCCGTCGTCCAGCTCGCCCGATTCGATCAGCGAGGCGATCATCGCGGGGTCGAGGTCGACGCCCGTCATCCGGAACGCGGGTGCGGGGAACAGGTGCCGGCCCGGGTGCCGGCCGCACCCGACAGACAGCACGTCGCCGCCGCTCAGCGGCAGGCGTCGGTCGAGGATCGCCCGCTCGCGCCGCATCTCCTGGTCGTAGTGGACCTGACGCGTGCGCGGGCCGGCCAAGCGGTCCAGCAGGTTGTCAGCCCAGTAGGGCTCGCTCACCAAGCGCCCCGGGCGCGAATGACCGCCGGGATCGTCTTGAGCAGGATCGTCAGGTCGAGGAAGACCGACCAGCGCTCCAGGTAGAGGAAGTCGAGCCGGACCAGCTCGTCGAAGTCGAGCTCGGAGCGGCCGGAGACCTGCCACAGGCCGGTCATGCCGGGCAGCACGAGGTAGCGCTTGCGGTGCCAGTCGTCGAGGCGGTCGTAGTCGCGCTGCGGGAGCGGCCGCGGCCCCACCAGCGACATCTCGCCGCGGAGGACGTTGAAGAGCTGGGGAAGCTCGTCGAGCGACCAGCGCCGGAGGAAGCGGCCGACGGCCGTCACGCGCGGGTCCGCGCGCATCTTGAAGAGCGCGCCGCCCATCTCGTTGTGCTCCTCGAGCCGGTCCTGGAGCTGCTCGGCCCCGTGCACCATCGTCCGGAACTTCAGGCACGGGAAGCACTTGCCGCCGATCCCGGGCCGATGCGAGCGGTAGAGCACCGGGCCGCGCGACGTGAGCTTGATCGCGAGAGCCGCGAGGATCATGAGCGGCGAGAGCACCACCAGGAGCAGCAGCGCCCCGACGAGGTCGAACGTCCGCTTGAGCGCAAAGTCCACCCCCTCGAACACGGGCGGCTTCAGCTCGAAGAGCGGCAGCGCCTGACCGGGCACGTACTCCACGCGCTCCATCAGGATCTCCATCGTGGACGGCGCCACGCGCACGCGGACGCCCTGCCGGTGGCAGCGGTCTACGAGCTCGACCGCCTCCTCCTCGGGGAAGTCGGCGTCGGCGATGAGGACCTCGTCGATCGCGTCGAAGTGGCGCTCCAGCTGCTCGAGCGAGCGGAAGTCGCGAAGGCCGTCGAGGAGGGCCACCGGAGTCCGCGCCACGAACCCGTACGGCTCGATCTCGCGGCTGTCGCGCAAGGCGTGCGAGACCGCCTGGATGTTCGCCCCGGAGCCGACCAGCACGGCGCGCCGGCGGTAGCCGGCCGCGCGCAGGATCGCGCCGCTCACCTTCTCGAAGCCCCACCGGAAGGCGGACACGTAGATCAGCGCGAAGAAGAGGGAGGCGTAGAAGACGTAGTAGGACTGGAACTTCTCGCCCTCGAGCAGCGCGTAGAGCAGGACGATCACCGTGGTCTGGAAGAGCGAGGCAATCACGCGCGGCAGGCCGGGACGCTGCGCGCGCTCGCGGTAAAGGCCGGAGCGGCCGAAGAGCAGGAGCATCACGAGGCCGCCGAGCGGGAGGTAGTCCCAGGCCTGGTCCCACATCTGGCCCATCTGGTCCGGATGCCGGATCGCGGTCTTGACGATCAGCGCCGTGTAGATGGCGAGGAAGAGACCGGCCAGGTCGAGCGCCGCGAGCGTCGCCACCCGGGCGATGGCGCGGGCGAGGTCGAACTTGAGCAGCCCTCCGAGCAGGGGCGTGCCCGCCCGGACGTCGCGCTCAGGCAACGCGACGGGCTCGACCTCCTGCAGCTCTTTGAGAAGTCCGTTAGCCAAGGTGCTCCGCGTCGGCACGTAGTCAAACAGTTGCCAAGCGCGAATGTAGCGGTGCTACCGGAGGGTATGGCAACAAGAAATCTCTCGCACTTTGCGAACTTGAAGTTGTGCGACGGGGGAGAGTCGGCTCAGGATCGCTCTGAACGTGGTGCTCATGACACGGCGCACCCGGCCGGAGCGGGCCGAGATCGACGCGGCGGCACTCGAGCTGATCGCGCGTCACGGGGCGCAGATCCTCGCGACGGCCCGTCGCTACGCCGCCACGCCCGAGGACGCCGAAGACGCCTGCCAGCGCGGGCTCGAGATCCTGCTCACGAAGGCGCCCAGCACGAGCGAGGACGAGCTGATCCCCTGGCTCAAGACGGTGGTGAAGCACGAGGCGTTCGCACTGCGGCGCCAGCGCGAACGGCACTCGCCTGTCACGGACGACGGCGAGCTGCGCGACCGCCCCGCCCCCGCGGCGGTCACCCACGAGCAGGCGGAGCGGCTCGAGCGGCTGCGCCAGGGAGCCGAGGCACTGGGCCACCTGAAGCCGCACGAGATCCGCGCGCTGGTCCTGAAGGCGGAGGGCTTCTCGTACCGCGAGATCTGCGCGATGACCGGGTGGTCGTACACGAAGGTCAATCGATTGTTGACCGAGGGCCGGCGGGCGTTCCTGCGGCGTGTCTCAGGAATCCAGCGCGGCGCGGAGTGTGCCCGCTACGAGCCGCTGCTGTCCGCGCTGGCGGACGGCGAGGCGAGCGCCGAGGACCTCGCGAAGCTGCGGCCGCACATGCAGACCTGCCTGAGCTGCCGCGCGGCGCTGCGCGAGTTCCGCGCGATGCCGGAGCGGGTGGCGAGCGTGCTGCCGCCGGCGGCCCTGGTCGCATCAGACGGCGGCGGAGCGCTGCGCGGCCTGGCCGAGTCGGCTCTGGCCACGGCACAGCACAAGGTCGAGTCCGCGATCGGAGCGGCGCAGAACAAGTCGGCCGTCTTCTCCGAGCGGCTCCACGCGGCAGCCGAGCTAGCGACCGGTCAGAAGGTCGCCGCGGTCGCCGCCTCGGCGGCCGCGCTGGCGGGCGGCGGCACGGCGATCGACGAATTCGCGAACCATCATGGGCCGCCGCAGGCGGCGCAAGTGCGGGAGCTGCAGGAGCAACCGACGCAGCGGCCGGCGACCGAAGCTCCGACGGACCCGTCCCTCCTGCCGCCGCCTCCTCCCTCGGACCGGCCGCCGGTCACAACCTCCGAGCCCGCCCCGGCGCCAGCACCCGAGCCCGCGCCCGCCGCGCCGCCGCCCGATCCAGCCAACGAGTTCGCACCAACGGGCATGGCGGAGCCGAGCTCAAGCCCACCGCCCACCCCTCCCCCTCAACAGGACAGCATCAACGTCGCCGGCGGAGGCGGCACCGGTGGCGGAGGCTCCTCCAGCGCGGCAAGCGGCGAGTTCGCGCCGTGACGTCGTCGCCTCCCTCGTGGTCGCCGAACGTCGGGCATCGCGTGATGCTCAAATCGTTCGCTTTGGGTCGCCGCTTCAGTCGAGAAATCTTGACTGAAGAGAGTCGCTCGGTTAGGTTGACGCCACCGTACGCTCACCGGTCTCGCCTTGGCCCAACCCGAGGAGTTGTGATGCCACGGTCGCCCTGCCTCGCCAACCGAGAACCATGCCGGTCCTCCCTGCGGAGGCCCGGCGTTCGCCGGTCAGTTGGGTGGATCGCCTGCGTGGGGCTGGACGGAGCAGGTCCCGGCGCCGAAGAAGTGGGCGGGTTGGGGTTATCGCACCATCGCGGCCAAGCACGGGTGGGATACGGCGGACCAGCTCGCCACGAGGCAAGCGCTGAATCTGCCTCCGGTCGAGAACCCAGCGACGACGTACATTTACGCCGGGCCGGAGTACCCCGGCGTCGCCGGAGCCGTCTGCAGGCGACGCGTCGTCGTTCAGACCAAGCTCACCGATGGCACGAAGGCGAGCGAGATCATCACGTCGTACGGAGACTTCCAGGGAGAGGCGCCGTGATTGACGACCACGCGCGGTTCGAGCAAGAGGTCCTCGACATCGTCAGGAGATGGCTCAGCAACGAAAGAGTGACCGGCCGACACGTCTTTTACCGGATCGAGCTCGAAGGGGAATACCCGGATACAGAGGTCGTGATGGAGCAGAGCACATCGACCGATCTAACCCGGCACACACAGCGGTTCGCAATCTGGAGCCCTGAGTTCACGCCCCAGGACGACGCCGACTCGATCGGAGGGCTGATCATGACGTGGGCGCTGGGCGGATGAATCCGAACACACTGGCGGACCTGCGAACTTGGTTCTAGACGGTTCTGATCCCGGCGACGAAGCCTACGAGCAGGACACGCTGACCGCGGTAAGGGCGAGTCTGACGCGAGCGAGCGGCGATCTGGCCCGCTGGCAGAAGCGCGTTCTCGACGTGCGCCTCGAAGGGAAGCGTCCGGACACGAGGCTGGTCGTGGACTACTGGGATGACCACGCCCAGGAGCAGCGGTCGCGCGCGTTCGCGCTCTGGACAAGGAACCGCGACTCGGGCGAGATCGAGCCGGAGGACGCGCCCGGAAGCTGGGCGATGATCGTGCGCGACAACATTGAGGTGCCACCCGGCGTCTAGCTCCGCCGCCCACCCGGAACCTACGGGCCCTTCACTCCCGGAGAGCCGGCTGCCTTCTTAGCCATCGATGGTCTCGTCAACTTTTGGAAGGGCGACATCGCGGCGGACTGGGGCGAACGCCACATCGCCGCTAAACACGGCTGGGAAGACCAGGATCGCAGTGACACGGCCAGCACTCTCGTCGGACCATTCGTTGTCGAGCGCGACAGACCGCGGGCGAGAACGTACTTGAGGGTTCCCTGTACATCCGGCCGATGCCTCCACGGAACGGAGTACCTTGCGTCCGCGTGGTCGTTGTGGAGCGCGGTCAGTGGCCCGGAGAGCCGGCGGCGGGGCATCATCACATCGTGCGGCGCCCCGGCCCCGTGACCGAAAGGCGCGATACGCCGCACCGCACTCGCGCCGACTGGGCGGCCGAATTTCCTGACGCCGCAGGAGCTCTGGCAAAGCTGGCGACCGCCGCGGACCCCGAGGCGATGAACGAGTGGCGGCACAGATACCCGGACGCGTCAGAAGCGTGGGGACGTATGGTCCTGTCCAGCCCCGACGTCGTTCGGAAAATGCGGATGACCGATCCGGAGTGGGAACCGCCCGCCTAGACAGCGCTGATCCCGGCGACGACGCCTACGAGCTGGACAGGCTGACCGCGGTAAGGGCGAGTCTGACGCGAGCGAGCGGCGATATGGCCCGCTGGCAGAAGCGCGTTCCCGACATGGGACATGGGTTTCTTCTCGGTCTTAGCTTGCCAGGCTCAGGACGCGAGTCCGGCGTCCCGGGACGTGTCTACGCCGCGCGCGATCTGAAGCCCAGCGTCCCAGGGGTACGTGCGGCGAGCACTGGCTTAGCGTGGAACGCGCGTGAGAGCCCCGACAGGCTCGGGACGCGGCCAGACGCGGCCGCCGTGGCGCCCGGCTGCTCGGGCGGCGGGCGCCCGTGAGGGGGGCCCGTCCTCCAGTCTCCAGCGGGCGACGGTCCGCCGCAGCCCGCCGAGCGCCGCCAGACCGATCGCGGCGGGCAGCCAGATCGCGACGGCGCGGTAGGCGAGCACGGAGACCAGCGCGAGATCCGCCTGCACGCCATAGGCCAGCAGGCAGCCCACGATCCCGCCACTCACCGCGCCTGGGATCGGGATCGTGTTGCCGATCTGGCCGACGAAGTAGGCCAGCACGAGAACAGCGAGCGGGGGAGGCGCTCCGAAGGCTTGCAGCATCGCCCACAGCACCGCCGCGTCGAAAGCCCACCAGGCCGGCGCGCCGAGCAAGCGCGGGTCGCCTGAGAGGGCGAGCGCGCGTGCGTCGCGCACTGCCGTGCCGAGAACGTCGGTGGCCCGGCGGACGCGGGCACGGGTGCGGACGGGCGCGGGCACCGCACTCAC
>JBKPBS010000153.1:0-15932 GCA_046726915.1 Actinomycetota bacterium
CGCCGCACGTGCGCGAGCGCGCGCTCCACGCGTCCGCGCAGGCGCTCCGCGTCCGCGGCCTGGAGCGCGAAGGGCCCGTCGCCCGCGGCGCGCTCGGTGCCCGGTGTAACGCGAAGGCTCACGGGATCACAGGATGCCACCTCTCTTCATCAGCCACTCATCCCACGCTTCAACGATCGCCGGCGTGTTGACGCGGGCGCGATTGTTTGGAAGCTTGCGGATCCGGCCAGTTTTCAGGCAAGGATCGCCCACCCCCCGGCCTGGAGAGGAGCAGAGAAATGGCGCCGAACCGTCTCTCGGCGCTCGACGTGTCATTCCTCGACGTGGAGACCGCGTCAGCCCACATGCACGTGGGCTGGGCGGCCGCATTCGACCCGCCCGACGAGCGGCCCGCCCCGAGCTTCGAGCAGCTCCGTGACCACATCGGGCGGCGCCTCCAGCGCGCGCCCCGCTACCGGCAGCGCCTCGCCGGCGTGCCCCTCGGGGTAGCGCGTCCCATCTGGGTCGACGACGAGCGCTTCGACATCACCCGGCACGTGCGCCGGGCCGATCGCACGAGCCTCGGCGAGCTGGCCGGCTCGGTTCTCTCCACGCCGCTCGGCCGCGAGCGCCCGCTGTGGGAGCTCTGGATCGCCGATCGGCTCGACGATGGTCGCATCGGGGTGGTGGGCAAGGCGCATCACTGCATGGTCGACGGGATCGCGGCGGTCGAGCTCGCTACCGTGCTGCTCGATCCCGAGCCCGACCGGCCAGCCGACCCCCCGGACGACTGGGAACCCGCCGAGTCGCCGGGGCAGGCGCGGCGCTTCCTGGACGGATTGGTCGACACGGCACGCGACCAGCTGGCGCTGGCCGGTTCGGCGGCCCGACTCGTCGGGTCGCCCGTGAAGCTCGCCTCCGGCGCCCAGCGCGCCGCAGGCGCGCTACTCAACTCACTCGCGCCGGCCAGTCCGCTCGATGCGCTCAACGGGCCGATCTCCCCCTACCGGACGCTCGCGACGCTCGCACGCCCGATGGACGAGCTGAGGGCGATCAAGCGGACGTTTGACTGCACGATCAACGACGTGGTGCTCGCGGCGTCCTGTGCCGGCGTCCGCCGCCACCTCGAGCGCCATCGCGAACGGCCCGCGCGGCTCAAGGCAATGGTCCCGGTGAACGTGCGGGGCGGAGACGCGGGGCAAGAGCTCGGCAACCGGATCTCGTTCATCTTCCTCGAGCTGCCCTGCGACGAGCCAGGCGCGGAAGAGCGCCTTCGCCGTATCAGCCGGGCGACCGAGCACGCCAAGGCGAGCGGAGAGCCTGCCGGCGCCACGACCGTGCTCGACCTTGCCGCCTCGGCGCCGTCCGTGCTCCAGCGCGCGATGTCACGGCTGGTTGCGAGCCCGCGCACGTTCAACGTCGTGGTCTCCAACATCCCCGGGCCGCAGGTCCCGGTGTGGATGCTCGGCTGCCGGCTGCGCGAGGCCTACCCGATCGTGCCGCTGGCCGACCGGCACGCGCTCTCGATCGGCTTCACGTCGGTTGCCCGTGGCGCGTTCTTCGGGATCTACGCGGACCGGGACGCGGCGCCCGACGCCGAGCTGCTCGCCGACGACATCGGCGACGCGCTCGACGAGCTCCGCGAGTTCACGCCTAGCGGCGCAAAACGGGAGCCCGCGCCCGTGTCTACGTAACGCTGCGGCCGCGCGAGACGGCTATCTCGCCCGTGCGGATCAGCTCGATCAGGCCGAACGGGCGCACCATCTCCTCGAACGCCTCGATCTTGTCGTCGGTGCCCGTGATCTCCACGGTCACGCTTCGCTTCGACACGTCCACGGTCTTGCCGCGGAAGATCTCGGTGAACTGCATCACCTGCGCGCGGGCGTCGCCGTCCTGGCAGGAGATCTTGAACAGCGCGAGCTCGCGCGCCACGGTCTCGGCGGGCTCCAGGTCGCGGATCTTGATCACGTGGACGAGCTTGTGGAGCTGCTTCGTGACCTGGTCGATCGGGTGCGCGGCGCCGTCGACGGTCAGCGTGATGCGCGAGATCGAGTTGTCGTCCGTGGCACCCACCGCCAGCGAGTCGATGTTGAACCCGCGCCGGGCGAACAGCCCCGCGATCCGCGCAAGCACCCCCGGCTTGTTCTCCACGAGGATCGACAGGATGTGCTTGCGGCCGGTACGGATGCCGCCGCTCGCCTCCAGGTCCTCGAGCCGCAGGATCTCCTTTGTGCCCGGCTCACCCATAGCTCAGCCGACCATGTCCCGGGCGGCCTGCCCCGCCGGGATCATCGGGTAGCAGTTCTCCTCCTGCGACACGCGCACGTCAACGAGCACCGGGCCTTCCTCGGCGAGCGCCTCCTTGAAGCCGCTCACCAGCTCGCTCTTGTCCTCGATGCGCATCCCGCGCGCGCCGAACGCCTCGGCGAGCTTCACCCAGTCGGGGCTTCCGCCCATCTTCACGGCCGAGTAGCGACGGTCCCAGAAGAGCTCCTGCCACTGGCGCACCATGCCCAGGTAGCCGTTGTTCATCAGGAACACCTTCACCGGGATGCTCTCGTCCACGCAGGTGGCGAGCTCCTGGACGTTCATGATCAGCGAGCCGTCGCCGGCGAGGCAGACGACGTCGTCGTCCGGGCAGGCCACCTTCGCGCCCATGGCCGAGGGCAGGCCGAAGCCCATCGTGCCGAGGCCGCCCGAGTTGATCCACTGGCGCGGGCGGGTGAAGCCGTACCACTGCGCCGCCCACATCTGGTGCTGGCCCACGTCGGAGGTGACGATCGCCTGTCCATCCGTCGCCTCGAACATCGCCTTGACCATGTACTGCGGCTTGATCTCGCCGTCGGCGGTCTCCTCGTAGGCGAGCGGGTGCTTCTCCTGCCAGCCGTTGATGCGCTGCCACCAGCCCTCGAGGCGCGCGGGGTCCGAGCCGAGCGCACGGTACTCCGCGGTCAGCTTCGGAACGATGTTCTTCGCGTCCCCGACGATCGGGATGTGCGCCGGGACGTTCTTCGAGATCTCGGCGGGGTCGACGTCGATGTGAATGAACTTCGCGCGCGGCGCGAACTCGGACAGCTTGCCGGTCACGCGGTCGTCGAAGCGGGCGCCGATCGCGACGATCAGGTCCGCCTCGTCCATCGCGTAGTTCGCCGTGCGGGTCCCGTGCATCCCGAGCATGCCCAGCCAGTGCTCGTGGTCCGCCGGAAAGGCGCCGAGCCCCATCAGCGTGCAGGTGACCGGGAAGCGGTCGGACGTGCAGAGCTCGCGGAACTCCTTGGCGGCATCGGCGTTGACGATGCCGCCGCCTCCGTAGATCACCGGCCGGCGCGCGTTGGCGAGCGCCTTGGCCGCGAGGCGGATCTGCTTCAGGTTGCCCTCGGTGGTGGGCTGGTAGCCCGGAAGGTGCACGCTCGTGACCGGCTCGTAGGGGATGTCGGCGCGGGAGAGGTCCTGCGGCACGTCCACGAGCACCGGGCCCGGGCGACCCGTGCGCGCAACGTGGAAGGCCTCGTGGATCGCCTTCGGGATCTCGCGCGGGTCCTGGATCATGATCGAGTGCTTGACGATCGGCATCGTGATGCCGGAGATGTCAGCCTCCTGGAAGCCGTCCGTGCCGATCAGCTCCGTGCGCACCTGTCCGGTCAGGAAGACGGTCGGGACGCTGTCCATCACCGCGTCGGCGATCGCGGTCACCAGGTTCGTCGCGCCGGGGCCGCTCGTGGCCAGCGCCACACCGACCTTGCCCGATGCCTTCGCGTAGCCCTCCGCCGCGTGCCCGGCGCCCTGCTCGTGGCGGCACTGGACGTGGCGGATGCCCGCGTCGTAGAGCGCGTCGTAGGTGGGCAGGTTCGCGCCGCCCGGGATCCCGAATACGTGGTCGACGCCCTCGGCCTTGAGGCACTCCATGATGGCGTCGACGGCTCGCATGACGGCGATGTCCTTTCGGGGCTTGGGCCAGAACTGGCCGGGCGGCCAGCGAAAAAGTCAGTGTAACAGCCGATTTTTCGCGCTCAGAGCGGATTTCCTGCGGGGCTCATGGACTCCGGGAAGTTGAGATCCGCCCCGCAGCGCATGCACACCTGATCGGAGATCGGCACGACGTTCCCGCACTCCGGGCACTGCCGCAACGGGTCGTCCTGCTCGTAGCGGTACAGCATCGCCGCGAAGATCCCGATTCCCGGGAGGGCAGTGCCGACCAGGAACCAGATCAGGAAGGAACTGCCCTTCATCCGGCCGATCGCGCCGGTCGCGATGCCGAATACGACGGCAATGACTATGAACGTCAAAGCACGCGCAGCGCCCAGACCACGGCGATCACCGCGACGACCGCGACGATCATCCATGCAATCGCGGCCACGAACCCGATCACGAGCTTGAAGAGGACGAACGCCGCGACGACGAGGACCGCTACTGCGAGCAGCTTGCGCGCTGCATCAGAGGCCATTTGTCCCATGGCCCAATTGTAGGAGAGCGTCAGAGCAATCTGACGGGGCGCGTGGGCAGGTAGCGGTCGAGGCCCGGCAGCGGCACCGACGACATGATCCACGCAGGCCAGCGGACCTTGAAGCCGAGGCCGCGGAGGCGGTCCATCAGCCACCACGCCGAGGTGGTGCAGCACACGCGTAACGTCTCCGGCTCCTGCATCTTCGCGACCCGGTCGAGCGCGGCGAGCACCACCGGAACGAGGGCCCCCGGGTCCTTCCCCACCCCCGGGCCGATCTCGCCGTGACCGCTGACCCAGCAGACCGCCGTGGCGTGCCCGGACTCCGCGTCCACGGTCGCGAGGCAGTTGCGCGTGCGTCCGAAGAACTCGTGGAGCGCGGTGCGCTCGTGCCCGATCGCGGTCGGCTCGAGGCGCTTCCACTCCTCCACGGCCCGATCCGGCGTGAGCACGTGCACGTCCGGCTCCGTCGAGTCGACCTCGTGGGCGCGCTGCTCGAGGTATTGGTCCACCCGGTGGCGCATGTCCCAGTGGCCGCTCACCGGCATCACGCCGAACTCGGTGAAGAGCGTGAGGTCGGCCGGCGTGCCGACCGCCACCACGAGCCGCCCGAGCTCGGGCGTCGGCGAGTCCGCCCAGCAGCGCTCGAGCAGGCCGCGGCTCACCCCGTGGCCCGCGTGGTCCGGCAACACCCACAGGTCCGCCATCTCGTCCATCCCCGGAAAGCGCGTCACCACGACGTAGCCCGCGAGGTCGCCGTCCTCCTCGGCGATCAGGAAGCTGCCGCCCTGCTGGGCCGTCATGAACTCGATCATGGGCCGCTCGTGGCCCCAGTCGTCGAACAGCGCCTGTCCGCTCCGCACCTGATCGATCAGCCCGCGCGCACGGCGCGACTCGTCCCACGCGAGCTCGCCGAGCGCGTACACGGCCTCCAGGTCGCTCGCGCGACCCTCGCGAAAGCTGAGCTCGCTCACGCGCCGGAGGCCGGTTCGCCGGGTGCCTCGCCGGGGCCAGCGACCTCGTCGAGGTAAGAGCCGAGCGACGGCGCGTGCCCGAGCTGGCCGAGCTCGGCGGATGCCCGGCCGAAGACCAAGCCCACGGCCCAGTCGATGCCGAGCCGTACGCGGCGCGCCATCCCGGGCATCATCACGAGGTGGTAGGTCCGGGCGGCGAACCATGCCGGGAACCCGCGCAGCCGGAGGCCCAGGACGGTGGCGACGGCCTTGTGCTGCCCGAGGTCGACGAACACCCCGAGCGTTCGGTAGCGGAAGGGTCGCGGCTTACCCCCGGAGAGCACGGCCGCGATGTTGTGGCCGACAACTCGGCCCTGGCGGATCGCGTGCTGTGCCGTCGGCGGGGTGGGCGCCGTGCGGCGCTTCGCGGGGTCGGGCACCGCGGCGGCATCGCCGATCGCCCAGACGTTGTCCCAGCCCTTGACCCGCATCGTGGCGTCGACGTCGATCCGGCCGCTGTCCGTCAGCGGCAGCCCAAGCTGCCTCACGATGGCCGGAGGCGTGACGCCCGCCGTCCAGCATACGGACCGAGTCGGCAGGCGCTCGCCGGTCGACAGCACCGCGCTGCGCTCGTCCATGCTCTCGAGGCGCGTGCCCGTCCGAAGCTCGATCCCGCGGCTCCGGAGCTCGCGGGAGGCGACGTCGGCGAGGCTCGCGGGGATCTCGGGCATGATCTGGTCGAGGGCCTCGACGATGATCCAGCGCGTGCCGGTCATCCGGCAGCGCGGGTACTTCTCGATGGTGTCGTTCACGTAGTCCTGGAGCTCGGCGATCCCCTCCACCCCGGCGTACCCGGCGCCCACGAAGATGAAGGTCAGGTACTCGCGGCGCCCCTCGTCGTCCGGAAGCGCCTCGGCGATCTCGAGGTTCAACAGGGCGCGGTTTCGCACCGCGATGCCATCCGCGAGGTTCTTGAAGCCGAGCGCGTGCTCCGCGAGGCCGGGCACGGGTAGCACCCGCGAGACCGATCCGAGCGAGACGATCAGCTGGTCGTAGCGAAGCGTCTCGTCGCGCTCGTCCAGCGTACGGACGTAGAGCTCGTTCACACCCGGGTCGGCGCCGGTCACGCGGCCGAGGTGGAGGTCCGCCCACTCGAGCTCCTCGCGGATCGGAACCACGACATGACGCGGTTCCAGCGTGCCGGCGGCCGCGCCCGGAAGCAGCGGCGTGTAGAGCAGGAAGTTCACGTCCGAGACGATCTGGATCCGCGCGCTGTGGCGCGGGAGGCAGCGCTCGAGGCGCCGCGCCGCGTACAGGCCGCCGAAGCCGCCGCCGGCAATGACCACGTCGTTGGCCACGGCGGCGAGGCTACTCCGCGGCCCGGCGCGCCGCGTCCAGGGCGGGGCGCATGGGGCGCGGGAGCCGTCGCCGGACGCGCCAGGGCGCGCCTGCGAAGGCGTGGTTCGCCACGGTGGCGAAACCTTCCTCGTCCACTCGCAGCGCGAGCAGCAGGTGGGCGATGCGGTCGGACGGCGGCAGCTCGGAATCGGTGGCCGCCACGCAGAAGCAGTGAACGTGCCGGCGGCCGGGCGTCAGGAGCAGGGCGCCGCCCTCGCCGACCAGCCAGACGCCGAGCGCGCCGCGCTCGAGCGCGAGCCCAGTGTGACGCTGGAGCTCGCGCTCCTCGTGCCCGAGCAGGTCGCCGAGGAGGCCCTGGGCGACGGGCTCACCCGGGAAAGCGGTCGCTGCGCAGCGGGCACCGCCCGCTGCTTGCGCACCGGCGCCCTCGCGCGTCTTCGGCCGTACCACGGACGCCCCCCGGAAGGCGTACAGCTCGGGGATGATCCAGGCGTGCGCCAGCGCCGCGAGCGCGACGGGCGTGGCGAGCGGCTCCAGCCACACCATGCCGACCGCCGCTGCGATGAAGGGCACCGTGTAGAGCAGCGTCCAGGCGTGCCAAATCCGGCCCCAGCGGCGCAGCCAGCGCGCGTCGGTCGGCTGGCGCCACGGAACCGCGGCGAGCTCGGGCAGGGCCTGGCTTGCCGCCACTATCCGCCGGCAATCGGCCGGCGAAGGATCACCATGTCCGCGTCGCGCGGCAGCTGACGCACGTGCGTCGCCTTGCCCGGTCCGTCAGGGACCGTGCCGATGTAGCCGAGCGCCTGCTGCTCGCCGAACTCCCGCACCGCGTCCGCGAAGGCAGCGTCGTCCTCCGCCGTCCACTCGGCGAGCGTCGTGTGCCCGGTCCGATCCATGCGAATGAGTCGTGCCATAGAGCCAGGATACGCCGCTAGCCCGCGCCGATCCGCTCGCTGATCATGCGCTGGACCTCGCCGCCGTCGGCGCGGCCCTTCGTCTCGCGCATCACCGCGCCGACGATCGCGCCGATCGCCTGGCCCTTGCCGGCCCGGATCTTCTCGACGGCGTCGGGGTTGTCGGCGATCGCGCGCTCCACGATCGCCTCGAGCTCGCCGCTCTCGGCGCGGCCGAGCCCCTTGGCCTCGACCACCGCGAGCGGGTCCCCGCCGTCCTTGATCAGGACATCCAGGACCTCGCGACCTGCGCTCGCGGAGATCTGCTTCTGAACGACCAGGTCGACCAGGTCGGCAAATGCCCGGGGCTCCAGGCGCGTCGAGGACAGGTCGCCGTCGTCGATTCTCGCCGCGAGCTCGTTCGTGACCCAGTTCGCCACGTTGTGCGCAAGAGCCGTGCGCGAGTCGATCGCCTGCTCGAAGAAATCGCCCCAGTCGGAGCGGAACGCCAGCAGCCGCGCGGTCTCGGCGGGAAGCTCGAGCTCCTGCTCGAGCCGCTCGGCGCGCGCGGCCGGGAGCTCGGGCAAAGCGTCGCGCGCCCGTTTCAACATCTCCTCGGTCGGCGCGACCGGCACGAGGTCCGGCTCCGGGAAGTAGCGGTAGTCGTGCGCCTCCTCCTTCGAGCGGAGCGGGGTGAGGTTGCCGCTCTGCGGGTCGTAGTGGAGCGTCTCCTGCTCTACCTGGCCGCCGCCGTGCAGGATCCCCTCCTGGCGCTTGATCTCGGCCTCGATGCCGCGCTCGAGGAAGCGAAACGAGTTCATGTTCTTCAGCTCGGCCTTCGTGCCGAGCGTGGCCGTGCCGGCTGGGCGGATCGAGACGTTTGCGTCCACCCGCAGCGAGCCCTCCTCCATGTTCACGTCGGAGACGCCCATCCGGCGGAGGGTCGCCTGAAGCAGGCGGCCGAACTCAGCGGCCTCGTGCGGCGAGCGCAGGTCCGGCTCGGTCACGATTTCCACGAGCGGCGTGCCGCCGCGGTTGAAGTCGACGACGCTGGTCTCGGCGCCGTGGATGCGGCCGGAGCTGCCGGTGTGGATCAGCTTGGCTGCGTCCTCCTCCATGTGCACGCGGTGGATGCGCACGTCGCCCAGGCGGCCGTTCCGTGCGAGCGGGATGTCGTACTGGCTGATCTGGTAGCCCTTCGGCAGGTCCGGATAGAAGTAGTTCTTCCGGTGGAAGATCGAGCGCGGGGCGATCTCGCAGTCGAACGCCATCGCGATCATGAGCGCGAAGTGGACCGCCTCGGCGTTCGTGACCGGCAGCGTGCCCGGGTGTCCGAGGCAGATCGGGCAGACGTGCGTGTTCGGCTGCTCGCCGAACGAGAGCGCGCAGCCGCAGAACATCTTCGTCCTGGTGCTCAGCTGGACGTGGATCTCGACGCCGATGACCGGCTCGTAGGTGCGGACCTCCGCCTCGGTTGTGGTCACCCCCGCGGCACCCCCTCGAAGCCGATGCTCTTCTCCAGCGCGTGGGCCGCGTCCAGGATGCGCTTCTCGCTGAACGCCGGCCCCGCGATCTGGAAGCCCACGGGCATTCCCTCGGAGAGCCCGCAGGGGATCGAGATCGCGGGGATGCCGGCGAGCGGCATCGGGACGGTGTAGTAGTCGGAGAGGTACATCGCGAGCGGGTCCTGCGTGCGCTCGCCGAGCTTGAAGGCGATCGTCGCGGACGTCGGGCTCACCACGAAGTCGACCTTCTCGAACGCCGCGGCGAGATCCTCGGCGATCTTCGTGCGGACCTTCTGCGCCGTGCCGTAGTAGGCCTCGTAGTAGCCGGACGAGAGCGCGTAGGTGCCGATCATGATCCGGCGCCTGACCTCCTCGCCGAAGCCGTCGTGGCGGGTCTCCTCGTAGAGGGAGGTGAGGTCGCGGTTGCCGGAGCGCGGGCCGTAGCGGACGCCGTCGTAGCGGGCGAGGTTGGCGCTCGCCTCGGCCGGCGCGATCACGTAGTAGGCGGGGATGCCGTACTTCGCGTTCGGGAGCTCGATCTGCTCGACGCCGCCTCCCAGCTCCTCGATCCTCGCGAGCGTGGCGTTCACCTGGGCCGCCACGCCCGGCTCGAGCCCGGGCTCCTGCATGCCCCAGACGCCGAACCTGAGCCCGTCGAGGCGCTCGGCGCTCGGCAGCTCGATTCCGCCGGGGATGCCGAGCGAGGTGGAGTCGCACGGGTCCCTGCCCTCGAGGTGGCTGAGAAGGATCGCGGCGTCGGTGACGTCGCGTGTGAGCGGGCCGCACTGGTCGAGCGATGAGGCGAACGCGATCATCCCGTAGCGGCTGACGGCGCCGTAGGTGGGCTTCATGCCGACGATGCCGCAGAGGCTCGCGGGCTGGCGGATCGAGCCGCCCGTGTCGGTGCCGATTGCCCACGGCGCGGTGCCCGCGGCAACCGCCGCGGCGCTGCCGCCGGACGAGCCGCCCGGTACGCGCGTCCGGTCCCACGGGTTCTGGACCGGGCTGAAGCCGGAGTTCTCGTTGGAGGAGCCCATGGCGAACTCGTCCTGGTTCGTCTTGCCGAGCACGCGAATGCCCGCGGCCTGCAGGTTGCGGACGCTGGTCGCGGTGTAGGGCGGGCGATAGCCCTCGAGGATGCGCGAGCCGGCCATGCTCGGCACGCCCCTGACGCAGAACAGGTCCTTGACGGCGATCGGCGGAAGGCTGCCGGCGTCCTCGGGCGCCTCGTCGGCGACCCACAGGTAGGAACCGAGGTCGTCGGCCATAGCGCGCCCGCGCCAGTACTCGAACGCCTCGGCGGCGCTCAGCTCGCCCGCCCCGATCCTCGCGGCCTGCTGGGCCGCGGTCAGCGTGAGGAGCTCGTCGCTCACGATGCTCCCGGACTCGGCACGCGGAAGCCGGTGTCGGTCGCGTCCGCTGCCTGCTCCAGCGCGGTCTCGCGGTCGAGCCCGTCACGCGGAGCGTCCTCGCGAAGGACGTTCGTGAGGTCGACTACGTGCGAGGTCGGCTCGACCCCCTCGAGATCGAGCTCGTTCATGGTCTCCACGTGCTCGAGGATCTTGGACAGCTCGCCGGCCATCCGATCGACCTCCTCGTCACTCAGCCGCAGCCGCGCGAGCTTGGCAACATGAAGAACCTGGTCCCTGTCGATCATCGCCCGCGATTGTAGGCGGGCCGCCCGGCCCGACTCAGCGCGACGCGAGGCTCACGCGGACTCGGGCGCCTCGCGTGCCGGTGTGGGCTCGCGCAGCGACGCCGCCGCCGCAAACGCGAACACGCCGAGCACGCCCAGTGCCAGGGGGGCGCCGAACTGCACCGTGGTGAGGTCGTCGAAACCGGGCTGCTGGAGGATGCGGTAGAGCACGAGCAGCGCGGTCACGCACGCCATTAGGCCGGCCAGTCCGTATGGGCCGAGCCCGCGCGGCTCGCGCCCGCTCGCCCGCCAGAAGCCGGCCAGCACTCCGAGCGCGGCCGTGAGCAGCAGGCAGACGAGGATGACCCTGTCGATCGTGCGGTCCTCTTGCCAGGCGTTCCGTTCCTTCGTCTCGGCGATCGCGCCCGCCTCGCGCTCCACCTCGGCCTCGGCCTGCCCGCTGGGCTGGCCCTCAGCGGGGCGCGCGCTCTGCTCGATCCGGCGCGCCTCCTCCCCGGCCTTGGTGCTGTACCAGTCCGCCGCCGTGGTGAAGAGGAGCGCGAGCGCTGCCAGGAAGACGACCCAGTCCGCAATGCTCAGCCGGGTGAACGTCAAGAGCCGGCCTCGGGGCGCGGAGCCGGATGCGTCTCGATCTCGCGCGCCGCGCCGACCGGAACGCCGCTCAGGTCCGTATGGCCCCCGGCCGGCGAACGGCGCTCGTCGCGCATGGCGGTGAGGCCGCCGACGACAATGCCCAGGACGCCGACGAGGGCGAGCCAGCCGCCCGCCGCGCGGTCGATGTCCTCGACGTGCTCGCGCGCGACCGCGCTGCTGGTCGATTCGAGGAAGGACACGTCGGGCGGGTCGGCGAGCCTAAAGACGACGAGCACGAGTAGCAGCAGCGCAAACAGGGTGACCAGCGACTGCATGGCGAGAGGAAGGGCCGGCGTCGCGTGAGCCGCCGTGACCACGACCACGGCGATCGCCGCGAGCGCTCCCAGGGCGAGGAGCAGGTCGAGGATCGTGAAGGCATCCCAGGCCGACGCGCGGGCGTCGAGCACGTCGGGCGGGCCGACCGCGATGCCCTGGCCGAGCTCGTACCAGGGCAGGAAGAGCGCGACGAGCAGCAGGAGCCCCGAGGCCCCCATGACCCACTCCCCCACGCGCAGCCGTCGCAGATCCATTGCGGCCGCAATCTACCGCCGGGGGCGAGTCCCGGCGCCGCCGTCCCCGGACGGAGGGAGCGCCGGGGACGGCGGCCGGGATGGCGCGCGTGCAGTTGCGGGGGACAACCGCCGCGCGGTGTGCTCGGCCGGATGGAGGGCGGTCCGGGAGCCGCTTGGCGCTCTGCGGGAGTCGCTCTGGAGCGGTCGGGGGGCCGCTGGGGCCGAGCTATGTAACCGGCAGCCTGCCAATCGCCACAGGCGTGCAACATGGGGAATACCGGCCAGCGGTGGTGCGGCTACCCGTACCCCGTCCGGGAAGCCGAAGGCCACAATTCGGACATGCCCTCCCCGGCCGCCCGCGTCCCTCTCGCCGGGGTCGCGTTCCTCGTGCTTGCCGACACCGCGATCGTCGCGCTCGCCCTCCCGCCCATCCTGCGGGAGCTCGACACCGACGTGGCCGGAGTCGCGGCCGTTCTGGGCGTATACGCCGTCGTGCTGGCGATCGCGCTGCTGCCCGCCGAGCGGGTCGGCCGGACGCGAGGCATGCGCGAGCTCGGTCTGGCCGGAGTGGCGGTGTTCGGACTGGGCTCACTCGTTTGCGGGCTCGCAGGAAGCATCGAGCTGCTGCTGGGCGCCCGCGCGCTGCAGGCACTGGGCGGAGCGGCCCTCCTGGTGACGGCGCACGCCGTGCTGGTGGGAGAACCGGCCGCGAGGAGCGAAGCGGCGGATACGGTCCCAGCGAGCGGCCAGCCGAGCATGGGCTGGGGCACCCATGGGCTTCGGCTGTGGCGGCTCGCCGCGCTGCTTGGCACGGCGGCTGGGCCTGCGCTTGGCGGTGCGCTCACGCAGGGGTTCGGCTGGCGCTCGATCTTCCTGGTCCAGGCACCGGCCGCGCTCGCGGCCGTGCCCGGCTGCCTCACAGCGGCCGGCCAGCGTGTGGAGCCCGCGGCGGAGTCGCGTGAACGCGATTCGTCGCCCGCGCTCACGGTCGCCTTCGCCGCCCTCGCGCTCGTTTCCGGCGCCATCGCCGCGGCGCTCTTCCTCACCGTCCTGCTGCTGATCAGCGGCTGGGGAATCGAGCCGCTCGCGGCCGCGCTTGTCGTAAGCATCATGCCGCTCAGCGCGCTCGCGGCGATCCGGATCGGCGGTCCACCACGCGATCGGGCAGCGATCGGCGCGCTGCTCGTGGCCGCCGGCGCAGCGGCGCTCGCCTTCCTCCCAACGGCGTCGGTGGCGTGGACGATCCTGCCCCAGATCTCGGTCGGGGTGGGGATGGGACTCGCGCTCGCAGCTCTCGCGGGCGAGCTGCTGCCGGACCGCGACAGCCACGAGTCCGCCCGCCTTCTCACCATGCGCCACGCGGGAATCGCCCTCGCTCTGCTCATCCTCGCGCCGATCGCCCAGCACGAGCTCGACACCACGCTCCAGGACACGCGCCTCCGCGGAGCTGCCCTGATTCTGGACGCGCGAATCGACCCCCAGCTGAAGCTCGCCGTCGCGCCGCGGCTCGGTGGGAGCGTGGAGACGGAGGACCCGCGCGGTGGTCTGGAGGACGTATTCGCCGACGCGCGCGGCGATGTGAAGAGGGACCAGCTCACCGCGTACGACGAGCTCACCAGCCGGGCCGACGACCTCCTCGTGACCGGCGTGGACGACGGCTTCCGCACCGCTTTCCTGGTAGCGGCCGGCCTCGCGCTGCTGGCCGCCGCGCTGCTCACCCTCGCGGCCGCCCGCACCCCGGCGCTCGCCGCTGTGGCCGTCGCTGCAGCGCTGGCCGTCACGGCCTTCGCCCTTATCGCGAACTCCGCCCGTCCCGAATCCGTCGAGCTCGCCAATCCGTGTGAAGACCGGGAGCTTCCGAGCACCGGAGGGGTAACGGGCTTTGCACAGGACGCCGCGCTCGTCGCGGCGGATGTCATCGCATGCCGTGTGGGATCGTCGCGCGAGGAGCTGGTCCTCGCCCTCGCGGACGCAGACGCGGCACGCGATTACGAGAAGCGCTACGGCGTCAACCCGCGCTCCGCCCTCGACATCGCCAGGCGCTTCCTGCCCGGGTGATCGGGGGACGCGCGCGCCAAGTGGCAGAGAAAGGGTGCGTAGTTCGCAACCGATCTCTACCACCTGGGACTTTCGAGCGGCTCACGCGGGTTCCTCAATGCTGTCGTCGGCTCGGCGAGGCCGGCCCGCGGCTCGGGATCACGCGCCGCGGGCGCGCGCCGCCTTCAGGGTGTTCACCAGCAGCATCGCGCGCGTCATCGGGCCCACCCCGCCCGGCACCGGCGTGATCGCCCGGGCGCGCTCCGAGGCGGCGTCGAAGTCCACGTCGCCGACCAGGCCGTCGTCGGTGCGGTTCGTGCCGACGTCGATCACGACCGCGCCCTCCCCCACCATGTCGCCCGTCACGAGACCAGGAGATCCCACGGCGGCCACGAGCACGTCCGCCTCGCGGCACACCGCGGCGAGGTCACGCGTGCGCGAATGGCAGTGGGTGACCGTCGCGTTCGCCGCCAGCAGGAGCTGGGCCATCGGCTTCCCGACGAGGATCGAGCGGCCCAGCACTACCGCCCGGGCACCGGACAGCTCCACGCCGCTCTCCTCGAGCAGGCGCATCACGCCGGCGGGGGTGCACGGCACGATCGCCTCGTCGCGGCTGTGCATCAGCAGGCCGGCGTTCGCGCTGGTCAGGCCGTCGACGTCCTTGCTCGGGTCGATCAGCCCAACGAACTCGTCCTGGTCGAGGTGGTCGGGCAGCGGGAGCTGGAGCAGGATGCCGTCGACGCGGTCGTCCGCGTTGAGCCCCCGGATCAGCTCGGCCAACTGCGCGGGCGCCACGTCGCCGCCGGGCTCGTGGTGGAACGACTCGATGCCGACCTCCGCCGAGTCCTCGCGCTTCATCCGCACGTAGACCGCAGAGGCGGGGTCGCCGCCCACGAGGATCGTCGCCAGGCCGGGGCTGCGATCCATGCCCTCGACCTCCCGCTTCACCTCCTCGCGGACCTTGGCGGCGACAGCCTTGCCGTCGATGATCTGGGCCATGGCCGGGGCAGCCTACCGGCGCTTCAGCGGCGCGTAGTCCGCCATCAGCTTGCGCTCGGAGCCGTCGCCGGCGAACCGGACGACCACCAGGCCACCCGGCTCCACGCCCACGACCACGCCCTCGCCGAACTGGGCGTGGACGACGTCGTCGCCCAGCGCGAAGGAGCCACCGCCGCCACCGGGCACGCCACCGCCGGGCTCGGGCGCCGAGGCACCCCCGCCCCATGTGGCCGCCGCGGCCGGGCCGGTCAGCGCGTCCTCCTCGCGGTCCGTGAACTCGGCCGGGATCTCGTCGATGAAGCGGCTGCGCATGTTCCAGTCGCGCGCCCCGAACAGCAGTCGCGTGCGCGCGTGAGTGAGATAGAGCTGGCGCTTCGCGCGGGTGATCCCGACGTATGCGAGCCGGCGCTCCTCCTCGAGGTCGCCCGACTCGATCGAGCGCATGTGCGGGAAGACGCCGTCCTCGAGCCCGATGATGATGACGATCCCGAACTCGAGTCCCTTGGCGTTGTGGAGGGTCATCAAGGTGACGATCCCCTCGTCGTCGCGCAGGTTGTCCTGCTCGGAGAAGAGCGCGAGCTGCTGGAGGAACTCCTCGACCGAGCCGCCGTCCTCGGCGGTCGCGTCGTACTCGCGCGCCACGCCCACGAGCTCCTCGAGGTTCTCGAGCCGACCCTGCGCCTCGATCGTCCGCTCGGCCTGGAGCGCCTCGGTGTAACCGGTCTCCTCGAGCGTCTCGCCGAGCAGGTCGCCGACGCCCGCGCCGCCCTCGGCACGCTCGCGCAGGCGCTCCATCACCGACATGAAGCGCCCCACCGCCTTGATCGCCGCCGGCGCCAGGCCGGGCACGGACTCCGGCTCGGCGGCAACGTCCCAGACCGGCTCGCCGATCGTGTTCGCGTAGCCGACGAGCCGGCCCTGCGAGGTGGCTCCGATCCCCCGCCGCGGCGAGTTGACGACGCGC
>JBKPBS010000154.1:0-20123 GCA_046726915.1 Actinomycetota bacterium
AAGCTGACCAGGCTGGTGATCAGGAACAGGGCCACGGTTCGGCTGGCGGCGAATGAACGAGGGACACCGGCGCGGTCGAGCAGCACGGCGCCGACCGCGAGACCTCCGGCGCCGCCTGAGGGCAGCACGATGTTCATGCCCTGCACGGCCATCGACATGCTCGTGCTCGTGCGCGGGCTGGGGCGCCGGTCGTAGACGCCGTGGAAGGCGAGGGCGAAGCAGGCGGTCGAGGCCAGCTCCAGGACGATGGCCGCGGCAATCCAGCCGCCGTCCGCACCGGCAAGCTGATGGCCGACCTCCTCCAGGCCGGGGAGCTGCGTAGCAAGCAGCGCGCCAATGGCCAGAAGGCCTGCGACCACCCCCAGCTTGCGAGCGATCTGTCGGGTGGACGGGAGGTCGGCGGACTCGGTGGCGAGGTCGTGCGCGGTCATCTGAGTACAGACTCCCTCGGGGGACCGCTCCTTCGCATCGGTGATGCCACCTAGGGAGACCCTGAACTTTCCATCGCGCCGTTAGACCGCGAGGCCGCGTGAGGCAGCTTGCAGCCCGCCTCCGCCGCGAGATAGCTTGGGCGGATGAAGGTCGTCGTCGCCGGAGGCGGCGTCGCCGGACTCGCGGCTTCGCTCGCCGTGGCCCGGGCGGGCCACGAGGCGGTCGTCATCGAGCGTGATTTCGTCGATTCCGATGGGTCGCCCGACGGTGCCTTCGGCGCGGAGCGCCGGGGAATCCCGCACTACTTTCAACCACACGCGTTCCTCCCGCGCGGCCGGCGCTTGCTTTCGGGTTGGGCTCCTGACGTCATCGACACGCTCCTCGACGTTGGGGCGGAACCGCAGGACTTGGCGCTGAAGCTCCGGGGCTCGCGACAGCCGGGTGACGAGGACCTGGTGTATCTCTGGGTCCGGCGACCGCTCATCGAGTGGGCGCTGCGGCGGGCGGCGGCGGCCGAGCCCGCGATCGACATCCGAGCCGGCGTTCGGGTTACGGGACTGTTGACGAAGGGGAGCGGATCGCCGCGTGCCGCAGGTGTGGCGGTGGACCAAGGCGATCCCGTTCGAGGCGACCTCGTGGTCGACGCCCTCGGTCGCTACCGCTGCCCACCGGGCTGGCCGCGGGCGACTGGCGCACCGACCGATTCGGGAGCGATCTACTACTGCCGGTACTTCGAGCTTGCCGAGGGTGTCGAGCACCTCGAGGCGCCAGTACTGAACCCGCGCGGTGACCTCGGGTACATGGGCTTCAACACCTTCCGCGGCGACAACCGGACGTTCGCCGTGATCCTGCTCGTCCCGGCGGCCGACCACGACTTGCGCGCGCTGCGGCACCAAGAGGCCTGGATGGCAGCCTGTTCCGCGATCTCGCCGCTGGACCTCATGACCTCGGCCGACCACGCCAGGCCGATTACCGACGTCATGCCGATGGGTGGTCTCATGAATGTGGATCGGACCGGCGACCCTCTCGTGGCGGGGATCGTCGCCGCCGGAGACGCCTTCTGCCACACCGATCCGGCCTTCGCCTACGGCCTTTCGTTTGCTCTCGCACACGCGCAGTCCTTGGCTCACTCCACTGCTGAAGCACCCGATGTAGACGCGATCGCGGAGCGCTACCGGGCCGACGCTGGTCCTGAGGCCCGCGAGCGCCACGCGCTCGCCTGTGCAACCGACGCGGCGCGCTCTCTGCGCTGGAGCGGCGAGCCGCTGGAGATTGGGCGGCGCGACGGCTGCTATCCGCTCTTCTCGTTCGTCGGCGCCCTGGCGGCTGCACCTCATGACGATGCGGTCCTCCGGCGCACCATCCGTCGCATCGGCTTACTCGACCGCACCGCCGCGTTCGACGAGGACGACGAGCTGCATGGCCGAATCGAGACCATCCTGGCCGGGCTCGCGGCGCGTCCGCCGTCGCCGCCAGGGCCGCCGCGCGAGGAACTGCTGGCTCGCCTGGCCGCGCTTACCCCGGACGATGCAGCCTCCGTCTGAGCGCCGCGGAAAGCGGGACGGGCCGCCGGAGCGGCCCGTCCCTGGTGCTCACGCCGCGGCGGGCTAGAAGCAGCTTTGCGAGCCCAAGCGGCCGGACAGACGGCCCGTCTTGGGTGCCTTGAAGACGTACACGGAGTTGAGGCAGGTCTGGCCGCTGCCGTCCTCTGTGTTGTGGACGTAGAGCGCGTAGGCGCAGGTCAGCGAGCGCGGCCCCGAGCCGAACGGGTGGCCGCACGAAACCGAGATGTGCTCGACCTCGAAGATCCCGAACGTCCGCATTCCCTCGGCGGCGCGCTGCGCGAGCCGCTTGGCGACGGCGGTCGCCTGAGCCTCGGTCGGGCGCGGGTTACGCGCCGAGGCCGTCGCGGGCACGGCCGCGACGAGCGCAAGCCCGATGGCGATGATTGTGGTCAAAGTCCTCATGGTGATGCCCCTTGTCTTGGTCGAATTGGATGAGCCGGTCATTTGCGTCCCTCAGGTGTGATCGCTGTTGAAGTGGTGGCAAGCCCAGTAGTCGATGCCGAAGATGGGCCCGAGATCGGTGTACTCGAACGTCGGGGGATCTTTCGGGCAGGGCCGTTTATGGAAGATGTCGCCCCGCACGTTGATCTCGGTGCCGAGGTAGGTCTCACCGCTCGGATCGAAGACGAGCATCGGCAGCGTCCTCGCCTGGCCGGTGAACATCCGCACGAGGCCGCCCGGCCGGGCGCAGTGCAGCTCATCGGTGACGGGAACCGGGGCGATGCAGTCCCAACCCGCTCGCTGAAGCTGGGAGCTGGTGACCGCGGAGGCCGGGACAGCCATGGCAAGTGAGGCCACCGCGGTGGCCAGCAGGCCGGTGATGATGGTGGTGCGACGCATAGTCGCTCCCTTCCGTTGATCGTGACTCGACGCATCCGTGTCGCCCTACCTGGTGCGTCCTTCACGACGACGCTAAGCGGGCACCCTCCCGCCGTCATGAGCACGATTGATCCATTTCTCGCGCCCCTGACAAGCCGGGGGATAATCAGATTTGGCTATGACCGCGGCCGACCTGCTGGCACTCCCGGGTCCACTCCGCCTGACGCCGTCGTTTCCCTTCGTCGGCCGCTCGCGGGAGCTCGCCACGCTTCAAACCCGCTTGACGGACGCCGCGAGCGGAGGCGGGCGGGTCGCTCTGCTCGCCGGCGAGCCCGGTTCGGGAAAGAGCCGGCTCGTTCGAGAGCTGGCGCAGGACGCGGCCGCTGACGGTGTTCTGGTTCTGTACGGCGCCTGTGACGCCGTCGTCCGGACTCCGTACGGGCCGTTCGTCACCGCACTCGAGCAGCTCGTGCGCGGCAGCGAGCCCGACGTCCTTCGCGCCGATCTGGGAACGGGTGGCGGTGAGCTCACCAGGCTTCTTCCCGACCTTCCGCAGCGGGTAGGCGGGCTCCCGGACCCGGTCCCCGGAGATCCGGACACCGAACGTCATCGTCTCCACACGGCGGTGGCCGATCTGCTGGCGAACGTCACCCGCCGCCACACGATGCTGCTGCCGATCGAGGACGTGCACTGGGCGGACGGCCCGACACTGCTCCTGCTGCGTCATCTCGCGCACTCGGCGGGAGCCGCGCGCATGCTCCTTCTCGCAACCTTCCGGGATACCAAGGCGGACATGCCGAGCGAGCTATCCGAGGCGCTCGCAGATCTTCGCCGCGCGGAAGGCGTCGAGCGCCTCGCGCTCGGTGGCCTGAGCGACGAGGAGGTCGCCGAGTTCGTGCATCAGGCCGGCGGAGGCAATCTCGACCCGGCCGCCGACGAGCTCGCGCGCGAGATCAGCGAGCTCACCGACGGCAACGCCTTTCTCATGATCGAGCTGTGGCGGACGCTGACGGAAACCGGCGCGCTCGAGACCGTGAACGGCATGGCGAGACTCGCCCATCCCCTGCCCGAGCTCGCCAGCCCGGAGAGCGTCCGCGAGGTGGTCACCCACCGACTGTCCCGGCTGGCGGAGTCGACCACGGAGGTGCTCGACGTGGCGGCCGTGGCAGGGCCGGAGTTCAGGCTCGACGTGGTGCGGCGAGCGGCCGGGCTCGACGAGCGCACCCTGCTCGAAGCGCTCGACGAAGGCGTGCGCAGCGGAATGATCGAGGAGATCCCAGCCGCCGGGCTCGCGTACCGCTTCACGCACGAGCTCGTGCGACGGGCGCTCTACGATCGGCTGAGCGGGCTCCGCCGGGCCGAGCTGCACCTACGAGTCGGGACGGCGCTCGAGGAGACCCTCGGGGCGACTCCGGTCAGGGGCCTCGCGGACGTGGCACACCATCTCGCGGCGGCAGGGGCCCTTGGCGACGCGGAACGGGCGATCGACTACAACCTGCGAGCGGCGCGGGCGGCGATGGCGGCGCTCGCGTTCGAGCAGGCGGCCGCCCACTTCCGCACCGCGCTCGCGTTGGGCGTCAAGAGCCCCTCGGCGGAGGCGGAGATCCAGCTCGAGCTCGGGACCGCGTGCCAGGCTGCGGGCAGCTTGCCGGACGCGATCGAGGCCTTCACCGCCGCCGCCGAAATCGGGCGTGCGGCCGGCGACGCCGACATGCTCGCGCGCGCCGCGATCGGATTGGAAGACGCCTGCTGGGGCGAGGGCAGATCCCACCGGGCGGCGCTGGAGCTGCTCGAGGAGGCGAGCGCCGCCCTTGGCGGGGCCCAGTCGACGCTCCGGATCCCCCTGCTCTCCGCCCTTGCCCGCGTGCTCGCCTACCGCGGAGACCACGCGCGCGCCGAGATCATTCGCGCGAACGCCATCGAGATGGCGCGCCGGCTCGGCGACCAGCGGGGACTCGCGGACCTCCTCGCGCGGGCGTACACGACTCGCGGCACCAGCACGCTCGAGGAGGTCGTCGAAATGCTCACCGAGGCGCAGGCCCTGGGGGACGAGCTGGGCGACATCGAGATCCAATCCGAGGCGTTGGGTTGGCGGGTGCCCACGTGGATCGCGTTGGGTGAGCTCGAGGCGGCACGACGCGACCTCGCCGAGTTCCTCGAGCTCTCAGACCGCGGGAACCAGCCGTTTTGGTCGTTTGCAGCCGCGCAATTCGGGTCCGCGATCGCGCTTTGCGAAGGCCATCTCGAGGAGGCCGAAGCCAGGGCCGAACACGCCCGCGAGTTCGCGAAATTCCTTCGCGGCCGCGACGCCTCGGGCATCCACGGCGTCCAGATGTTCTCGATCCGACGGGAGCAGGGCAGGCTGGCCGAGCTTGCTCCCCTGGTCCGGGTTCTTGCGGGCAGCGACGGCGGCAGCGCCGCCTGGGACCCCGGCCTGGTGGCACTGCTCGTCGAGCTCGGCATGGAGGACGAGGCTCGCCACGAGCTCGCTCGGATCCGCGCTCGCGGGCTCGAGCCGTTCCGTGAGGCGCTCTGGCTGGCCTCGCTCACCTATCTCACGGACGCCTGCGCCGCCGTGGGCGACGAGCAGATTGCCGCGCTCGTACGGCCCGAGCTGGAGCCTCAAGCCGGAACCGTCGTGGTCGTGGGTTATGGAGTCGCCTGCTATGGAGCGGCGGATCGCTATCTCGCCATGCTCGCGGCCACGCTCGGCGACTGGGAGGTCGCCGAGGCCCGCTTCGAAGCCGCGATGGACTTGAACCGGCGCATGGGAGCCCCGACATGGCTCGCCCACACGGCCTACGAGTACGGTCGGATGCTTCACGCGCGGGGTCGCCCGGGAGACGCGAGCCGCGCCGCTGCGCTGCTCACCGAGGCCACCGCGCTCGCCGAGCGCATCGGACTGCCGGCGCTCGTGGCTCGGATCGATCAGCTCAGCTCGCAGATGATGCCGGCCGCGCTGCCCGATGGCCTCTCCCCACGCGAGGTCGACATCCTCCGCCTGGTCGCGCGCGGCCTCTCCAACCGCCAGATCGGCGAGGAGCTGTTCATAAGCGCCCACACCGCGGCCAACCACATGCGCAGCATCCTGCGCAAGACGTCGTGCGCGAACCGCACCGAGGCCGCCACCTACGCGCATCGTCACGGACTGGCGGGGGGCCCGACCCGGGGATAGGATCGGCCACATGCCGCTATACGTGATCGAGCGCAAGTACGCCGATCAGATCGAGCTCTCCGGCGATGGGGTGAAGGCGCTGGAGGAGATCAACGCCGACGAGGGCGTGCGCTGGCTCTTCTCCTTCCTCAGCGCCGACCGGCGCCAGTCCTACTGCCTATACGAGGCGCCGTCGCCCGACGAGCTGGTCGCCGCGGCCCGCCGCGCCGGGATCCCGGCCGACGTCATCGTCGAGGTCAACCGCGTCTCGCCCGAGATGGTGGCCTGAGCCCCACGCGCTCCGCAGCGGAACGCGCTGCGATGTCCTTCACGATGTGCTCCGCGTCCCTCCCCACGCCGGGGAGGAACCCGGACGACATCGCGTAGAGAAACAACAGCCCCACGAAGTACAGCCCCGGCTGGCCGGCGACGATCCCGCGGCGGTGGATCGGCTCGCTGGGCTCTTCCTCGTCGCCGAAGACAGGAAGGTCGATCCAGGAGAAGTCGGGACGGAACCCCGTGCACCAGATGACGTTGCGCACGTCGAGGACGCGCTCCCCGTCCAGCAGCGGAGCTCCGTCTCGCACGGCCACGACCCTGGGCACGCGCTCGATCCCGGCTGCGGCGATGTCCTTGGGCTTGACGCGGACGAGCGGCGCGCCATGCGACAGGAGCTTCGGACGCAGTCCGCGGCCGATCGGCGTTCGCACCGTCAGGACATGGTGCCCGATGAATCGAAACATCAGGGGTAGGAACACGAATCGAGCTGCCGCGCCGTCGAGGCGGAAGGGGACATGACCGGTCGGCTTCCCGGCAAGCCAGGTCGAGCGCTCCTTCGCCACCTCGACGGCGATCTCGGCGCCCGAGTTTCCGACGCCGACGACGAGGACGTCTCCAGGCTGTAGCCGAGAGGGGTTCCGGTACTCGGCGGAGTGGAGCTGGACGATGCCAGGGTCGAGCGCATCCGCGAACGGGGGCACCCACGGACGTTGGTGGGTTCCCATCGCCACCACCACGTTGCCGGTCTCGAAAACCCGGCCGCCCGCGTTGACCACGAACTCGCTCCCGTGCTGTGAGAGCCGTTCCACCCTGACGCCGGTTAGAACCGGAAGCTGGAACCGCGCCGCGTAGGCCTCGAGGTAGTCGGCCACCTCGTCCTTGCTTGGAAACCGGTGGCCGCGGCCGCGCAAGGTCAGACCAGGGAGGGCGTTATAGCGCGCCGGCGTGAAGAGGCGGAGCGAGTCCCACCGCCGTCGCCATGAGTCGCCGATCCGCTCGTTCGCCTCCAGGATCACGAACGGGAGACCGCGCTGGGCGAGGTGATACCCCACCGAGAGCCCAGCCTGTCCGCCGCCGATGACGACCGTCTCAACACGCTCTGGTTCACCTGGGCCGCTCGCAGCGCCCGGCATGGTCCACTCCCGTCGGTCGACTATTTGCTTCGTACGCTAGGAGCGGTAACCGGTGCGCGCTATTGGGAGTTCTCCCAATGTCGCGAGCCCATGCTCCATCGCGAACAGCGCGGCGGCTGCACGTGTCGACACGCCGATCTTCCTATAGGCGTGCTCGATATGGCGGTCGGCGGTCTTTGCCGAGATCCCGAGCACCTCAGCGATCAGCTTGGTTTGCAGCCCGCGCGCGAGCAGCGTTACGACCTCGACCTCGCGCTCGGTCAGCCCGGCCGGCCGCTCGAGTCGCCGGGCCGGCTGTCCGGCTGCCTCGAGCACAGCGGCGACCGCCTCGGCGTCGAACAGCCCTGCGCGACACTCCTCGCCCAGAGCGTCCGCGGCCTTCTCGGGCGGGAGCGGAGCGCGGCGCGGTCTCGGCTCGGTCATCGCGTGGTATGCGTCGGCTGCGGCAAGGAGGCGCGCAGGCCGCGTGAGTGTTGCGGAGGTCAATCCGCGGTGATAGCCCGAACCGTCCAGTCGCTCGTGGTGGCCGCTCGCGATCGGCGCGAGTACGGCCAGGAACGGCGAGTTCGTCAGCACTCGTTCCGTGTAGTACGCATGTAGCCTCACGCGCTCCCAGTCGTCGGCCGTCAGCGCGCCCCGCTTCTGCCAGATGCGGACCGGAACCGCGACGCGCCCGAGGTCGTGCACGAGCCCCGCGCGCCGAATCAGCACGATTTCGGCCGGCGCCAAGCGGTACCGCTCGGCCGCCGCCGCCGCCAGTTCGGCCACGCCTGCGGAGTGGCCGAGGAGGTACGGGGAGACGAGGTCGGCGAAGTCACCCATCGCCGCCAGCGCTCTATCGAGCGCCTCGCCCTCCAGTGTCAGGTGCGGGCGAGGCTCACAGGCCAGGGTCTTATCCCAGACCGATTCGCCGCCCTCGAGCGCGAGGACGTCCGATGCCTCATCCGTCAGGCAGGCGGCTACGGCCGGGTCGAAGGCGTGCCCGGCGCGCTCGCGGATGACCCGGGCGGCGAACTCATCGCCGCCGAGCATGCGTTGGAAGGCCGCATCGCGGGCGACGTGAGCGATCCGCACCGGCAGCGGGATCTGATCCTGCTCAGCACGTCCGGGTTGGCCCTTGCCGTCCCAGCGCTCTGCAACGTGATTGAACAGAGGCCCGACGGATCTGGGCAGACCAACCCGCTCGGTGAGCATGTCCGCCACCTCGCAGAACGCCGCGAGATGTTCCTTGAAGACCCGAGCGACCCTGGGAAGACCGTACGCAAGCTGGCGAGCGCGCACGATCGGTGTGCCATCCGGTGGGGCCACCGCGCGTATGAACCCGCCCATCATTTCCGCCCGCGACCCGAACCGAGCCGGAGTGGCGTACCTCGTCAGCGAGTCGTCAGCGCCGAAGATCTCGGCAGCGACATCCGCGTTCGCCGTGCATCCGATGTAGAAGAGAAGGCAGGTGTAGTAAGTCTGCGAGGCCGTCTCGGAGTCCACGTCCATCCGCTCGGCCAGCCGCATCCCGAACAGCGCGCTCTCCAAGCCGTGCTCCAAGGGCAGGCTCATGCTCAGGTCCGTCGCCAGGGATAGTGCCGCGATCACCTCGGCGGTACGAACCCGCCCCTGGCCAGACGCTGCCTCCACTGTCACGCCGCGACAGTACCCGCCTCTCGGCAGCGATGGATGGAAGCGGACGGCCGCCGGTGGGCTACGCGCCGGTCGTGACCGTCTCGCGGATCCCCAGCGGCTGCCTCGCGAAGGCCTGGTCGGCGTCCACCTCGTAGCAGGTGTTCTCGCTCGAGTCACCGAGGGTCGAGTCGACGTAGGTTTGGACCGCGTCGACTGAATCCGCCTCCCACAGGCAGGTGGCCGCGGAGTGATCCTGGCTCGGATAGAACTGGAGCCCGCGCACCCCGGGGGGCGCGTCCTCGTTCTTGATCAGCTTCTCGCCACGGGAGAGCGCCACTTGGGGATTCTTGAACCGATGTTGCACGACCACGTACATGCCGAGCCTCCTCTGGCTTCTGATTGCTATGGCACGACCGTACGGCGGACGTAGCCGGATCGCATCGCGCAGATTCACCAACTTCGCGGCTCGGCGGCGTGGTCATTTCTGACCACCGTTCGGCGTCAGACGAGGTGCTGCTCGTAGGCGAACGCGCCCGCTGCGGTTCGCGACGAGACGCCCAGCTTGGCGAAGATGTTCTGGAGGTGGCGGGCCACGGTGTGCTCGCTGATGACGAGCGCCGCGCCGATTTCCCGGTTGCTCTTTCCGGCGGCCACGAGGCGCAGCACCTCCAGCTCACGGTCAGTCAGCCCGTGAGCATCGACGGGCGCGGCGGTTTTCCCCAGCGAGGCGAGGCGCGCGAGGTCCGGCGCCGCTCCCAGCTCCGCGAACGCATCGCGAGCCGCCTCCAGCTCGAGCGCGGCCGTGTCCTCGTCGCCGAGCGCAGCGCAGGCGGCACCAACGAGGACGCGAACACGCGCGCTCTCGTAGGGCGCTTCGAGCTTCTGCCATAGCTGCCACGCGCGGCGCAGCGCGATCAGCGCCGCCTGGGCATCGCCCTCGGCGAGGGTCACTGCTCCGAGGGCCTGAGCGGACATCGCGCCCAGCGCGTCGCTCGCCTGGCGCTCCGCGATCTCCTCGAGCTCTTGACAGGCGCCCCGCGCGCGCTCGTACTCGCCGATGTCGAGCATGACCTCGACGTACGCCGGCAACAGGGCGGCACGCTCCAGCGGCTCCGTCGTCTCCCCGACGGCCCGGCGGATCGCCGCCGCGGCGGTGTCGCCCTGACCCTGCGCCAGGCGCAGGAGGGCCATACCGGGCTGCGGCTCACGACCGCAGCGGCTCGCCTCCCGGAAGGCCTCTTCGGCGTCGGCCAGCTCGCCACGCAGGCGATGGACCTCGCCCCTCCGATAGTGAGCCTCGCCGCAGGCGAGCTGATTCAGGACTCCCCGGGTGAACCGCTCGGCCGCGCGCCGAGCCTCGCCCAGTGCGTCCGCCCACGCGCCCTGTAGCTGCATGATTTCCGCGCGATGCACCAGGCACAGCCCGTTGTGGGCCACCATCTCGGGCTGGCGCTCGCACCACAGTGTCAGGGCCTGGGTCCACTCGCGTGCGTGATGCAGCTCATACGCGTTCCGGCAAAACGCGATCGTGTTGCAGTAGATGATCCCGGTGAGGATCGGCGACAGCTCGCCGGCGAGAGCGGCCACGAACACCTCGTCCACCAGCCGGAGGCCCTCCTCGACCCGCCCTTGCCTGAGGAGCGCACGACCCTGTTCGTCCCTTGCGATCCACATGAGGTCCGCGTCGCCGAAGCGCTCGCCGATGTCCGCTGCTTCGGCGGCGGTCATGTAGCCGGCTTCGTAGTCGCCGCCGGCCATCTGCTTCAGCCAGACCGGGATCAGCAGATAGCCGCGCTCGACGCAGTCCTGCTCCCCGCTGTTGAGCAGCCGCTCGGCGCGCCCGAACCATCCGCTCGCGCGCACGGCGTCACCCCGGAACAACATGTTGTGGCCGATCCAGAACGCGCACCGCACGGCGGGCAGCGCCTCGCCCGCATCGAGGTGGGCGTGATGGGCCCGCTCCAAGCCGCCCACGTAGTCGTCGTCGCGTCCGAGCATGTAGGCCGCCCTCGCGAGCAGCTCGAGGTCCCCGGCGCCCAACTGCGCCGCCTGATCGGCGGCTGACAGAGACCCGTAGGCCTCCCTCCATGCGCCCTTGGCGTAGGACTCGCGCCCACGCTCGAGCTCGGTTGCGGCGTCCGCCACGACGTGATTATCGCGGCCGCGGGCTGGGCGCGGATGGGTCAGGCGGCTCGGACGACGACCGGTAGCCCGCCGCGCGGCGAGAGCGTGGGCATCTGGCGGATCGAGAGCCGGCGCCCGGGTTCCGCCAGCTCGAGCCTGAAGCGGGACAGGATCGCGGCCGCGATCGTCCGCACCTCGAGCAGGCCGAAGCGCATCCCGATGCAGGTTCGCGACCCGCCGCCGAACGGCACGTACGCGCCCTTCGGCAGCGCGGCGCGCGCCTCCGGCAGGAAGCGCTCCGGCCGGAACTCGAACGGCTCGGGGAACACCTCGGCCAGGTGATGGCTCACCCAGGAGCAGTAGTTCACGAGCACGCCGCCCGGAACGCGGACGCCGTGAAGCTCGAACGGCTCGATCGAGCGCCGCGGCCCGATCCACGCGGGCGGGTACATCCGGAGCGTCTCGTCGATCGCGAGGTCGAGGTCGTGGTCGCCCTCGTTGCGGGCGAGCTCGTAGAACAGGAAGGTGACGGTCGAGGTCGTCGTGTCATGGCCGGCGAAGAGCAGCGTCATCACCTGGTCGCGCAGCTCCTGCCTGGACAGGACCGAGCCGTCCTCGTCGGTTGCGTCGAGCAGGAGGCTGAGGATGTCCTGGCCGCGCTCGCCCGAGCTCCGGCGGCTGTCGATCTCGGCGAAGATCACCCGGTCGAGCCAGTCGCGCGCGTCGACCATCGCGCGGTACGGGCTCCCGGGGCCGCGCAGCATCTGCGCCGCGTAGGCCCGTCCCCAGAACGCAAGCGCGCGCTCGAACTTGTCCGCCATGTCGGTGGAGTGGGAGGGGTCGAAGCCGAACAGCGCCCGCATGGCAACTCGCAGTGCGAGGCGGCGTGTCCACGCGTACAGGTCGAGCCGCTCGCCCGCCCGCCACGGCTCGACGGCACCCTCGGCCTCCTCGGACATCACCTCCTGCGCCGCCTCGATCTGCTCGCGGTGGAAGGCGGGCAGCATGATCCGGCGGGCGCGGCGGTGGTAGTCGCCGTCGGTTGTGAGGAGGCCGTCGCCGAGCAGCGGGATCAGGTCGCCCATCCCGCCGTCCCGCCAGCGGAAGTTCGAGGCGCCCGACACCGTCATGTAGTGGTTCGCCTCCGGCCCGATCGCGAAGACGACCGGCGCATACATCAGCCGCATCGAGAACACCGGGCCGTACTCGTCGTAGAGCCGCAGCAGCAGCGGCAACGGGTCGCGCTCGAACTCACGCGTGCGGCGCATGCTGAAGCTGAGCTCGCCCGTCGGGAACTGGCCGCGCGCGGCGCGCTGCCAGCGCATGTCGGAGCGCACGCGCTCGATCACTCCGCCGGGAACGGGTGGGGGCGGGGCCACGCCCATGGACGCCGCATCCTACGCTTGCCAAGCACGGGCCGGGTGAGGGGCAGGGCCTCCGCCATAGGCTTGCGCCGTGGACCTCTCGAGCCTGTGCGCGGCTTTCGGGCTGTCCGCGGCTGCCGGTCTCAATGCGTGGCTTCCCCTGTTCGCCGGGGCTCTCGCGCAGCGGCTCGACCTGGTGGAGCTGGCGCAGCCGTTCCACGACCTCAGCGGTACGGGGGCGCTCGTCGTGCTCGGGGTCCTCACCGCCATCGACTTCGTCGGCGACACGATCCCGGCGGTCGACCACGTCCTGCACACGATCGGGACCGTCGTGGCGCCCGCCTCGGGCGCCGCGCTGTTCACCGGTCAGACCGGCCTCGAGACAGACCTGCCGACCCTCGTCGCGATCCTGCTCGGAGCCGGAACGGCCGAGTCGATCCACGCCGGCCGTGCGACGATCCGGCCGATCTCGACCGTCACCACCGCGGGATTCGGGAACCCGGTTCTGTCGCTGTTCGAGGACCTCGGCTCGCTCGGCCTGACGCTTGCGGCCTTCCTGGTGCCCGTTCTGGCGGCCCTGGCGGTGGTCGCGCTGGTCGCGCTGATCGTCGTCGTGTGGCGGAAGCGCCGGCGGCGGCACGATGCCCGGCCGCCGGCTGTGACGCCCCGATCCGCCCCTCCCCGGTAGAGTCGCCGCGACCGAGATTCGGTATTTAGGAGGACCTGTTGGACGCAAGCCGGCTCAAGTCGATCCCCCTGTTCCAGGACGTGCCCGATGAGGAGCTCGCGCAGGTCGCCACGTTTGCCCAGGAGGTCAGTGTCGAGGAGGGGCGCGAGCTTGTCCGCGAGGGCGACTTCTCGTACGAGTTCATGACTATCGAGGAGGGCGAGGCCGAGGTCACGCGCGATGGCGAGCACCTTGCCGACCTCGGACCGGGCGACTTCTTCGGCGAGATGGGCCTGCTGGAGAAGACGCTTCGCAACGCCACCGTGACCGCGAAGACGCCGATGAAGCTCGTGACGCTCACGGGCTGGGACCTGAAGCGCATGGAGCGGCACATCCCCGAGGCGATCGAGCGTGTGCGGGAAACGCTCGAAGCGCGCCGGCAGAGCTGAGGGCCTGTGGCGGGGCGAATAGTCCTGTTCGGCGCCACCGGATACACCGGCCGTCTCACGGCCGAGGCGATGGTCGAGCGCGGGCTGAAGCCGGTGCTCGGCGCGCGCAGCCAGGGCAAGCTCGACTCGCTCGCGGCGGAGCTCGGCGGCGGCCTCGAGACGGCGACCGCCGATGTGTCCGACCCGCCAAGCGTGGCCGCGCTCGTGGAAAGCGGCGACGTCCTCGTCACGACGGTCGGGCCGTTCGCCCGCTGGGGGCAGCCCGCCGCCGCGGCCGCCACGACCGGCGGCGCGCACTACCTCGACTCGACCGGCGAGCCGGCCTTCATCCGCGAGGTGTTCGAGCGCTACGGGCCGCCGGCCGAGCAGGCCGGCATCGGGATGCTCACCGCAATGGGCTACGACTGGGTGCCCGGCAATCTCGCCGGCGGCCTCGCTCTGGAGCGCGCGGGCGAGCTCGCCACGCGCGTGGACGTGGGCTACTTCATCACGGGCAGTGGGTCGATGAGCGGCGGCACGCGGGCGTCGCTGGTGGGAGCGATCACCGCACCCGCATTCGGATTCCGCGACGGCCAGGTGCAGACAGAGCGCGGCGCCAAGCGGGTGCGGAGCTTCAAGGTCGGCTCAAAGGAGCTCACCGGGGTTTCGGTTGGCAGCTCGGAGCACTTCACGCTGCCGAGGCTGGCACCGCGCCTCCGCGAGGTGAACGCGTACCTCGGCTGGTTCGGCCCGGCCTCGCGCGCGATGCAGGCGATGTCGGCCGGCACGTCGGTGGCGATGAAGGTGCCCGGGGTGCAGAAACTCTGGAACACGGCGAGCGAGCGCTTCGTGCACGGTTCGACCGGCGGACCCGACGCCGCGGCGCGCGCGAAGGGCGGCTCCCACATCGTGGGCATTGCGTACGACGCCGCCGGCCGCCCGCTCAGCGAGGTCCACCTGAAGGGCGTCGACGGCTACACCTTCACCGGCCGGATGCTGGCGTGGGCAGCCGACCGTGCCGCCGCGGGCGCGCTGAAGGGGACCGGTGCGCTCGGACCGGTGGACGGCTTCGGACTCGAGGAGCTCGCCGCGGGCTGCGCTGAGGCGGGGATCGCGGAGGAGGGCGGGCCGCGAGGCGCTCAGTCCGCGGGCCGCGTTCCTGCGGGCGCCGGCTGAACGACGGCATTGAGGGGGTGGCCGCCAGGTGGGCCATCCGAGTGGCGCTATTCGCAACAAAGATCGCCCACCTGAGCGGTTGACGGCACGTGCGGCCGGTCGGCGGCGGCTCGCGGCTCTGGCCGCGGCCGCGTGCATTGCCTTCATTGCGGGTGTAACCGTCGGCGCCGGCGATGACGCTGGCGGAGACGGCGGCCAGACGGCAGAGACTCCGCAACAGCGTGCTCTCGCCGCCGCTCGTGCGGCCGTCGACCGCCTCACGCTTCGTCAGCAGGTCGGCCAGGTCACGATCTCGAGCTTCTCGGGCACGCGGCGGCCGGAGTACATCCGGAGGCGCCTGCGCGCCCGCGAGACCGCCGGCGTGATCCTGTTCGGCGCGAACGGCGGCGATCGCGCCCAGTGGCGGCGGCTTGACCGCTCGCTGCAGGGGGCGGCAGGCGGGCGGGCGCTGATCATGGTGGACCAGGAGGGCGGCGACATCCGCACGGTGGCCGACGTCGGCCCGTCCGAGGGGCAGCCGTTCCAGGGGTCGCCGGCCGCCGTGAGGCGGACCGCTCGGGCCACCGGCCGCGGATTGAAAGCGGCGGGCGTGAACGTGAACCTGGCGCCGGTGGCCGATGTTCCGCGCGCCGGCTCTGTGATGGCAACGCGCTCGTTCGAGGGCAGCGAACGAGGGATCGCCGCCCGCACGCGCGCATCGATTCAAGGCCTGGGCGACGGGGGCGTCGCCGCTACGGCGAAGCACTTCCCGGGTCTCGGCGGTGCGACCGTGAACACGGACGACGGGCCGTCGGCCGTGCGCACGCCGATCGCCCGCGATCTCGTGCCGTTTCGGGTCGCGATCGACGCGGCCGTGCCGCTCGTGATGCTCTCGCACGCGAGCTATCCCGAGCTCGACGCGCGCCGCATCGCATCGCAGTCTCGCGCGATCGTCACAGGACTCCTGCGGCGTCGGCTCGGCTTCGAGGGCGTGATCGTGACCGACAGCCTCGAGGCCGCGGCGGTGCTGGCGCGCTCGGGCATCGCGGAGGCGGCGGAGCGATCGATACGGGCGGGCGCCGACCTGATCCTGATGACCGGCTCGGCGAGCTGGAACGAGGTGTATCCACGCCTCCTGGCCGAGGCGCGCAGCGATCGCGCGTTCCGCGATCGGATTCGCCAGAGCGCGCTCCGCGTGCTGGCGCTGAAGCGTTCGCTGAGCGCGGCGGGCGCGGAGCGCCCCTAACGCGGAGCGCGCGAGGAGCTCCTCGTTTACTCCGCTGAGCGCGCGCGCTCGAGCACCCGCTCCATCAGCTCTTCGTGAAGCACCCGGTTTCCGCCGGTACGGCGCGCCCAGTCAGCGTCGGGTCCGAGCTCCCAGGCGTACGTGTCGTCGGCGAAATAGCGCTGGAGCGTCTCCTGGAGCTCCGCGCGCAGGGTCTCGTCGCGGACTGGCGCCAGCAGCTCCACGCGTGTGTCGAGGTTCCGCGGCATCAGGTCGGGGGAGCCGATCCAGTATTCGCGTTCGTCGTCGCGGTGGAACCCGTAGATGCGCGAGTGTTCGAGGAAGCGCCCGACCACCGAGACGACGGTGATGTTCTCGGAGATGTCCGGCACGCCGGACCTCAGGCAGCAGATCCCCCGCACGGCCAGGTCGACCTGAACGCCTGCCTGCGAGGCCTCATACAGAGCGCGGATGCAGCGTGCGTCGACGAGCGAGTTCATCTTCAGCACGATGCGTGCCTCCTGGCCGGCGCGCTTCGCCTCGATCGTACGCTCGACCTCTTCCAGGAACCAGTTGCGCATGTGGTCGGGTGCCACGACCACGCGGCGGTATTCCGGAGTACGCGCCGCGCCCGTCAGGGTGTTGAAGAGCTCGGCCACGTCGGCGGCGATTTGGCGGTCGCACGTGAAAAGCCCGAAGTCCTCGTACAGCCGCGCGGTCTTGGCGTGGTAGTTCCCG
Organism: Actinomycetota bacterium; assembly: GCA_046726915.1. Classification (GTDB taxonomy): domain Bacteria; phylum Actinomycetota; class Thermoleophilia; order Solirubrobacterales; family Thermoleophilaceae; genus JACVRW01. The sequence goes on from JBKPBS010000154.1 coordinate 16,701, forward strand.
GTCGCGATGTGGACGTAATGCCGCACGCCAGAGCCCTCGCGGCGCACGACCAGCACGGCCTTCGCGTGAGTCTTCAGCCCGGGTAGCCCGTGCACGACGTGGGCGCCCGCCTCCTCCAGCGAGCGCGCCCACTCGATGTTTTGGCGCTCATCGAAGCGCGCCTTCAGCTCCACGAGGCAGACCGCCTGCTTGCCGCGCTCGGCCGCCTCGATCAGGGCCGGGACGAGGGCCGAGTCGTCGGAGGTCCGGTACACGGTGATCTTGATCGCCAGCACGTTCGGGTCCCTGGCCGCCTGGCGGATGAAGCGCTCGACGGTGCCGGCGAAAGAGTCGTACGGATGGTGGACGAGCAGGTCGCCCGCGCGTATCGCCCCCAGGACGTCGATGTCGCCGTGGTCGCTCTCGGCTAACGCCGGCGGCACCTCGGGCGTCCACGGCTCGTAGCGCAGCTCGCGGTGCCCGTCGACGTCGTAGAGCGCCATCAGGTCGTTGAGGTCCAGAAGGCCATTCACGTCGACGACCTCCGTCTCGTCGATCGCGAGCTGCTCGATCAGGTAGCCGCGCATGTCCGGGTCCATCGTCGACGCGGCCTCGAGTCGGACCACCTCGCCGAAGCGCCTGCGCCGCAGCTCGTCCTCGACCGCCTGGAGCAGGTCATCGGCCTCGTCCGAGACCGTAAAGTCGGCGTCGCGCGTGACCCGGAAGAAGTCGTGGCGCAGGATCTCCATGCCGGGGAAGAGGTCACCGAGGTGGCGCGCGATCAGGGACTCGAGCGGGATGAAGGTGTCGTCGCTGATCGGCACGAAGCGCGGCAGCACCTCCTTCGGCACCTTGACGCGCGCAAACGTCTCGACGTCGGACACCGGATCGCGGACGAAGACCCCGATCGACAGCGACAGGTTCGAGATGTACGGGAACGGGCGCCCCGGGCCAACCGCCAGCGGCGTGAGCACCGGGAAGATCTGCTCGACGAACAGCCTGTCGGTCGCCTCGAGCTCGTGCTGCGAGCAGTCGTCGACGTCGACGACACGGATGCCTTGCTCCGCCAGGGCGGGGCGCACGTCGCCCTGCCACGCCCGAGAGTGACGGCGGCCCAGGTCGGCTGCTTGCTCAGTGATCCGCTCGAGCGTCTCGCGGGCAGAGAGCCCGTCGGGACCGCGCGCGTCGATTCCGGCGTCCACCTGGTCGTGCAGCCCGGCAACGCGGACCATGAAGAACTCGTCGAGGTTGTTCGCGTAGATCGCGAGGAACTTCACCCGCTCGAGCAGCGGCACGTGCTCGTCCTCGGCCAGCTCCAGCACGCGCTCGTTGAACTGAAGCCACGAGACCTCGCGGTTCACGAACAGCTCCGGCGAGTCAAGCGCCGGAGCTTCTCTGGGTGCGGTTACGGCCTCCATCGACTCCGTCCTGTGCAAGCACGGGGCGGTGCCCCGTGCGCAGCAATTTTCTCAGTATGGTGACGACTCGTGCTGTGGCTGTTGCGCCATGGGGACGCCGCCGACGGATCGCCCGACGCGGAGCGGCCGCTCACCAAGAAAGGTGAGAAGCAGGCGCGTGCCGCGGGACTCGCGCTCAGGGCGCTCGGCGTCGAGCTGAGCGCGTGCCTTACCAGCCCGAAGCTGCGCGCCGCCGACACCGCGCGGCTGGCGTGCGAGGCGCTCGGCGTGGAGCCGCAGCACGAGCCGAAGCTCGCGGGCGGCCCCTTCGACGGCGAGGCACTGGCCGCCGGGCTCGGCGAGCACGTCCTCCTGGTGGGCCACGACCCGGACTTCTCGATGGCCGTGCATTCGCTCACCGGCGCGCAGGTGCGCATGAAGAAGGGCGGCCTCGCCGCGGTCGAGAAGGGCGAGCTCATGCTCCTCCTCCGGCCGGCAGAGCTCGCCGCCATTGCGAACGGCGCGTCCTAGCCAAGCTTCCGCCCCTCCACCAGCTCCAGGAGGAGCCCCTCGCGCAGCCCGCCGCGCGCGATCCGGAGCGGCAGGCCGAGCAGGTCCGAGATCGCCTCGAGGATCAGGATGCCGGCGGGCAGGAGCCGCACGCGCTCGGCGTCGAGCTCGAAGCGCTCGGCCACCTCCCCGATCGGCGTGCTCGACAGGACGCGGATCCCGCGCTCGAGCGTCTCGTGCTCAAGCTCCGCGCCCACGAGCCGCCGCAGCGAGGTCGCCGTGCCGCCCACGGCCACCGCGCTCGCGGCCGCGGGCGGGTCGAGGCCCTCGAAGGTGCCGTCCACGTGCCGGCGGACCTTCTCCAGCTCATCCGCCGAGGGCGGGTCGGAGCGCAGGTACGCGTCCGCCAGGAAGCCAGACCCGATCCTGAACGACTCCGACCAGGTCATCTTGCCGTCCGGCTCGCCGATGGCGATCTCGCTCGATCCGCCGCCCACGTCGATAACGGCGACCGTCCCTCCCGGCGGCTCGAGCAGCGTGCGCGTGGCGCCCACGAACGACAGCCGCGCCTCCTCCTCGCCTGACAGGATGCTCAGCTCCATCCCGCCCGCCTCCTGTACGGCGTTCACGAGCTCGTCGCGATTCCCGGCGGTGCGGATCGCGGCCGTGGCGACCGCGACTATCTGTTCCGCGCCCACCTCGCTCGCCACCGCCGCCTGCGTGCGCACCACCTCGGCGGTCTCGGTGATCTTCTCGAGCGGGATTAGGGTCCCGTTCCCGAGGCTCTTCCCGATCCTGGTGAACGCGCGCTGCGTGACCAGCTCGCGGAGCCGTCCCTCACCGGCGTCCGCCACCAGCAGGCGGGTCGTGTTGCTGCCGATGTCGATGCAGGCGCAGATCAAGCAGTGGGGGGTGCGGCCAGCGGGTGCGAGGCATCCTCGAACTCCCTGAAGAGCCCCGTGACGACGAACGCCGTCTGCTCGCCGATGTCGACGGCATTGTCCCCGATCCGCTCGATGCAACGCCCCACGAGCATCATGTGCATCGCCCACTCGCGCCTGTCCGGCTCGTCCCCGAGCTCGAGCGCATGGTGGAAGACCTCGCGGTTGAGCTCGTCGATCACGTCGTCCTGCCGCACGAGGTCCAGAGCCATGTCCACGTCGCGGCGCGCGAATGCCTGGCCGCACTGGATCACCTGCTGGCGCGCCTGGTCGCCCATCCGCTGGATGAGGTCGAGCATGCGCTGCTCGGCCGGGGGCTCGTGCCCGTCCAGCGGGATGAGCTTCGCCATGTTCACGCACTGGTCGCCCATCCGCTCCACATGCTTGATCACGTGCAGAAGCGCTGCGACCAGCCGGAGGTCGCCCGCCACCGGCGCCTGGAGCGCCAGCAGCGACAGGATTCCCTGGTGCACCTCGAGGTAGCGGCCGTCGATGCGGTCGTCGTCCGCGATGACCATTCCGGCGAGCTCGATGTCCTGGTTTACGACGGTCTCGAGCGAGCGATCGAGCGCCTGCACCACCAGGTCGAGCCCACC
>JBKPBS010000155.1:0-7526 GCA_046726915.1 Actinomycetota bacterium
CATGCCGCGAATCCACTCGCGGTAGCGTGGACTACGCCGTGGCAGTCTCGAAGGGCAAGCCGAACATCTAGCCACCATGGTCGAGCAAAGGCGCTCAGACGTAACGCTCCCGCATGGCACCGTCACGTTCCTATTCACCGACATCGAGGGCTCGACGCGGCTGCTGCAGGAGCGAGGCGACGAGTACGCGGAGATGCTGGCCGGTCACCATCAGGTGCTGCGCGGAGAGTTCGCGCGCCATGGCGGCGTGGAGGTGAACACACAGGGGGACGCCTTCTTCGTAGCGTTCGAGAAGGCGTCTGACGCGCTCGCGGCGGCGGCGGCGGCGCGCGATGCGCTGGGCGCCGGGCCGATCCGTGTGCGCATGGGTCTGCATACGGGCGAGCCGACTCTGGCCGGTGAGGACTACGTCGGGATCGATGTGCATCGCGCCGCGCGGATTGCCGCTGCCGGTCACGGCGGTCAGATTCTTCTCTCGCAGGCGACGCGCGATCTCGTCCGCGCAGATCGGCTCCGCGACCTTGGCGTGCATAGGCTCAAGGACCTTGCCGTGCCTGAGCGCCTCTACCAGCTCGGCGAGGATGAGTTCCCGCCGCTGAAGACTGTCGACCAGACGAACCTGCCGGTGCAACCAACGCCGTTCGTCGGCCGCGAACGCGAGCTGGCCGAGGTGCTCGCGCTGCTCGACTCGCATCGCATCGTCACACTCACCGGCCCAGGCGGCTCGGGCAAGACCCGGCTCGCGCTGCAAGCAGCCGCCGAGAGCGTCGAGCGGTACGGCGACGGCGTCTGGTTCATCTCGCTCGCCGCAGTACGGGATCCGCAACTGATCGAGCCGACGATCGCGCGGCTAGTCGGCGGTCCCGACGACCTGCACGAGTTCCTCACGGGCAAGCGCACGTTGCTCGTGCTCGACAATCTCGAGCAGCTTCTCCCAGACGCCGCCGACATCGTTGTTCGGCTGGCCGCGCGCATCCTCGCCACGAGCCGAAGCCGCCTGAATGTTGCCGCCGAGCAGGAGTTTCCGGTGCCAACGCTTCCGGTCGATGACGGAGGGGTTCTGTTCACGCAACGCGCGCGCCAGCTGCAGCCCCGCTTCGAGCCCGACGCGGCGGTGCGTGAGATCGCAGAGCGGCTCGACGGCCTTCCGCTGGCGCTGGAGCTCGCTGCCGGACGCGTCAAGGTGCTCACACCGGCGCAGATCCTCGAGCGCCTCGGTCGCGGTCTGGACCTGCTGACGTCCGGCGCGCACGACGCGCCCGAGCGCCAGCGCACGCTGCGCGGGACCGTCGAGTGGAGCTACCAGCTCCTCACGATTGCCGAACGACGGTTGTTTGCACGGTTGGCCGTGTTCGCCGGGAGCTTCGCGCTCGAGGCGGCGGAAGCAGTCTGTTCCGCCGAGCTCGACGTTTTGCAGTCGCTGGTGGATCAGAGCCTGCTCCGGCACGGCGAGGACGGGCGCTTCTTCATGCTCGCGACCATCAAGGAGTTCGCGCTGGAGAAGCTGCGCGATCTGCCGGATGCGTCGGCGCTGCGTCGTCGCCACGACGACTACTTCCTCGGCGTCGCGGAGGAGCTCGACGCAGGTGAGCCGCAGTCTGGAAAGACTGAGCTGAGCGCCCAGTCTCTCACCCGCTTCGAGCGGGAGTTGCCGAGCTTCCGCGCCGCGCTCGCCGGGCTGGTCGAGGACGGCCGCCGCGAAGGCGCGCTCCGTCTCGGGGCGGCCCTGTGGCGGTTCTGGCTGAATAGAGCGCAATATCACGATGCCGCGGAGTGGCTTGAACACGCGGCTGTCGACGAGCCGGCTCTCCCCTTGGACGTGCGCGCGGCCGCGCTCGCGGCGGCGGGCGGAATCGCGTTCTGGGTGCACGATGATGTTGACGGAGCGGAGACGTTCTGGCGGGAGGGGCTCGAATTGCGGCGCGTGCAGGACGATCCGCAAGAGCTCGGTGTCGCGTTCAGCCGGCTGGCCGGCGTCGCGTGGCGCCGCGGCGACTTTGACGGAGCGATCGCCTACCACAAGCAGGCTATGCCGCTGTTCGAGCAGGCCGGCGACGAGAGCTCACGCCTGAGCGAGCTTCACAACTTGGGCGAGGCGTACCGTGACCGCGGCGACTTCGACGATGGCGAGCGCATCCTCGAGGAGACGGTGACGCGTGCACGAGAGCTCGGCTTCGATCAACTGCTGACAACCACGTTGCACAGCCTCGGGGACCTCTCGCTCGATCGCTCGGATCCCGACGCGGCGCTGCGCCGCTTCGCCGAAGCGCTCGTGCACGCCGTCGCGACTGAAAGCCGGCGCGTGCAGGTCTATTGCCTCGCCGGCATCGCGTGCGCGCTGCTCCTGCGGGGCGAAGCGCGCACAGCCGCGCGCCTCTGGGGAACCGCGGAGGACCAGGAACGTCGGCTCGGCTTCCGGATGTTCCTGAACGAACGGCGGCGCTATGAGAGCCTGATCTCGGGCGCCCGCGAGCGCCTCGGGAGCGAGTACGAGGCTGAGCGCCGCGCCGGGATGGGGCGGACGCTCGAGCAGGCAGTCGCCGAGGCGCGCCGACACGCACCGGCGTGAGTCGCGCGGTTATGACCGTGTAACGTGCGACGCGCCCGTCGCTGCCGCAGGCCGCGCCAAGCGACACTCGGCGCCGTAGCGAGCGCGTGGCCGAATCCGCTGTGGCCGCTCGCTTCCGAGATGGACGACGGGCCGAAGTCGCACTAGGGGCGTCCCTCCGCTGTACCGAGTGCCACGCGCTCGACATCCAGTCGCGGCAGGATCCGCTCCAGCCAGTTCGGGATCCACCAGTTGCGGCTGCCGAGTAGCTGCATCACGGCGGGGACGAGCACCATCCGGATGAGGGTGGCGTCGAGGAAGACCGCCGTGGCGAGTCCGATCCCGAACAGCTTCAGGAAGATGTCGGGCGCCGCCAGGAAGGCGAGGAAGACGACGACCATGATCGCCGCCGCGGCAGTTATCACGCGCGCGGTCTTTGCGAGACCGTCGGCGACCGCACGGCGGGTGTCGCCGTCCTTGAGGTACTCCTCGCGGATGCGCGAGACCAGGAAGACCTCGTAGTCCATCGAGAGGCCGAAGAGGATGGCGAACATCATCACCGGCATGAACGGCGCCACAGGCACCTCGTGGTCGATGCCAACCAGCGCGCTGAGCCCTCCGCCCTTCGCCGCCAGGGTCATGACGCCGTAGGCGGCGCTGACCGAGAGCAGGTTCATCACTGCTGCTTTCAGCGAGATCAGGGGTGAGTGGAAGGCCACGAGCAGGAGCAGGAAGGAGAGCCCGACGACGCCGACGATGAACACCGGCAGGCGGTCCTTCATGTACTCACTCTGATCCTCGAGCGCTGCGGTCACGCCCCCGATGTGAGCGGTGATGCCCGAGCCGCCAAGCGCGCCGGGAACAACGTCATCGCGCAGCCGATTGACGAGGTCAGCGGTTTCCTTGTCCTGCGGGCTGCCCATGGGGATCACGGTGACGATCGCCGCGTCGCCCGCTCGGTTGATCACCGGCTTGGGCACGTACGCGACGCCCGGCTCGCGCCGAATTCGCTGCGCGAAGGAGTCGATTCGAGCCTTCGAGGCCCGATCGGGCAGGTCGGCGGCGATCACCAGCGGCCCGTTCGTGCCCGGACCGAATCCCTCGGTGTTCAGGTCGTAGGCCTGGCGGGTCATGGTGTCCGGTGGGTCGTTGCCGGCGTCGGGGAAGCCGAGGCGCATGCCGAGCGCGGGGGCCGCCAGCGCTAGCAACACGGCCGTCGCGGCGATCGCGGCGGTCCAGGGCCGCCGCTGGACCGCGTGGCTCCAGCGCGCCGCGGGCGACTCCCCGTTTCCTTCCGCCTTCAGCCGTTGGCCGAGGAAGGGGATTCGCAGGCGGTCCACTCTCGGGCCGAGGTATGAGAGCAGCGCGGGCAAGAGCGTGACGGCGGCGGACATGACGACGAGCACGGCGAGTGAGGCCGAGATGGCGACGCCGAACATGTAGGACAACCCGGTGAGGATCAGGCCGAGCACGGCGATCACCACCGTCGCGCCGGCGATGATCACGCTGCGTCCGGCCGTCGTGACGGCCTCGACGACCGCGTCGTGGCGGTCCTTGCCCTCGTTCATTGCCGAGCGGAAGCGCGTCAGAACCAGCAGCGAGTAGTCGATCCCGACCCCGATCCCGATCAGGCCCGAGACAGCCGTGGTCCAGTCGGGTACGTCGACGACGTTGGCCAGCAGGGCGATCAAGCCTCCGGATGTAATCCCCAGGCCGATGAGGGCGATCGCGAGCGGCAGGCCGGCGGCGACCACCGAGCCGAAGGCGATCAGCAGCACGATCGCCGCGCCCAGGAACCCGATCCCCTCCGGGCTGGACTGCCCCTGCGCGGCGTAGATCGGATCCCCACCGAGCTTGATCTCCAGCCCATTGCCGTCGTTCTGCTCGGCGGCCTCGATCAGCTTCTCGCCGTCCTCCTTATCGACCTCCCAACCGGGGACCGTCAACGGAAGCGTGGTCGACCCGATCTCGCCGTCCCGTGAGACCCGGATCGGGGTGTGCCGGTCGACGTGGTCGACCTTCTCAGCCTGGGCGAAGAAGGCGTTCAACTGCCGCCGGGCGCGGAGACCCCTGGCGCCGCTCGGATCCTTCCAGACCACGTAGATCTCCTGACCCGAGTAGCCGTCGAAGCGCTGCTTGGTGAGGTCGCTCGCCAACTTGGATTCCGACCCGGGCGTGTCGTAGTCGGCGTTGTACTCGCCCGCCAGCGAAGAGCCCACCCCAATGATCACGACCGCCCCCAAGATCCACGCCAGAACCATCCGGCCACGGCGGCGGTAGGCGACGTCAGCGAGGCGAGCCAGAAAGCGCGTCATGACGCGTCAACTCCCGAGGACTCGAGATCGAGCTCCTGGAGGCGGGTAGGGTCGGCGAGGACGTCGATTGCGACTATTCGGCCGCGCCGGATCGTGCAGCCGACTACCGAGATGGGCCGTCCGCGAGCAGCGAACACGACGCCGGCGGCGCCGTTGACGAGCGCCGGCCTTGCCTCGCCGACTACGGATCTGGCGAACCTCAGCGTCTGCTTGGCCACGTCCGGCGCTCCGCGGACCAGCCGCGGTCCGCGCGCGGGCGCGGCGCCGCCGTCGACGCGGAGCACGACATCCGGGTCAAGGAGCGCGATCAGGGCCTCGAAGTCGCCCTCGCGCGAGGCCGCGAGGAAGGCGTCGACGACCTCGCGCTGGTGGCTGAGGTCGGCGTCGGGGAACGGGCGCGCTCCCTGCACCCGGCGGCGGGCGCGGCTCGCGAGCTGCCTCGTCGCGGCGGGGGAGCGCTCGACGATCGGCGCGATCTCATCGAAGGGCACGCCGAACATGTCGTGCAGGACGAACGCGAGCCGCTCGGCCGGAGCCAGTGCGTCGAGCACCACGAGCAGCGCCAACCCGACCGAGTCGGCGAGCAGCGTCTCGTGCTCGGGGTCGACGCCGTCCTCGGGGCTGACGATCGGGTCTGGCACGTGCGGGCCGAGCGGCTCCTCTGGCCGCGCCTTGCGCGACTTGAGGGTGTTCAGGCAGACTCTGGCGGCGATCGTGGTCAGCCAGCCGCGCAGGTTCTCGACGCCGTCGCTGTCGGCCCGGCTGACTCGCAGCCAGGTTTCCTGGACCGCGTCGTCGGCCTCGCTGAGCGAGCCGAGCATGCGATAGGCGACCGCTCTCAGGTGAGGGCGGTGCTCCTCGAAGCGCTCCGCCAGGAGCTCGTGGTCGTTCATCGTTCACATTCCCTTGTCGCGCCTTGTCATAGAGATAGACCGACGAAGTCGACCGAATGTGACAGCGACCGCGAAACTGCGGCAGCCCTCATCGTCGAACTACATGAAAACTTGTGGGCTAATGGCGACCCCGTAGTGCCGCCGACACCATGAAGGGGAGCGCCCCCTCGCGCTGCTCGAGCTTCAGCCTTCGGTGGGCACGCTCGGTTGTGCCGGAGCACTCTTTGCCGCCGACGCTCCGATCAGTGCCACGGCTCCCAAGAGCCGGCGATTTAGTGAGCGACCGGCTCGAGCCGATCCGCGCTGCGCCGGAGGGCAGCCGCCAGCCGACGACGCCCGCGCGTCGTCGTGGCGCGGCGCACCGTGCTGACGCGAGTAACGGGCGCTTCCGGCAGCGCCGAACGGGCCCACTCGTGCGTGGCCTCGCGAGCGAACTGAGCAGCAATCGGCAGCATCATTGGGCGTACTCCTTCTGGATCGATACAGTTCTGGATCGATACAGTAGCAGGTTCTTCTGGATCGATCAAGTTGACCGCAGGCAGCTAGTTTGCCGCAGGAAGGGCTCACCATGCGAACCAAAGCTGCAGCACACGTGGCCGCGCTGCGTGGCCCCGGTCGCTCCGACTAGGGGCCGCAGCGCGAGCGAGGAGAAAGGCTGCCCGCGTCATGCGGCGCGTGGCGGCCCTTACGATTCACCCGCATGGCTGAATCGGTCAAGCACGAGCGGGCGGAGCGCCGACGCGGGGTGCGGAAGCCGACGCTTGCCACGGTCGCCGAGGCCGTCGGAGTGTCGCGGACGACCGTCTCGAATGCATACAACCGGCCCGATCAGCTGTCGCCCGAGCTGCGGGACCGCATCCTCGAGACCGCCGCGCAACTCGCATATGCCGGTCCAGACCCAGCAGGCCGGCGCCTCCGCCAAGGCCGCGCCGGCGCCGTCGGCGTGCTGCTCACCGAGCGGCTCTCGTACGCCTTCGCGGACTCCGCGGCCGTGGCGTTCCTGGAGGGCCTGGCTCGCCGCTGTGAAGACGCGGCCGAGGCGCTCGTATTGATACCCCTTGCGCACGGCGAGGAGGCGGCGGCCGTCGTCCGGGAGGCGGTGGTCGACGCGCTCTGCATCTACTCGCTGCCCGACCGGCATCCGGCAGTGGACGCCGCACTCGAGCGCCGCCTACCGGTGGTCGTCGTGGACGGGCCACGCGTGAGCGCCACGACGTTCGTGGGCGTGGACGACCGTGGCGGAGCGCGGGCAGTCGCCGAGCACCTCGTCGGGCTCGGTCATAGGCGGCTGGCCGTCATCGTCCCAACGCTCGTGCTCGACGGCCGCGAAGGCCGAGTGGATGATGAGCGGCTGCGCGCGGCCTCCTATCACAACGACCGCGAGCGGCTCGCGGGGGTCCGCGAAGGGCTCGAGGCGGGAGGCATCCGCTGGGAGGCTGTGCTGATCGAGGAGCGCTCAAACAGCCAGGAGGCGGGCGCCGCTGCGGCTCGGTCGCTGCTCGCCGAGACGCCGCGCCCAACCGCCATCGTCGCGACGACGGATCAGCTCGCGCTCGGCGCAATCCGCGGCGCGCGCGAGCTTGGGCTGGAGGTTCCCACCGAGCTGTCCGTGGTGGGATTCGACGACATCCCCGAGGCCGCCCGCCGGCAGCCGCCGCTCACAACCGTCCGCCAACCGCTCGTGGGCAAGGGGACCCTCGCCGGCGACCGCCTCTTCGAGCTGCTCGACGGGAGCGAGGCGCCCGACGCGGTTCTGCCCGTGGAGCTCGT
>JBKPBS010000156.1:0-23832 GCA_046726915.1 Actinomycetota bacterium
AGGCCTGGGCGGCCGAGCGCTTCCCTCGCGCCGACGGCGAGCCCGAGGCGGCCCACGCCCGCTCGATCCGGGCGAAGGCGCTCGACCTGCTGCGCGGCCTGCTGCCGGCAGCCTCGCTCTCACACGTGGGGATCTTCGCCTCGGGGCAGGCGTACGAGCAGCTGCTGCTGCGCCTGTTCGCCTCGCCGCTGCCGGAGGCGCGCGACTACGCGGGGATGATCCTCGAGGAGCTGAAGGGCGTCGTGCCCAGCTTCGTCGCCCGCGTAGACCGGCCCGACCGTGGCGGCGAGTGGATCGGCTACCTCGAGGAGCGCGAGCGCGCCGGAGAGCGGTGGGCGGCGCGCCTCGGGCTCGACCGCGCCCGCCGCGACGAGGAAACGGGCCCGGCGGTGCGGCTGCTGTCGGTGCACGGAAGCGAGGAGGACCTGCTCGCTGCGCTGCTGTTCGAGGCGGCCGCCGTCTCAGAGGACGAGACGCGCGCGGCGCTCCGCAACCTGCCGCCTGACGAGCGCGCAGCCATGCTCGCCGAGCTGGTGGGCGAGCGGCGCAACCGGCGGCACCGTCCCGGGCGCGGCTTCGAAGCGCTCAGCTACCGCTTCGAGGTGGTGTCGGACTACGGGGCGTTCCGCGACCTCCAGCGCCACCGGCTGCTCACGGTTCAGTGGCAGACGCTCGGCCCCGAGCTCGGTGCGGGCGTACCGGACGAGCTGGACCAGGCGGGCGTGGGCGACCTCTACCGCGCCGGCCTGGAGCGCTCGCGCGACGAGTACGCCCGCATCGCGGCGCTCGGCCACCCGGAGCTTGCCCACTACGCGCTCGCGCTCGGCTACCGGATCCGCTACGTGCTCGACATGAACGCGCGCGAGGCGATGCACCTGATCGAGCTCCGCTCGGGCCGCGAGGGGCATCCCGCGTACCGAGCGATCGCGCACGCGCTGCACGCGGAGATCGAGCGGGTGCACCCCGCCGTGGCCGCGACGATGACGTTCGTGGACCGCGACACCGAGCCGCGGCTCGAGCGGATCCTCTCGGAGATCCGGGCGCACGCGAGGCAGACCGCGCGCGCCTGAGCCGCACCGCAACTCATCTCCCCTAGAGCGGTTACAGGGGCACCCACCGACCAAGGAGGATGCCCCCGTGGCGCAGCGTAGCAACAGGTTCCTGACCGCTTTGACCGCGGCGAGCGCCGTCGCGCTCGTGGCGGCCTCTGTCTCGATGGCTGCCGTGGTGATCGGCGACGCGAGCTCGAACACCCTGACCGGCACCGACGAGCGCGACATAATCCTCGGCCGCGCCGGCGACGACACGATCAACGCGCTCGCGGCCGCCGACCTCGTGCGCGCGGGCCGGGGATCGGACACGGTGAATGCCGGACGCGGTCCGGACCGGGTCCGCGGCGGCCTGGACAACGATACGGTGAACGGCGACCGAGGCCGCGACTTCATCACCGGCGGTCTCGGAGACGACGTCCTGAACGGCGAGGGCGGTCGCGACCTCATCGCCGGCGGCAAGGGCGACGACACCCTCAGCGGAGGTCCGCGGCGGGACGTCATCTTCGCCAACCGCGGGCGCGACCACTCCGACGGCGGCAACGGCCCGGACCTGCTCTGGGCGCTGTCCCGCTTCGACGTCGCCGCCATCGGCGACCCGGAGGGCGACGAGCTGAGCGGTGACAACGGCCGCGACCGGTTCCGCGTGCGCGACGGCGAGGTCGACCTCGTCCACTGCGGGGAGGGCATCGACCACGTGATGGCCGACCAGTTCGACATCGTCGACACCGACTGCGAGCACGTCGACCGGCGCGACGTCACGTCGCTCGACCAGGTCGAGGACGGCACCGAGAACCGCACGGAGGATCCCTCGTAGCGACATCTGGGGCTGGTACGGTCGCCCGGCCGTGCCGGCCCACGACCTCCTGAAGGACGTTCGCGTAGCGCCCTCGATCCTGGCGTCCGACTTCGCCCGCCTCGGCGAGCAGGTCGAGTCGGTGATGGACGCGGGCGCGCGCGTGATCCACGTCGACGTGATGGACGGCCATTTCGTGCCGCCGATCTCGATCGGGGCGCTGATCGTCGACGCGCTCCGCGAGCTCGTTCATGGGCGCGGCGGCGTGCTCGACGTTCACCTCATGGTCGAGCTCCCGGAGCGGAGGATCGAGGACTTCGCGAGCGCCGGCGCCGACTCGATCATCGTGCACTGGGAGGCCACGCCGCACGTGAACTACGCGCTCCAAGCGGTGCGCGACGCCGGACTCCACGTGGGCCTGGCGCTCAACCCGGCCACGCCGGCCGACGTTGTGGCAGGGGTGACGGGCGAGCTCGATCACGTGCTGTGCATGACCGTGAACCCGGGCTGGGGCGGGCAGGCGTACATCGCAAGCTCGACCGCGAAGGTCGCGCGGCTCAGAGAAGTGCTCGGCCCGGAGGTGCCGATCGAGGTGGACGGCGGAATCGACGCCGAGACGGCGCGGATCACCCGCGACGCCGGGGCCACGCTGTTCGTCGCCGGCTCGTCGATCTTCGGCACGCCCGACCCCGCGGCCGCCTACCGCGAGATCGCGAGCGCAGTCGGCGCGGTCTAGGATCGCCCCGTGGCCGACCAGACGAAGTTCACGCTCACCGAGGACCGGATCCCGACCCACTGGGTCAACCTGCTGCCCGACCTGCCCGGCGACCCGCTGCCGCCGCTCAACCCGGGCACCATGCAGCCCGCCGGCCCGGACGACCTCACGCCGATCTTCCCGATGGACATCATCGGCCAGGAGGTGTCCGGCGACGCCGAGGTCGAGATCCCGGAGCCGGTCCGCGACGCCTACAAGCTCTGGCGGCCCACGCCGCTCATCCGCGCGCACCGGCTCGAGCGCGCGCTCGATACTCCGGCGCGCATCTACTACAAGTACGAGGGCGTCTCTCCGGCGGGCTCGCATAAGCCGAACAGCGCGGTCGCTCAGGCCTACGCGAACAAGGAGGCGGGCGTCCGGCGGCTATCGACCGAGACCGGCGCCGGGCAGTGGGGCTCGGCGCTCGCGCTTGCCTGCAGCCTGTTCGGGCTCGAGTGCCTCGTCTACATGGTGGGCGCCAGCTACGACCAGAAGCCCTACCGGCGGGCGATGATGGAGAGCTGGGGCGCCACGGTGATCCGCTCGCCGAGCGACACCACGGAGGCGGGCAGGAGCCAGGCGTCGCATCCCACAGGCTCGCTCGGGATCGCGATCTCGGAGGCGGTCGAGGTGGCCGCCGGCGACGACGGCACGAACTACGCGCTCGGCTCTGTGCTGAACCACGTGTGCCTACACCAGACCGTGATCGGCCAGGAGGCGATCGCGCAGATGGAGATGGCGGGCGACGAGCCGGACGTGATCGTGGGCTGCGTCGGCGGCGGCTCCAACTTCGCCGGCCTCACGTTCCCGTTCGTGCGGCGTGTGCTGCGCGGCGAGGCGAAGACGCGCTTCCTGGCCGCAGAGCCGGCGGCCTGCCCCACGCTCACACGCGGCGCGTACCGCTACGACTTCGGCGACACGGTCGGCCTCACGCCGCTCATGCCGATGTACACGCTCGGCCACGACTTCGTGCCGCCGCCGGTGCACGCCGGCGGGCTCCGCTACCACGGCGACTCGCCGATGCTCTGCGGCCTGGTGAAGCACGGCCTCGTCGAGGCACGCGCCTACAAGCAGAACGAGACGTTCGCCGCGGCGCTCGAGTTCGCGCGTACCGAGGGGATCATCCCCGGCCCCGAGCCGGCCCACGCAATCCGCGCTGTGCTCGACGAGGCCGAGGCGGCCAAGCAGGCGGGCGAGCAGCGCGTGATCCTGCTCGGCCTGTCAGGCCACGGCCACTTCGACATGTCCGCCTACGAGAGCTACCTGGCCGGGGAGCTGGAGGACCCGGAGTTCTCGGAGGCGGACATGGAAGCGGCGCTCGAGCGCCTGCCGGAGGCGCCGGCTATCGCCTAGCGTGCGGCCTCAGCGCCCGCGCTTCTTCTTGCGCTTGCGCGAGGGGGGCCGGTCGGGCACCGGCTCTGCTTCGGGCGGCGGCGCGCTCGGATCGAGCTCCGGCGGCGCCTCCACCTCGGCGCGTCGCTGCGCCGAGGTTGGCCACGGCTCCGCCTCGCCGCTCTCCCACGCGGGGCCGCGACCGCCGGGCCACCTGCCGAGGAACAGCGCTCCGAGCGCGCCCAGCCAGAAGGCCTGGACCACCGCCGAGATGCTCGCGAACGGGAACACGATGAGCGCTCCGACGATCACGCCGAGCATCCCCATGAAGGGAGTCAGTAGCCCCACGCGCCGCGCGCGCAGGGGCAACATGACGAACAGGAACGCCACGCCGACCGTCCCCGCCGTCTGAAGCGCCAGCACGACCACGCTGATGTCGCTGAGCTCGCTCGCGCGGTCGCCGCCGGCGTCGCCGCGGATCGGGCGGCCGGAGGCGAACTCGTCCGCGATGTCGATCGCCTGGACCGCGTAGACCACCCTCGAGATCGCGTACGCGATCGGGGCGCCGATCACTATGTAGAGGAACCAGTGCGGAATGCCGCCACCCCGCGCCGCGACGGCATTGAAAAGGTAGAGGAACGTTGCCACCAGGCAGAGCGTCCCGACCGCCGAGATGACCGCCGCGGCGATGTATCCGCCGGATTGCTCGTCGATCGACAGGAGCAGATCCGGCGTGGCCTCGATCCCCTCGCGGTTCTTGGGGATGAACGTCAAGGTCGCGGCGAGCAACAGGAGGGCCGCGGCGAGCGTCGCGAACGCCACCGGGCGGCCCCAGCGGGCCTCCCACTGAAGCTGCTCGTCGCGCGTCACGTCTGCTTCGGAGGCGGGGCGGACTCGCGCGTGACGCGCGGCGGGTAGTACTCCACGTCGTCGGGCTCGACGATCCGCGACACGCGCTCGCCCACGGCGAGCACCAGGTCGAGCGCCGGCGCGGCCAGCCTGATGAGCCCCTCGATCCGCTGCCGGGTGCGGAGCTGGTCCGGTGTGAGCTGCGCCATTGCTCAGCCTCCGCGCTGGTGGAAGTAGAACTCGGGCAGGGCCGCCTTCGCCACCTCGGCCGTGATCTGCTGGGCCTGGTGAAGGTCGCCGGCGCGCACCGCGAGGTCGTCGATCGTGACGATGCCGACGAGGCCCTCGCCCTCGGTCACGGGCAGCCGCCGGATCCGGTGCTGGATCATGAGCGCCACGGCCTCCTCCAGGTGCATCTCGACCTCGCCTGTGACGATCGGCCGCGAGGCGTGGTCGCCGGCCGCGCTGTCGGCGCCGATCCGGTCCGCCACGACAGCCAGCGCGAGGTCGCGGTCGGTGATCACGCCGACCGGGCGGCCGCCCTCGCAGATCACGACGGAGCCGACGTTGCGGTCGCGCATGAGCTCGCCGACGTGCTGCAGCGTGTCGGCGGTGTCCGCCGTCACGACTCCCTGCGTCATGACCTCCGAGATCCGCATTGGTCGCGCGACAATATCGGGTCGTCCCCTACCCTTGACACATGTCCTCTGAAGACCCATTCGGCGGCCTCTTCGGCGACCCGGACGAGCTGCGGCGGCGCATGGAAGAGTTCGCGCAGCAGATGCAGGGAGCGCAGAAGGTGGCCTGGGCCGACAACGCGATCAAGCTGGCCGTGGACATGACCGTGGCCGGCCTCAACAGGCTGAACCTTCAGGGCAACGCCGAGCAGCAGACGCAGGACCTGCGCGCCGCGATGCAGGCGCTGTTCCCCGAGGCCGTCATCCTGGTGCGCGAGGCTCGCGAGGGCTTCGGGACGTAGCGCGCTCCGCCTGGCCGCGGGCGATCACCTCCTTGAAGCTGCGGTAGCGGAAGATGAAGACGATCGAGGCGAACCCGATCGCGAACGTGAGCGCGCCGATCGCGATCTGCTGACCGACGGAGTAGGCGGCAACGGTCGCCGTCTTCGCCGTCCCGGCGAAGACCTTGGTGAGCAGCGCCTGCTGTACGCCGGCGCCCTGCGGCGTGAAGGGCACGGCCGCCGACACGGCGTTCACGCCGAGCACGAGCAGAACGTTCTTCACCGAGCCGCCCACGTTGAACGCCTCGAGCAGCATCCAGAAGGCCGCGAAGCGGAAGCACCAGCCACCGAGCTGCACGAGGAACACCTCGCGGATGTAGCGATCGCGGTCCTGGAGGATCGTGAATCCCTGGCGGATGCGCTCCCAGAACGCCTTCGCGCGGAAGCTCAGGACCGCGAAGCCGCCGAGGCCACCCACGGCGAGCAGCGTGAGCAGGAACAGCGTGAACTCGGGGTGCTGCGCGAGGTAGGAGAGGTCGAAGGCGTTCAGCTTCGCGAAGTCCGGCGGCTTCGGGAACACGCCCTGGGTGAAGGCGAACAGCAGGATCACGGAGCCCATTGCCACGTCGAAGAACAGCTCGACGACAAAGGTCGCCGCCACCGCCGGATAGCTCGAGTTCGGAACCGAGTTCTTGGTGAGGAAGAGCCGGACGACGTCGCCCCCGCGGGCCGGAATCACCGCGTTGAAGCCGTAGCCGGCGAAGTAGGCGCCCCAGATCCGCTTGAAGCTGATCCGCTCCGTGGGGTATGCGGCGCGAAGCACGTGAAAGCTCGCGCGGGCGCGCAGCGTCAGGTAGCAGGTGAACAGCGCAAGCGCGAACAGGAGCGGGACGAGCCGAACCGAGGCGAGGTTCGAGAAGAACGAGTCGACGGCGTCGAAGAACGAATTGAACGACTCGCCGAGGCTGGCGACGGGGGGCGGGGGCACGACGGGAAAGGTACGGTGCGCCGGTGGACAGCGCCCAGGCCTCCCGGATAGCTCACGGGGAGCTTCCGCTGTGGAACCCGCTCAGCGAGGCGGCGCTCGACGAGGCGATCTCGCTTCTGGCCCTCCCGCCGGGCGCGCGCGTGCTGGACGTCGGGTGCGGACGCGGTGAGGTGCTGCGGCGTGTGGCGGAACGCTACGAGGTGGAAACGATGGGATACGACGCGGATCCCGCGCTGGTCGACGCCGCTCCTCCGGGGCTCGGCGTTCGAGTGGGGGATTCCCCGCCCGATGCGACCTTTGACCTGGTGGTCTGCGTCGCTGCGAGCCACGCCCTCGGCGGTTTCCCCGATGCGCTGACGGCCCTCCACCAGCTCGCGGAGCCAGGGGGACAGGTCCTGCTCGGTGAGGGCTACTGGCGCCGGCCGCCGAGCGACGCCTACCTCGAGTCACTTGGCGGTGCGAGCGCCTCCGAGCTCGCCGACTACCCAGGACTGATGAGCGCCGCCGAGCAGGCGGGTTTCACGCCGCTCCACGTGTCTGTCGCGAGCGAGGCCGACTGGGACCGCTATGAGTGGCGGCTGATCCTGAACTGCGAGCGCTCCGGCTATCCCGAGCTTCGTGCGCGCGCCGAAGTGGCACGGCGGCGGGTGACGATGCCCGGCGGCCGCGAGACGCTCGGGTTCGCGCTCGCGCTGCTGAGAAGCGAACCGCGTGCGGCCGAATCGCGTATAGCTTGAGGCATGGCGTCGAGCGACGCGACGCTCGTTGAGAGGCTGCCGTTCGACCGCAGCGGCGATGAGCTGCGCGAGCTCTACCGGCGCTATGCGCCCGAGCTGTTCGGCTTCGCGACGAACGCGCTCGGGGACCGAGAGCTCGCGGAGGAGGTGGTGCAGGACGTCTTCGCGCAGCTCTGGCGGCACGCGGAGGACTATGACCAGCGCCGTGCCAGCGTGCGCACCTGGCTGTACGCGATCGCGCGCAACCGGATCATCGATGCCCACCGGCGCGCCGCGGCGCGCCCGAAGCGCGCAGAGGACGACTCGCTCGACAGCGCGGCGGAGATGGACGCCGCGCTCGACCACGCCGTCCTGCGCTGGCAGGTCACGGCAGCGCTCGCGCGGCTGTCGCCCGCGCACCGCGAGGTGATCCGGCTCGCGCACTACGGCGGGCTGACCATGCGCGAGATCGCCGAACGCACCGGCGTGCCGCTGGGCACGGTCAAGAGCCGCACCTCGTACGCGCTGCGGCACCTGCGGCTGATCTTCGACGAGATGGAGCTCCAGCCGTGAGCGGCTGCAGCAGCCACACCGACCTGATCGGCCCGTACGTCCTGGGCGCGCTCGATCCCGACGAGATGGAGGCGATGCGCCACCACCTGGCCGCGTGCCCGCGCTGCGCCGCCGAGGTGCGCTCGCTCGCAGACGTTCCCGCCCTGCTCGACGCCGCGCGGGCGGACGACGAGGTCGCGGCGCTCTCACCCGGCCTCGAGGACCAGGTGCTCGACCGCTTCGTCAAGGAGCGGGCGGCGGCCCGCCCGCCACGCCGCCGCTGGCCGCGCGTCGCGATCCCGGCCATCGCCGTGGCGGCGCTGGTCGCGGGAATCCTGGTCACGGTGCTCCCGGACGGAGCGGACACGGCCTACGCCCATGCGGAGCTCTGGAGCCTGCCGGCCGGCGGCGGCGCGGCCGGCACCGCGGATGCCGCCGAGGTTGCCGCCGGCACCCGGGTCAAGCTCCGCGCCGAGCACCTCCCGGTGAAGCGGGGGAACGCCTACGAGCTCTGGTGCGTGCGCACCGACGGACGCTGGGTGAACGGGGGAAGCTTCCACGCGCGAGCCGACGGCACGGCGGCGGCGGAGCTGACCGCGGCCGTCAGGCCGGGCGAGTACCACGTCGTGGTGATCACCCGGCGCTCCAGCGGCGGCGTGCGCGGCGCGGAGGTCATGCGCGGGAAGCTCATCTACTGAACCCCGCCCCGTAGAGTTGCGTACACCCGTCCATGCGCGCTCTCTCCCTCATGGTCCTGCTCTGTGCTTTCGCCATCCCGGTCGCCGGCTGCGGCGGCGATGACGACGACGACGGCGGCGGCGGAGGGAGCAGCTCCGGCGGCACCAAGACCGAGGAGACCGGCGGCGGCGCGGCCAGCGGAGGCGGCGGCCAGACGCTGAAGCTCTCGGCCGACCCCGGCGGCGCGCTCAAGTTCGACAAGAGCTCGCTGACCGCGAAGGCCGGCAAGGTCACCATCGTGATGGACAACCCGTCCAGCCTCCCCCACGCGATCGAAGTCGAGGGGAATGGCATCGAGATCAAGGGCGACACCGTGACGAAGGGCGGCGTGTCGAAGGCGAGCGGGGAGCTGAAGGCCGGCGACTACGAGTTCTACTGCCCGGTCGACGGCCACAAGCAGGCCGGCATGAAGGGCACGCTGACGGTCAACTGAGGTCGAGGTCGAGCGGCCGGCCGGGCACCGGCGACGACTGCATGATCGACGTGGTGGTCTGCCCGAGCACGGTGAAGCGGTCGATCACCTCCTCGAGGTGCAGCACGTCGCGCAGGTGGGCGCGCATGACGTAGCAGTCGTCGCCCGTCACGCGGTGGCACTCGACCACCTCGGCGGTCTCGCGGGCCAGCTCCGCGACGTTCTGGATCTGCCCAGGAGACGGGCGGACGCGGATGATCGCGCTGAGCGACAGACCGAGCGCCCGCGGGTCGACCTCTGCGTGGTAGCCCCTGATCGTCCCGCTCTGCTCGAGTCGCTGAAGCCGCTCGGCGACGGCCGGCGACGAGAGCCCGACGCGCCGGCCCAGCTCGGCGAGCGACAAACGCGCATCCCGCTGAAGCTCGGCGATTAGAAGGCAGTTGGTCGGATCTAGCGGCCCATTCGTAGCCATACAACGGAATATACCTTCGACTGGCCATGTACGTGAGCCCGGCCCTCCTCGAGGCTGTCGGGCCATGGCGGACAGGATTCCTCCGCACCTCTACTTCGTCGTCAGCGCGGTGTTCCACTACCTCGGCCCCGCGTTTGCGGTGCTGCTGTTCGCGCGCGTGGACGTGCTCGGGGTGGCCTGGCTCCGGATCGCGTCGGCCGCGGTGATATTCGCGCTGTGGCGGCGCCCGTGGCGGGCGTTCGCAGCGCTCGATCGCGAGGGCAGGCGGCTCCTGGTCGGCTGGGGAGCCGTGCTGGCCGTGATGAACGCCTGCTTCTACGTGGCGATCGACCGCCTGCCGCTGGGCACGGTCGCGGCCATCGAGTTCCTCCCGGTGATCGCGCTCGCGGCGCTGGGCGCGCGCAGCAGCCGCAACGTGGCCGCACTTGCTCTGGCCGTGCCGGGCGTCTATCTCCTGACCGGGGTGCAATTCGAGGGCGAGCCGCTCGGAGTGGCGCTCGCCTTCGCGAACGCCCTGCTGTTCGCGGCCTATATCGTGCTCGCCCACCGCGTGGCCCGCCACGGCGCGCTGAGCGGTATCGACGGGCTCGCGGCGTCGATGCTGATCGCCGCGGTGGTGGTGACCCCGATCGGCGGCTGGCAGGTCCTGCCCGCCCTCAGCGACCCGGTCGCACTGCTCGCGGGCGCCGGCGTCGGCTTGTGCTCGTCGGTGATCCCGTACGTCTCGGACCAGCTGGCCATGCGGCGGCTGCCGCGGGCCACCTACGCGCTGATGGTGTCGCTGCTTCCGGCCACGGCCACGGTGATCGGGGTCGTGGTGCTCACCCAGATCCCGTCGCCGGTGGAGGTGGCGGGCGTGGCCCTCGTCATCGCGGGCGTCGCGCTGCATCGCGAGCCGGCGGAGCCGCACCCGCAAGGCGCTCGAGCGGCACGAGCAGCGACCTCGGCCCGGGCCAGTGCTCCCGCACCAGCCGTGGCCCGGCGCTCCGCAGCAGCCCCCTGAGCACGAGCGCCACGAGGACGGCGTCGTCCAGCTGCCCCGCGACCGGGATGAAGTCCGGCACGAGGTCGAACGGCACGGCGAGGTAGACGAGCGCGAACGCCGACGCGAGCTTCCAGCGCGACGGGACGCGCGGATCGGCAAGCAGCCGCTTGAACAGGACGGCGCAGTACGGCACCAGCCGGGCGATCATGCGGACGTCCCACTGCCGGGCGCCTACGAACAGCACGGCGATCAGGGCCGCGTAGACGGCGAGCAGAACGAGTGCGGTGAGGAGCAGCCAGCCCATTGCACTGGCCATCCTGGCAGCACGTGCTCAGTTCAGGCCTGGACCGCCAGCTCGGTCGCGTCGCGTTGTCCGCTCTCCGGCGTCATTTCAACAACTTGGACAGCCTCCGGTCCTTCAATATCCGTCCACTGGTCTGCTCCTCCGGGCAGTAGCACATGACGTAGTCCCTGAAGTGGATCGCCTCGATGCGGGTGCCGCAGCGCGGGCACTCCTCGCCCGCGCGGCGGTGGACCGACAATGGCATCGGCAGCTTGTCCGGGACCGTGTCGCCCACGACCTCCTCGTAGTGGTCGAGGGCGCCGCCGAGCACCTCCTCGCACGCGCTGTGGAGCGCCTCGACCTCATCGGGGTCGAGATCCGAGCCCTTCTGGAAGGGCGACAGGCGCGCGGTCCAGAGCAGCTCGTCGACCCAGGAGCGGCCGATGCCCGCGATCGTCCGCTGGTCGCGGAGCAGCGGATGGAGGTGGCGCGGCTGGTCGAGCAGCCGCGCGAATTCCTCGAGCGGGGGCGGCGGGTGGGCGTCGGGGCCGAGCGTCGCGACGGACTCATCCGCAGCCACCGCGTCCGCCCGGAGCAGCTTCGCCCAGGCGCGCTGCTGCGTGCCGAACTCGCGCAGCCGCAGCTCGCGGCCGTCCTCCAACCGGACGAGGATGCGGGAGGCGCGGTCGCGAAGCGACGCGCGCGACTCGAAGAGCTGCAGCCGGCCGGCGGACATCAGGTGCACGACCAGCGTGAGGTCGCCGGCCTCGACCGCGAGCATCTTGCCGATGCGGCGCACCCCGTCGAGCTCAAGGCCGGCTAGCGCGTCGAGCGGCGGGTCGAACGTCTTGAGCGCCACGAGACCGGGCGCGAGCGCCGATTCCACGCGCGCGCGTGCGACGCCCGCCGACAGGCGGCGTGCGCTGATCTCGACCTCGGGCAGCTCGGGCACGGCCTCAAGACTAGGCTGAGAGGAATGAACATCTCCGTCGCGGCAGACGAGCGGACGGGAGTGGCCGAGGCGGTCGTGGAGGAGCTCCAGCGGCGCGGCCACGAGCCGATCGTGCACGGAGCCCTCAGCGACGAGGAGCGCGACGACTGGGCCTGGGCGAGCGAGGCCGCCGCCCGCGACGTGGCCGAGGGCCGCGCCGAGCAGGGCATCGTGTGCTGCTGGACGGGCACGGGCGCGTCTATCGCCGCGAACAAGGTGCCCGGCGTGCGCGCGGCGCTCTGCGGCGACGCAGAGACCGCGCGCGGGGCCCGGAAGTGGAACGACGCGAACGTGCTCGCCCTGTCGCTCCGGACCACGAGCCCGGCGCTGCTGGAGGAGATCCTCGACGGCTGGTTCGATTCGTCATCGAGCACCGACGAGGACGACGTGGCGAACATCCGCCACGTGGACGAGATCGCCTAGCCGGCCCGGGTCCTCCGGGCCGCCGCCGCGGCGGTCGTGGGACCGAAGCGCATGAACTTCGAGCGCCCGCGCAGGCGCCCCATCTGCGCCGTCCCGGCGAACGATCCGGGCACGCCGAGCCGCGGCTTGACCAGCGCTCGGCCGCGCGCGTTCGTCCTGGCCCGGAAGCCGGCCACGGTCACGCGCGCGTCCGCCACCGGCCGCCCCGCGTGCTTCACGGTCACGTGCACGCGCGGGTGGAGGCTCGACGCGTTCGTGGCGCGCGCCCCCACCGCCAGGCCCCGGCGGGCCCACCTGCCCGTCGTGAAGTGGAGCAGCCCGACGCTCGGGCCGAAGGTCGGCTGGGCCGCCAGCGGGGCCACGATGAAGTGGAGCCGCCCGCCGAGCAGTGGGGTCACACCGAGGCCCTCGGCCTCGCCCTGAACGTTCGGCAGCTCGAGCTCCAGGCGGCGCGCGCCGGTCGCTACGTTCACGGACCACACCTGGTAGGTCGTGCCCTGGGCGCCGGCCAGCAGCAGGCGGCCGCGGTAGAAGGCTCCCCCGGTCACGCCGCTGGGAGGAACGGCTCCGGCCAGCCGCCGGACGGAGTGGATCGGTGCCGCAGCGGGTGCCGCGTTCGCCGCGACTACGTCCGACGTGCGGTAGGCGAGGAGATCGGGGCCGCTGGAAGTCCACAGCAGCTGACCATCCGGCGACGCCTCGACCCACATCGCCTTCGGGATCTCGGCGGGGTCGAGCTTCACGTAGTACTGGAACGCGAGCGTGGCGGTGTCGGCCACGCCGATCGAGCCTGTGCCACAGGTGTTCCCGCCGTTGGGGCCGCCGGGCGTGTAGCACTCGAGCGGAAGCAGCACCCGCCCGCCCTGGTAGCCGATGTCGCCCACGTGGTTGTAGCCCTCGGTGGCCAGCACCAGCGGGGGGATCACGGGGTCCACGGAGCCGGTCTGCCTCAGGTTTCGCGCCGTGCGGTGCAGGCCCGCCACGGGGCCCGAGAAGAAGAGCGGACCGTGCGGCGTCGCCATGCCTTGCCAGTAGAAGTTCGACACCGAGCTCCAGCCGGTGAGCGTCCAGCGCCCCGGGTCGCGGGCGAGCGCCGGTGCGCTCAGGACGAGCGTCAAAAGCAGCGTGACGGCGGCAATCCGGACCGGCCGCATGGCGTCAGCGTATGACGAAGAAGTTGCGCGGGGTGATCTTCTTGTCGAAGTCGTCCACCACGGTCAGGACGCCGCGGTAGGTGCCGCGCCTCAAGCGCCGCAGCGTGAAGCTGTGCCTGCCTTCTGCAAGCCGGCCGCGCCTGACGGTGCGCCGCGACGGCCCCCTGAGCGAATACTTCACCGTGGCCGGCTCATTCAGTAGGAAGCTGATCTTCACGCGGTTGCCCGAGCGCCTGGCTCTGAAGTCGTCAATCGAGTCGATCACGGTGTCCGTGCCGACCTCGACCACGCCCTTCATGAAGTCCCTGTGCTGGAGGCAGACGTACTGGAAGCGGCCCGGGGTGTTGAAGACGTGCGTGTACGAGCTGCCCGCGGGGTTCACGCCCTCACCGACCGACTTCCACGAGTCGGGCTGCCCGCCGAGGCTCGCCGTCGTGTGGCCTGCGACGGAGAAGTTCCAGGTGACCGAGTCGCCCAGGGCGATCTTCCGCTCGGAGGGCTGGAACTCGAAGTCGATGACGTTCGTCTTCCAGTCGAAGGCGGCCGCCGGGGAGGCCAGTGCCAGAGGCAGGAAGACGGCCAGCGGCAGCATGAATCGTGTGGGTCGCACGCGCGTTAGCTTAGACAGGCGAACCGCCGCTCTCTGAGCGAGACTGCGCCAGAACCATGCGACTCGGACTTCGCGGCCGCATCCTCCTGCTCGTGCTGGTGGCGCTGGCGCCGCCGACCATCGTCGCCTTGATCTCCGAGCTCCAGGAACGGCATGAGGCGCGTCTCCACGCCCAGCAGGACGTGCTCGACACGACGCGCCTGGTCGGCGCCGACGTGGAGCGCGTCATCGACTCGACGGGATCGTTCCTCGCCGCGGTGTCCGGGGACCTTGCGACGCGGCGCGGCCCTGAGCACTGCCGGCGCCTCCTGGCGCTTGTCCCGCGCGCGACCGACCGCTACAGCTCCGTGGGCGTCGCCGGTCCCGATGGCACGGTCTTCTGCGGCACCACGACGCAGGGCTTCACACGGCCGATGGACCCCGTGGACGTGTCGCGCAGCTCGTGGTTTCGCGCGGCTCAGAGGAGCGGCGGCTTCGTGCTCGGCGACTTCGGCAAGGACCCGCTTTCGAGCATGGGCGCGCTGGTGGCGAGCAATCCGATCCCCGGCCGGCGCGGCGAGCGGCCGAGCATCCTGTTCGCGGCCCTGGACGTCCGCCGGCTGGCCGATGCGACCGCGTTCCACGACGCCCCGCGCGATACCACCTTTCTCCTTCTCGATCATCGCGGCACGCTCATCGCGCGTGCGCCCGCCATCAAGCCTCTGATCGGCCGCCGGCTTCCAGAGCGCCCGCTCGTCGAAACCGTGCTGCGCCAGCGCCAGGGCACCGCCGAGGTCAAGGGGCTCGACGGCGTGCGCCGCATCCAGGGCTTCGCGCCGGTGGGCGGGCGGGCGGGCGAAAGGCTGTTCATCGTCTCCGGACGCACGTCTTCCACCGTCTTCGCCGATCCCAACGAGGACCTCACCCGCTTCTTCCTGCTCGGCCTCCTCGGGCTGGTGCTGGCGCTGGCGCTGAGCTACGTTGCGACCAAGCTCCTGCTGGAGCGCTGGACATCGGAGATCGTGGATTCGGCGCGCCGCTTCGGTGCCGGGGACCTCAGCGCGCGTGCCCGCGTACCGCGCGGCCTCGGTGAGCTGACCGACGTCGCGAATGCCCTGAACTCGGCGGCGGAGGACATCGAGCGCCGCCAGGCCGAGCAGGCCAGGCTGCTGGCCGAGCTCGTCGCGGTGGAGGAGGAGACGCGCCGCAGGATCGCCGCGGACATCCACGACGACACCGCCCAGGCGGTTGCTGCGGCCGGCCTGCGCATGGACGCGCTGATCGCCGAGCTGAGCGACCCGGTCACGCGCGAAGCCGGCGCGAATGTGCGCGAGGCGCTCGCCGAGGCGAACCGGCGCCTGCGGCGGCTGCTCTTCGAGCTGCGTCCGCCGGCCCTGGACGAGGCGGGCCTGGCTGCGGCGCTCGAGTCGTTCCTCACCGACGGCTTCAGCCACGACGGCTTCGACTGGCGCGTCGACAACCGCCTTGAGACGGAGCCCTCGCCGGAGGTGCGGGCGGTCCTGTACCGGGTGGCGCTCGAGGCGCTCACGAACGTCCGCAAGCACGCTCGCGCCGGCCTCGTCGAGGTGCTGCTCGAACGGCGTGGCGTGGGTGTCGCCGTGCGCGTGCGCGACGACGGCGTGGGCTTCGAGCTGCCGGCGCCGGACGCGCCCGCGGAGGCCGGCCACATCGGGCTCGTCTCGATGCGCGAGCGCGCCGAGGCGGCCGGCGGACGCTTCGCGCTCACGAGCACCCCGGGCGGCGGCACGACGGTCGACTTCTGGATGCCCGAGCCGAACGGCCGGCCTAGTCCAGGATCCCGCGGCGCATAGCCTCGGCGACGGCCGCGGCGCGGTCCGACACCCCGAGCTTCTCGTACACGCGCTGGAGATGGGTCTTGACCGTGGTGGCGCCCAGGTGAAGCGTCCGGGCGATGTCCGGCGCCGACATCCCGTCGGCTGTCATCCGGAGGATCTCGTCCTCGCGCGGCGTGAGCAGGCGCTCGTGGTCGCCGCTGCGCCGGCGGATCTCCTGGGCGACTGCGGCCTGGACGTCCGTGCCCAGCGTCGTCCGGCCCTGCGCGGCCGCCACCAGCGCGTCGCAGATCTCGTCGCCGCTCGAGTCCTTCGACAGGTAGCCCGACGCGCCGCTGCCGAGGGCGCCGTAGACCACGTCGCTGTCGTAGTAGGCGGAGACGAACACGACTCGCACCTCGAGCCCTTCGCGGTCCAGCGCCTTGAGCACCTCGACCCCGCCGAGCCCGGGCATCTTCACGTCGAGCACACAGACGTCCGGCGTGAGGCTGCGGATCTCCTCGAGTGCGGCGGCGCCGTCCTCCGCCTGCCCGACCAGCTCGAGCTCGGGCCTGCGCTTGACGGTGTCGACAAGCCCGGTGCGATAGAGCGGATGGTCATCGGCGATCAGCACCCGGATGCGGTTGCTCGCCACGGCGCAATTTTTAACATCCTCCCCTCCCGCGAACGTAGGAGGCCGAACGGAGGATGGCCCGGCGCAAAATGTCAGGCCACTCGGCTGATGGGAGAAACGCGGGTCGGGGTCGAATCTGTAGGTCCGATGGACATTCCCATGAACGCGAACGGCGCGCGGGCGGTGATCGGCACGGACGGGACCGTCTGGAACGCGAACGAGTCCTTCTGCACGCTCGTCAAGCTCGACGAGCCTGCGCTGCGCCATCTGGGCTGGCGCCAGCTCGTGCACGCCGCCGACCGCCGCTACGTGGCAGCGCACCTCGTCGAGGTACTCGCCGGCGGCGCGCACCTGCGTGAGTTCGACGTGCGGCTCGTGCCGCCGGACGGCCGGGACGTGCCGACCAGGATGCGCGTGGAGCTCGTGCGCGACAGCGAGGGGCGCCAGGGCTGGTTCCTCGTGGAGGCCTGGGCCACGACATAGGATTCCCGGCCGCGATGGACGTGGTCGACACAGCGGAGGACGCCGCAGGACTCGGGCTGCCTCCACTCTTGGTACGCGAGCCGCTCGAGGAGTTCCTCGATGCCCACGGCATCGGCGAAGGGCGCGTCGAGGCCGAGCGGATCGGCGAGGGGCACTCGAACATCACCTTCCTGCTGCAGCGGGGCGACGCGCGCGTCGTGCTGCGGCGCCCGCCACGGCCCCCGCTGCCACCCTCCGCCCACGACGTGCTGCGCGAGGCGCGCCTGCTGCGCGCCCTGGAGGGCACACCTGTGCGGGTGCCGGCGGTCCTGGCCGTGGGGAACGACGAGTCGGTGCTCGGAGTGCCGTTCTACGTCATGGAGGAGGTGCACGGGAGCGTTCTCGCCAGCTCGATCCCGGACAGGCTCGACACGCCGGAGCAGCGCCGCCGTACGGCCGAGGAGCTGGTGGACGCGCTCGTCGAGGTGCACAGCGTCGACTGGGAGGAGTGCGGCCTCGAGGACTACGGTAAGCCGACCGGCTATCTGGAGCGGCAGCTGCGCCGCTTCACCGGGCTGTGGGAGCACAACAAGACGCGCGAGCTCGAGGTCGTGGACGAGCTCGGCGAGTGGCTGCGGGAGAACATGCCGGAGTCGCCCGAGTCGACGATCGTTCACGGCGACTACCGGCTCGGCAACGTGATGATGGCCGACACCGCGCCCGCCGAGCTCGTGGCGATCTTCGACTGGGAGCTCTCGACGATCGGCGACCCGCTGGCGGACGTGGGCTACCTCACCGTCACATGGGTCGAGCCGGACGACCCGGAGGACACGATGTTCGCGAACCTGAACGCCGTGACACGGCGCGAGGGCTTCCTCACGCGCGAGGAGCTGATCTCCCGCTACGAGGAGCGGACGGGGCGCCCCGTCTCCGCACTCAACTGGTACCAGGCGCTCGCGCTCTGGAAGGCGGCCGTGTTCATGGAGGGCAACTACAAGCGCTTCCAGGCCGGCAGTTCGGATGACGAGTACCTCGGGCTGTTCGACAGGGGTGTGCCGATGCTCGCGGAGAAGGCGCGGGAGATCGCCCACGGATGAAGGGCCTGCTGGTCGACTTCGGCGGCGTTCTGACCACGGACGTCTTCGAGTCGTTCCGCGCCTTCTGCGAGGACGAGGGGCTCGACCCGGAGACGATCAAGCGACTCTTTCGCGAGGATCCGCGCGCGCTCGAGTCCGTGCGCGGGCTGGAGCGCGGCGAGCTGACGGAGGAGGAGTTCGCGGAGCGCTTCGGCGAGCTGCTTCGGCTCGAGCCCGGGCGCCGCGACGGCCTGGTTGACCGCATGTTCGGCCACATCGAGCCCGACGAGGAGATGGTCGAGGCGCTGCGCCGCGCTCGCGCGCAAGGTGTGCGGACCGGCCTGATCTCGAACTCGATGGGCGCCGGCCGCTACGACCGCTCGACTTTCCCGGAGCTCTTCGACGGCGTGGTGATCTCGGGCGACGAGGGAATGCACAAGCCGGAACCGGCGATCTACGAGCTTGGCTGCGAGCGCGTGGGGCTCGCGCCCGCCGAGTGTGTCTTCGTGGACGACCTGCGCGAGAACTGCGAGGGCGCAGAGGCGGTCGGGATGACCGCGGTGCTGCACCGCGGCGCGGAGCGAACGCTGCCGCGCCTCGAGGAGCTACTCGGCGTCGAGCTGCGCTAGCGCGTCGGCCAGCAGGTCGGGGTGCGTGATCATCGAGAAGTGCCCGGTGGGGATCTCGACGGGCTCCACGCCGAGCCGCTCGCGCGCCACACGCCTCGACCACGCCGGGCTCAGGAGTCGGTCGTTAGTGGCGATGATCGACTCCACGCGCGGGTCAGGCGGCGGGGTGGGCGAGGGCTCGCCCTGGGACTTCTGCGCCTGGGAGCGCAGGCGATCGAACGCCCACTGGGCGTCGTCGGGCTCCAGGTCGCCGTACATGATGGTCGTCGTCGCCTCCCGGTCGCCCCAGTACGAGCGGCCCTCGTCGTCGACCATCCGGCCTCCCTCGAAGAGGAGAACCTGCTCGGAGGACGCCCCGAGCTGCTCGGAGAAGCTGAGCCCCGGCTCGGGCACGAGCGCGGACAGGTAGACCAGCGCCTTCAGCGGGCGCCGCGCCGCGACGACCGGGCCGACCAGCCCGCCCAGCGAATGCGGAACGAGGATGACGTCATCGGCGCCGCCGAGCGCCCGGTCGACCGTCTCGGCGTAGTCCTCGAGGCCGAGCTTCGTATCCTCGGAGGGAAGCTCGGGGGTCACGACCTCGTGGCCGCGCTCTCGGAGCGGGCCGGTCACCCGCTCCCAGCACCAGGCGCCGTGCCAGGCGCCGTGGACAAGCGCGAAGATGGTCACGTGCTTCTCGTCCTATGGGATATCGACGGCACGCTAGTCGACTCGGCCGGCCACGGCCGGCGTGCCTTCGAAGAGGCGTACGCGGCGGTCGTCGGCGGCGATCCTGAGTGGGTCGACTACGCCGGCCGCACCGACCATCAGATCGCTCTGTCGATGCTGAACGGTTCCGCCGAGCACCTGCCCGCTGTGCTCGAGCAGCTCGCGACGAAGCTCGCAGCGCGCAAGGAGCTGATCGCGGCCGAGGGGCGCGTGTATCCGGGCGTTCGCGAGACGCTCGCCGCGCTGCACGAGGCGGACGGGGTCGTGAACTCGCTCCTCACCGGGAACATCGAGGCGAACGCCGCTGTGAAGGTGGGCGCCTTCGGGCTCGACCGCTGGCTCGACTTCGAGGCGGGCGCGTACGGCTCGGATCCGCACGACCGGCGCTCCGACCTGGTCGCCATCGCCCGCGAGCGGGCGGCAGAACGCTACGGAGAGCCGACCGGCGCCGTATTGGTGGGCGACACCCCGCTCGACGTGCTCGCTGCTCGCGAGGCCGGCGCACGGGCGGTGGCCGTGGCCACCGGCTTCGCCGAGCTCGACGCGCTGAGGGAATCCGAGCCGGACGCCCTGCTTCAGGATCTGCGCGACACCGATGCCGCGATCCGGGCGATCACTTCCACTTGACGCTGCAGCCGACCGGGTCGGTCTCGGGCCGTGTCACGTCCTCGCCGGCCAGCACAGAGTCGAGCGCCTCGCGCAGCCAGGCCGCGTTCTGGCTCGGGTTCTGGTAATCGGGATCCGGCGCGCCGCGGTAGCGGAGCGCGCCCTCGGCGTCTAACACGAACACGTCGGGGGTCGTCTTCGCGCCGTAGGCGCGCGCCACCTCCTGCGACTCGTCGCGCAGGTACGGCATCGGCCAGTCGCCATCGCTCTCCACCCGCTCGCGCATAGCCTCGAGCGAGTCGCGCGGGTAGCGCTCCGCGTCGTTCGGGTTGATCGCGTAGAAGTGGACGTCCGCGTAGTCGCGCGCGGCATCCGCAAGCCGGTCGTGCCAGGCGAGTGCGTACGGGCAGTGGTTGCAGGTGAAGACAACCACCGCCGGCGTCTCGAGCGAGTGCTCGGTTCCCCCGGTGTCCGGCAGCGTGAACTCGGGCGCCCTGTCGCCGATGCGCATCATGCCGCTCTCCTCAGCGCATCGCGCAGGTCCTCGGGGTCTGGTTTCGGCGATACCCGCCCGTCGCGCAGGCGGTAGACGCGGCAGGTGAGCGAGAACGGCTCCCCGTCGCCGGGCGGCACGATGTCCTCGCCGTCGATGCGGATGGTCGGCGACCCCGGAAAGCGCTCACGGCGCGCCTGCTCGTCGTCCTCGATCTCCACGCGCCTCACCTCTGCGGCGATTCCTTCCTCGCGCAGGATGCGCTCGAGGTCTGCCAGCGCCTCCGGATGGGACGGACAGCCCTCCCACCACAGGAGCTCAACCGTCATGTACCTCCACGCGGTCGATCTTCGCGTCGTCGACTGGGCGGTCGCCCGGCCCGGTCTCGAGCCCCTCGATCGCCTGAACGGCCTCCATGCCCGCCGTGACGCGGCCGAACACCGTGTGCTTCCCGTCCAGCCACGGGGCGGCCTCGGTCGTGACGATGAAGAACTGGCTGCCGTTCGTGTCCGGGCCGCGGTTGGCCATCGCAAGCGCGCCGCGCTCGATCTTGTGGTCGTTGATCTCGTCCTCGAACTCGTAGCCCGGGCCGCCGGTGCCGGTGCCGTGCGGGCACCCGCCCTGGATCATGAAGTCGGGGATCACGCGGTGGAAGATCAGCCCGTCGTAGTAGCCCTCGCGCGAGAGCTTCTGGAAGTTGTCGACCGTCATCGGCGCGTCGCCGTCGAACAGCTCGAGCTCGATTGGGCCGTGGTTGGTGTGCATGGTTGCCGTGCTCATGTCTTCCTCGTGACCTCCATCCGGAGCTCGACTCCCCGGACCTGATTGCCAGAAACCGTTTCCGCCACCTGCCCTGCCCGGTCCGCGGGCACGTCGACGAAGGCGAAGCGCTCCAGGACCTTGACGTTCCGGACGTCGTCGTTTTCGAGGTGCGTGTGGTCCACCACGGCGCTCACCACGTCTGCCGGCTCGATCCCGTGCTGCCGGCCCGCGGCGAGGATGAGCTTTGCGTATGGCACGCCGTCGCGCGGGTGCGGCTTCGTGTGGCGCGGGCGGCGCGTCTGGCGGTCGGGATCGCGCTGCCGCGGCTTCCCGTTCGCGCTCCACGGCTCGATCTCGGTCTTCGCGTGGCGCTCGATCGCCTCGAGCTCGCGCCGCTGCTTCGGCGTGATGAGCGTCACGGCGCGCCCGCTCTCACCCGCCCGGCCCGTGCGGCCGATGCGGTGCACGTAGATGTCCGGGGAGTTCGGGATGTCGTAGTTCACGACGTGGCTGACGCCGGTTATGTCGAGCCCGCGCGCAGCGACGTCGGTTGCGATGAGCAGGCGCTCGCGACCGCCCTTGAACGCGATCATCACGCCGTCGCGCTGGCCCTGGGACATGTCGCCATGTAGGGCCTTCACGCGCACACCCGCGTCGCCGAGACGGCGCGCGAGCCGGTCCACACCGATCTTGGTGCGCACGAAGACGATCGCCTGCTCCGGGCGCTCCTCTTTTAGCACCCGCACGAGCGCGTCCGGCTTCTCGCGGTCCGGCACCTCGACGAAGTAGTGGTCGACGGTGTCGATCGTGAGCGTCGCGGCGCGCACCTTGATCTCCACCGGGTCGTGCATGAATGTGTCGGCGAGGCGGCGGATCTCGGGCGGGACCGTGGCGCTGAAGAGAGCGGTCTGGCGGCCCATCGGCGCGCGCCGGAGTATCGACTCCACGTCCTCGAGGAAGCCGAGGTCGAGCATCTCGTCTGCCTCGTCGAGGATCACGTAGCGGGCGTCGTCCAGGAACAGGTGGTGGCGTCCGATCATGTCCATTACGCGGCCGACCGTGCCAACCACGATCTGGGACTCCTTGAGGCGCGCCGCCTGGTCGCGGATCGGGGCGCCGCCGAAGATCGCCACGACGTTGAGACCCTTGCTCGCGCCGTAGGCGCGCAGCGCCTGCGTCACCTGGATGCAGAGCTCCCGGGTCGGGGTGAGCACGAGCGCCTGGACGCTCGGGTCGTCCGGGTCGGCGTACTCGACCATCGGCAGGCCGAAGGCGGCGGTCTTGCCGGTGCCGGTCTGGGCCTGGCCGATCACGTCCCTCCCTTCGAGGAGCGGCGGGATCGCCTGCTCCTGGATCGGTGTGGGACTTGCGTAGCCCAGATGGGCGAGGGCCTCGAGGGTCGACTCGGAGAGGCCGAGATCTGCGAACTTCGTCATTTGCTGCCCCTGACGCTAGCGGGAGGGGTCCAGCAACAGCTTCCCCGTGGTGCGCCGGCCCTGCAGGTCCTCGTGCGCCCGGCGGATGTCCGAGAGCGCGTACGTGGTGCCCAGCTGTGCCACCAGCTCGCCGCGCGCGGCGCGCTCGAAGAGGTCGCGCAGCGGTTCCTCCATCATCTCGCGGCGCCCGAGGCAGTGCATGAGCCAGAACCCGATCACCGCGCGGCTCTTTCGCATCAGCCGGCCAGTCTCGAGCGTGTTCTGCTCGCGGCCGGCGATGCCGTACGCCACGATGCGCCCGAACGGCGCGAGCGCCTCGGCGCACTGGTCGAAGACGCGCCCCCCCGACATCTCGAGCACGACGTCGACGGGGCGGCCCTCGTTCGCCTCGATGAGCGCGCCCTTCAGGTCCTCGCTCGCCGGGTCCACGGCCGCGTCGGCACCGAGCTCGACGGCCTTCGCGCGCTTCTCCTCGGTGCTCGCCGTGGCGATCACGCGCCCGGCGCCAAAGGGCTTCGCGAGCTGCACCGCCAGGCTGCCGACTCCGCCGGCGCCCGAGACCACCACGACGGACTCGCCCTGAGCGAGCTTCGCGCTGGTCCTGAAGAGATGCCACGCGGTGAGGCCCTGGATGATCAGCGCGAGCGCCGTGCCGTCATCGACGCCGTCGGGGATCGGGAAGACCGTGGCCTCGGGGGCCACCGCGTACTCGGCATAGCCGCCGGACCGGAGCAGCGCCACGACGCGCCGCCCGTCCGGGGTCGTGCCCGCCACCTCGCCGCCGAGCACGAGCGGCACCTCGTAGCGCGACAGGTAGGAGTTCTCGCGCTGATGGGTGTCGGCGAAGTTGATGCCGGCGCTCGAGACCTCGATGAGGACCTCGCCGTTCCCGGGCTCGGGCTTCGGCAGATCCACCACCTTGAGCACCTCGGGTCCGCCGAACTCCTCGATCTGCACCGCTCGCATGGGGCGGAGCCTAACTCGGTTCGGCTGGGCGGGCCCGGCGCTTACTACAGCGGTGAAGGGGTGAGCTCACCGACCGTCCTGTTCTAGCTGTAGGACCCAGCCAGGTTGTTCAGCTCGTTGAGGCGAGCGATGGGCGGCTTGTGGTTGAGGGAGCCGTGTGGTCGGCGGTGATTGTAGGTCCAGAGCCAGCCGTCGAGGGCGGCGGTTCGTTCGGCGGAGGATATGT